>NZ_VPBT01000003.1:0-249517 GCF_013418555.1 Acinetobacter sp. YH12134 | reverse complement strand
AGTGATGGGAGAGCATGTTCAAGAGTGGATTCTAAATGTTCAGATAAAGACATAAAAAAATGAGCGTATTTACATACACTCATTTTTACTACATTTTTCTAATATTTGCTTAACTGACTGGCATTACTCAACTGAGGGCTTTTTGTTGTGCGTTTATAAGACTTCATCAATCAGGTTTTCAATCGCATCAGGGCGAGAATTCTGCTGCTGATTTTGCGCCGGTTGTTGCGGCTGTGCCGGTTGCTGTGGCTGAGGCTGCATTGGTGGTGGAGTCGCCTCATCCGGAATCAGGATTTCCTCACCCGGCAAATCATCAAAATCATGCTGCGGTGCAGGCGCGACCGGTGCCGGTGCAGGACGATACAGCGGACGGGCCAATGGCGGTGATGAACGATAGCGCTGCTGTAATTCTTGATCCATGCTGTCATTGCTGGCACTATCGCGGCTTAGCTGGTTGCCTTTACGGTCCAGACTGACCCAGGCTTCCGGTGTACCTTGCAGGGCTTTGCCCATAAACTCGGTCCAGATTGGCAGGGCTGCGACACCGCCATATTCACGACGACCCAAAGTCGTTGGCTGGTCAAAACCGACCCAGGAAATGGTCACCAGTTTACCATTAAAGCCGGCGAACCAGGCATCTTTGGCATCGTTGGTGGTTCCGGTTTTCCCGCCAATATCATTACGGCCAATGCGCAGGGCAGCGCGTCCGGTACCGTACTGAATCACATCACGTAGAATATTGGCCATATCATAGGCCGAGCTGGATTTTAAAATACGCTGTGCCTGACGATACTGACTGCGTTCAATCTTGTTGGCTGGCGCTGCATCTGCGGTCTGAATCGACTGATTGGTGACTTCAATCACTTCATCATCTGGTGTTTTTACTTCAGCCGTTTCAGGATTTTTTTCATCTTCGCTGATACAGGCAATGCAGGCATATTCAGGATTGGCCTGATAGATGGTTTTGCCATACGCATCTTCAATACGCTGAATAAAATGCGGTTGTACCCGATAACCGCCATTGGCAAAGGTGGCATAGCCGGTGGCCATTTGCACCGGCAGCACCTGTGGCGTACCTAAGGCGATGGTGTAGTTACGTGGAATCTGGTCTTCCTGCAAGCCAAAATCCATAAACAGTTGGCGGGTACGGTCCAGACCAACCGTTTGAAGTAAGCGGACTGAAACGGTATTTCGGGATAAATACAGCGCACGGCGCAAAGGAATCATGCCCAGATAGCGGCCATCCGAGTTACGCGGCGACCATTTGCCAATGGTAATTGGACTGTCATTCAGCATGGTGTGCGGGGTCATGCCACGTTCCAGTGCCAGTGCATAGACAAAAGGTTTAATGGTTGAACCTGGCTGGCGCCAGCCTTGCAAGGCACGGTTAAAGGTCGATTGATAAAAGTTATAACCGCCGACAATGGCTTCAATCGCGCCATTGTTTGGGTTAATTGCAATCAGCTGCCCCTGAACTTTGGGAACTTGCACCAGTGACCAGGAACTTTTGTTCTGGTTGGGGCGTAAACGGACAATATCGTTAACTTTGACAATTTGCGCTGCCCGGTTTGGTGCTGCGCCAACACTATTGGCATTGCGATAGGGACGCGCCCAGGACATGCCAGACCACGGGACAGTGACGGTAGAACCATCCTGCATCAGGGCTTCAAAAGAATTGTTCAGGACTTTGGTGACTTGTGCGGGATAGGTGTTGGCAAAGGCACGAAAGTCACTCAGTGGCTGGTTATGCGCTTCGGCACCGCGCCAGCCATGACGGCGGTCATATGCTTCTAGACCATTTTGCACCGCCTGCTCGGCATAAGCCTGACGTTTACTGTCAATGGTGGTGTAAACCTTATAACCAGAATCAACCGCCTGCTTGCCGAATTTTTTGACCAGTTCAGCTCGGACCATTTCCCCAACATAGGGGTGAATATTACTGATACTGCGATCCGGCATATCCAGGTTAATTGGCTCGGCAATCCCAGCCTGATATTCATTCTGGTTGATATAACCGAGTTGCAGCATCCGGCCCAGAATCCAGTTGCGACGTTCTAAGGCACGTTCCGGATTGACCACTGGATTGTAACGTGATGGCGCTTTTGGCAGACCAGCAATCATCGCCATTTGCGCAATACTCAGTTCTTCCAAGCTTTTGTTATAGTAAATTTTGGCTGCTGCCGCGATCCCGTAAGCATTTTTACCGAGAAAGATTTTATTGACATACAGGGTCAGAATTTCTTCTTTGGACAGGTTCTGTTCAATTTTTCGGGCTAGAAAAATTTCAGTCAGTTTGCGTCTTAAAGTGCGTTCCGGGCTTAAATAATAGTTCTTGGCCACCTGCATGGTAATGGTCGAGCCACCGGTTTGCACATTAGAGCCGGTCACCGCTTCACTCACCGCACGGCCTAGGCCTTTAAAGCTGATGCCGCTATGTTCGAAAAAGGCCGAATCTTCAGCCGCTAAAAAGGCATAGATAAACTTTTCGGGAATCTGGTTGTACTCGACAGGTACAGAAAGTTTGCCACCATACTCTGCAATTAACTGATTATCCGTGCTATAAACTTGTAAAGGCTTCAAAAGAGGCGCTTTTTTTAGAGTGGTCATTTCCGGCAAAGATGGGGCAATATAGAGATACATGCCATAAAAACCCATCGGAATGGAAACTAACACAATAATTATGAGCAAAAAAAATGGATGAACACGGCCCGAACAAGATAGCTTTTTCATAACAAGTAAGTTTTAATAAGAGCTAATGGCAAACTAATTGCTGGTCAGTATAGCCTTTACCCATACGGATTGTTAGATGAGTTATTGTATCCGTACAAAAATATAGACCACAAAGCAACTTAGTGAATGACATTTTTTTTGGGGATAAAAAAATAATAGGAAAAACTTATTGTGCGCAGGTTATATCGTAAACCGAGTAAGGGGTTAATAGGTGTAGATATTAGTTCTACTTCTGTTAAGTTATTGGAGCTCTCTGTAAAGAATGATCGTTACTGGGTGGAAAGTTACGCCTTGGTACCGCTCTCAGAGGGCAGTGTGGTTGAGAAAAATATTCTGAATCCTGAAGCTGTAGGGGATGCGCTCGAGCGTGCCTTTAATTTGGCCAATACACCGACAACAGCTGCCGCTTTAGCGATTCCAACCTCAATGGTAATTAGCAAGACCATTGAGATGGATGCCGATATGACGGATGACGAACGTGAAGTTCAAATCCGGATGGATGCAGAGCAATATATTCCTTTCCCATTAGATGAAGTTAGCCTGGACTTTGAGGTGCTGCCTGATCGTCTGGCCAATCCAAACCGGGTCAATGTTTTGCTGGTGGCGACACGACTGGAAAATGTCGAGAGTCGCTGTGAAGCGATTGAACTGGCCGGTTTAACCCCAAAAGTGGCAGATGTCGAAAGCTTTGCCATTGAAAATGCCTTTAAAGTCTTCGCCGATACCTTGCCGATGGGGGTAAATACCATTGGTGTGTTAGACATTGGTCATACTATGACCACGCTGTCGGTACTCAAAGACAATAAAATTATCTATACCCGCGAGCAGGTCTTTGGTGGCAAGCAGCTGACCCAGGAAATCCAGAACCGTTATGGTCTGTCCTTTGAAGAAGCCGGCCGCGCCAAGAAAAGCCGTACCTTGCCAGATGATTACGATGTTGAAGTGTTGGAGCCATTCCTTGAGGCGGTGGTGCAGCAGGCGGCACGTTCGCTGCAGTTCTTCTTCTCCTCATCGCAGTTTAATGAAATTGACCATATTCTGCTGGCCGGTGGGAATGCCAATATTCCAGGCCTGGCCAAGCTACTACAGCAAAAACTGGGTTACCGCGTCACCATTGCCAATCCGTTTTTACAGATGGGTTTCTCCTCCAAAATTGATATTAAAAGAATTGAAAGCGATGCCTCTTCATTGATGGTGGCATGTGGCTTGGCATTGAGGAGTTTTGATTAATGGCAAAAATTAACTTACTCCCTTGGCGTGATGAGCTAAGAGAAAAACGAAAAAAAGAATTTATTGTGGTTTGTATTGGGGCTGCATTAATTGGGGTGCTGGCCGTCACGCTGGCATGGTTCTATTACAATCATAAACTGCAGGATCAGGAACAGGCCAATCAGCTGGTGATCAGTACCAACCAGAATCTGGATGTACAGTTAAAGTCGCTGGAAGGCCTGCAAGAGCAGCGTAATGCCATTGTCGAGCGCATGAAGCTGATTCAGGGTCTGCAAAGTCAGCGTCCGGTCGCGGTACGTTTGGTCGATGAGCTGGTCCGCGTTACCCCAAGTAGCATGTATTTGACCAAAGTGGCCCGTATTGGCAATAAATTTACCTTTGAAGGCAAGGCCGAAAGTCCAAACACGGTAGCAGAGTTCCTGCGTAATCTGGAAGCATCGCCATGGTATCGTAACGCCTTCATGAATTCTTTCTTGGCCGTTGAAGAAAATAAAAACAAGGCACCAAGTTCGGTTGTTCCACGGGTAGAAGAAAGCTATGGCAGCTTCGTGGTAACGGCAGATTTGGATGAAATTGCACTTCCAGGCACAGCACCTGCGTCTGGTACTCAAGCAACAGCGGGGGCAGTACAATGAGTCTCGATCAATATGAAGAAATGAATCAGGATCCTGTTGCTGCGCCAAAGAAAAAAATGACGCTGGATAAATTCCTGCAGCAATGGAATACCTTAGATCCGAATAACTATGGCAGCTGGCCGTTTTCCGTCAAGCTGACCATCTGGATCTTTATCATTATTTTAATTGCCTTCCTGGGCTATTTCCTGGCCATCAAGCCGAAGCTGGATGCAATTTCCAATGCGCGTGCACAAGAGCAGAACCTGCTGAATGAGTTTCGTGAAAAAGATTCCAAACTGCGTAACTTGCAGCAATATCAGGCGCAGTTACAGGAAATGGAAGCCAACTTTAACCAGCAGCTACAACAGTTGCCAAAAGAAACCGAAATTCCAGGTCTGGTTGAAGATGTCAACGTTACGGGCGTGAATTCAGGCTTAAGATTTAAAAATATCCGTCTGGAAAATGAAATCAAGCAAGAGTTCTTTATCGAGCAGCCAATTTCGATTGAAGCCACCGGTGATTATCATGCTTTTGGTTCTTTTGTGAGCGGTACAGCCGCTTTACCGCGAATTGTGACCATGCATGATTTCACTATTACTGCCGGTGAAAACAAGGAAAAGAAAACCGATATTCCACAAATTACCTATGTCGCGAAAGCCAAGACCTATCGCTATGTCGGGAATACCGATGCACAGGCCGGGAATAGCACGACTCCAGCCACAGGAGCAGCACAATGATGAAATTTGAAAAACTTTCGTTGGTTCTGGTGTTGGGCCTACTGGCTGCAGGCTGTGATTCACGTATTGATGCCGTGAATGCACAAATGGCAGAAATCCGTAATCAGCCGCCGTTGCCGATTGAGCCGGCACCGACTTTTGAGCCAGCACCTGTATTTAACTATGCAGCACATCAGCTGAAAAGCCCGTTTATGCCAAGTTCTCTGGCGGCCGAGCTAAAGATTATGGCGGGTAAACGGGTTTATCCAAACCTGTCGCGCCAGTTGCAGCCTTTAGAAAGCTATGCACTGGAAACCTTAAGCATGAAAGGTAGCATGCGCGGGCAACGCGGCGAGATTCTGGCCCTGATTCAAACTCCAGATGGGGAAATTGAACGGATTCAGCGCGGCAGCTATATGGGCTTGAATCATGGTCGGGTCATCAATATCACACCGACACAAATTGACTTAATTGAGATTATTCCAGATGGTCGCGAAGGGTATGTTGAACGTCCAAGAAGTCTAGTACTGATTGGGCCGGCGCCATAAATTAAAGGAATAAAAATGAATAATACTGTGAAAGATTTTATTTTTGGGGATGGCATTACAATGAACAATTTGTTCCGTCAGTTTTCAATGGGCGCTGTTGCGATGGCCGTCATGCAAGTGGCCAATGCGCAGGTCAGCATTACCAATATTGTACCAATGCAAATTCCAGGACAAGGTACTGAAATTCGTGTCATGTTCAATGGCTTGCCACCTCAGCCTGCAGCCTATCAGCTTGAGCAGCCATCACGTTTGGTGCTGGATTTTGATAAAGCCCAGCAGACCTTAAAACAGGCCAGCATTCCGGTTGCGACTCGGGAAGCCAGCTCGGTTGATGTCAGTTCCGATGCCCAGCGTGCACGTTTAACGGTTAATCTGGCTGAAGCGGGTGCTTTTACTACCCGTGTTGAAGGCAATACTTTTATTCTTAAAATTAACAGCACTCAGGCAGCCGTAACGCCAGTGACGGTACAGCAGACGGCTCAAGGTGTATCGAATATCGGCTTTCAGCGCGGTGCAGAAGGGGAAGGTCAGGTAGTAATTGACCTGGCAGGCAGCAATACCCCGGTCGATGTACAACAGCAAGGCAGTAAAATTATTGTCCGTACCTTGGGTAATAAAATTCCTGCACATCTGGCACGCCGTTTAAACGTCAATGATTTTGCCACCCCGGTATCTACCATTGATGCGCAAAATGATGGTGGCAATGGGGTAATTACTATTCAGTCTGCCGGAAGCTATGAATATATGGCGTATCAGGCAGAAAATAAACTGACCATCAGTCTGAAACGTCCGGTAGATAAGAACCCGTTCAAACCGCGTGCAGCACAAAGCTATACCGGCAAAAAGATTTCTTTAGATTTCCAGGATATTGAAGTGCGTCGTGTGCTGCAGTTACTGGCTGATTTTACCGGAATTAACATGGTTGCCGCCGATACGGTACAGGGCAATATCACCTTACGTCTCAAAGATGTGCCGTGGGATCAGGCACTGGATATTATTTTAAAAACCAAAAATCTGGATAAACGCCGTAACGGCAATGTGATCTGGATTGCACCCGTCGCAGAGCTGATCAAGGCCGAAGAAGAAGAAGCCAAAGCGATTGCTCAAAGCGTCAAGCTGGCGCCGCTGCAAACCGAATATATTCAGTTAAATTATGCCAAGGCTGCTGATATTGAGAAACTGATTACTGATGGTAAAAACGCATCCAATTCTCGAGGCGGTACAAATTCGGGTTCAGGGGCAGATCCACTTGGTGATAGCGTCGGTAGTCTGCTCAGTCCACGTGGTACGGTGTCAGTCGATCCACGAACCAACACCCTGATTATAAATGATACTGCACAAAAGATTGACCAGATTCGCGGCATGATTGACTTGCTGGATGTATCGGTGAAACAGGTGATGATTGAAGCACGTATTGTGAGTGCCACCACTGACTTCACCAAAGAGATGGGGGTCAAGTGGGGCATCTTGTCACAAGGGATTACCAACAATAATCACTTGTTAGTCGGTGGTAGTGATACGACCTTGTGGAACTTGCGTGAACCAGAAAAAGATGATGATACGGGCGGTTGGAAGTATGAAATTGAACGTCCGCAAAACCTGAATGTCGATTTAGGAGTGACCAGTGCAGGTGCTAGCCGCATTGCCTTTGGTTTAATCAGTTTATCTGACTTTATGCTGGATTTAGAACTGTCTGCATTACAAGCTGATGGTTATGGTGAAGTAATTTCGACCCCGAAAGTGCTGACTGCTGACAAGCAGCAGGCCAAAGTGGCTTCAGGTACGCAGATCCCGTATCAGTCTGCTGAAGGTGGTGGTGTCAATGCGGTGTCTACAACAGAGTTTATTGACGCTACGCTCAGTCTGGACGTAACGCCAAGCATTACCCCGGATGGTAAAGTGCAGATGAGCCTGAATATCACCAGTGATAGCCCGGGAGCACCAACCCCAACCGGTCAGCTGACGATTAACAAAAACTCGATCAATACCAATGTACTGGTCGATAATGGTGAAACCGTCGTGCTCGGTGGTATTTTTGAGCAGCAGACAGCCAATCAGCAAACCAAAGTGCCATTCCTGGGGGATATTCCGTATTTAGGCCGTTTATTCCGTAAAGATATTAAATCAGACAATAAACGTGAGTTGCTGATTTTTGTGACACCACGAATTGTTAATGACAGTGTTTCAAGAAATCATTAATATATTTTCAATTTAACAAAATAAATAGGTGACTCCTTGCCAAGCAAAGAGTTTAACGCCCTGCCAAATATCTATTTGGTGGGGCCGATGGGGGCCGGAAAAACCACGGTAGGGCGACATTTGGCAGAGCTGCTCGGACGCGAGTTCCTGGACAGCGATCATGAAATCGAGCGTCGTACCGGGGCCACCATTCCCTGGATTTTTGAAAAAGAAGGGGAAAGCGGTTTCCGTAACCGTGAAACCACTGTCATTGACGAGCTGACCTCTCGCACTCAACTGGTTCTTGCCACCGGCGGCGGTGCAGTCACCCAAGCCCCGAACCGTGAATTCCTCAAACAGCGTGGTATTGTGGTATATCTGTATACCCCGGTGGAAATCCAGCTGCAACGTACCTACCGCGATAAAAACCGTCCTCTCCTTCAAGTTGAAAATCCTGAACAGAAACTGAAAGATTTGCTTGCAGTACGCGATCCATTATATCGTGAGGTAGCGCATCATATTATTGAAACCAATCAGGGCGCAGCCCGTGATCTGGCGCAAAAAATCCTGAATGTGATCGTGGCGAAGAAATCAATTTAATTGAGTACAGTGTTTTAAAACCATGCAAACCTTATATGTTGAACTCGGCGATCGCCGTTACCCGATTTTTATTGGCAGTGATTTAAATCCGCAGACCTTACTGGAACCTTATATTCAAGGCAAGCAGGTCATGATTGTGAGCAACAGTACCGTGGCGCCTTTGTATTTAAAGCACTATCAAACTGCCATAGAAGCACTGGGTAAACAGGTGGCAACATGTATTTTGCCCGATGGTGAAAAATACAAGGATATTCAGCATCTCAACCTGATTTTTGATGCCCTGCTAGAAGCTGGTTTTAACCGCGACTGTACCGTGCTGGCCCTCGGTGGCGGTGTGATTGGCGATATGGCCGGTTTTGCCTCGGCCTGTTTCCAGCGCGGCGTGTATTTTATTCAGGTACCGACCACCTTGCTGTCCCAGGTTGATTCCAGTGTGGGCGGGAAAACCGGGATTAACCATCCGCTAGGTAAAAACATGATCGGCGCCTTCCAGCAACCGCAAGTGGTGCTGGCCGATATGTCGCAGCTCAAGACCTTGCCCGATCGTGAACTGTCTGCCGGTCTGGCTGAAGTGATTAAATATGCCCTGCTGGGTGATATTGAGTTTCTGGACTGGTTAGAACAGCATATGGAGGGGCTGGTAGCACGTGATCCGGTTTTACTGGCAGAAGCGGTGTATCGTTCTTGCGCGCACAAAGCCCGGATTGTCGCCAATGATGAAAAAGAGCAGGGCGAGCGCGCATTGCTGAATTTGGGTCATACCTTTGGTCATGCTATCGAATCTTATCTGGGTTATGGCGAATGGCTGCATGGTGAAGCGGTTGCGACCGGCATGGTGATGGCGGCCGATTTATCGCATCGGATGGGCTGGATTTCTGCAGACGATGTTGAGCGTACAAAAAGAATCATTTCTCGTGCCCAATTGCCGATAGTATGTCCTAAAATTCCGTTGGATGATTTTCTCAGTTTTATGGCCCATGACAAAAAAGTGCTGAATGGCCAGTTGCGACTGGTGTTAATGCAGCGTCTGGGACAGGCCATCATTACCCGGGAATTTGATCCGGAATTGATGAAACAGTCTATTCTTGCGCATCAGGCAGCATAATTAAGGGATCCCATGGCAGCAGCATCACAAAGCGTCAAACAACGTGTTCAGAACTCCATCTGGTTGGTGTGTGGTGCGCTGTGTCTGCTGCTGGCGATCATCTTCTGGGCCATTACCGATCGTGATGAGCTGGTTGAAGTCGAAAAAGCCCCGGAATCAGAAGTTGAATTACAGATTCAGCCGGCAAAAGTGGCGGCAACCGCACATTTGGGTGTCCTGATCGACGAAGTCAAGCCATTAGAACAAACCAAGCGTTTAACTGCTTCGGGGCTGCATGAGCCTGAATTTCGCGGCACCAAATTTATCTCCGAGCAGCGAAAGCATCAGACCATTGAGCTGTTTCGCGTGAGCGAAGAAGATATTATCAAGGGCTTTCTGAAAAAACAGGCTGATCGCCAGAATTTTCTTTATATTCGCTTGAGTGGTGAAAACCGTGCAGAGCAATATGTATTGCTGTATGGCAATTATAAAAATACCAGTCAGGCGCAAAGCGCTTTAGAACAGCTAGCGCTGCAATTGCCCGCATCGGTCAAACCGGTGGTGACCAGCTTTAAGGACTATCTGCCGTTTGTGAATGACCTGGGTGCAGAGGAAGTGAGTCTGAACAATAAACTTTATGAAGTGGCTTTAAAGCCGGCCGCGCTGCCGAAAATTGATGAAAGTCTGCTGGCTGCACCAAAACAGAGCGCAACCAGTCCGCAACGCTCCACTACAACCACCACCGTAACCCGCCGTGATCAGGACGGAAACGTGGTGGATGTGCAAAAATCACAAAGTGGTGTTGCTCCACCTGCACCAGCATCGAATAACACCACCACAGAACAAGAAATTAGTGATCCTTTCAATTAAACTGCCGTTCTAAAATAGCGCAGGCTGGTGTATAAAAATGAAGATATGCCCAAAAATAGTGCGTATAAAATAAGCGAAACTTCCTTGAAAGCGCACCGCTCTCACTGAAACTTGCCCAAATTAAGTCATTTAAAAATAGTACAATAAAGTTGGCATCATTTTTGCATTATTGGTGCATCAATTGAGTTAATGTCCCTATTTTGGAGCAAGAAAGATTCAATGATTGTGCGAAATCGTCAAATGTTTATGCTTGATTTAAGTGCGTAAAGGCAGTCAAAGTTTTCCTCAGCTTGTCATCTTGATCACTCAAGATCAAAGCCAGGAGAAATGAACTTGCTCAACATGGATCTTAAGCTAAGTCAGTCGGACCAGGTCGCAAAAGAAAGTAGATTGTTAATGCCCAGCAAGGGCGCGTTGAAAGAAGGGTACGCTATGCACATGCCATCGCCTAATACTGTAGCTCCCGCTCAAGGTTTATACCAACCGGATGAGTTTAAAGATAACTGTGGTTTCGGTTTAATCGCCCATATGCAGGGTGATGCAAGCCATGATCTCGTCAAGACCGCCATTCATAGTTTAAGTTGTATGACCCACCGTGGTGGTATTGCCGCAGATGGCAAGACGGGCGATGGTTGCGGTCTATTGCTTGCCATGCCAAAACAGTTCTTCCGTGAAGAAGCCAAACGCTTAAGTGACATTACCTTAAGTGAAGTGTTTGCTGTGGGCACCATTTTCCTGAGCCTCGATCCAGCCTTAGCTGCGCATGCCAAACAGACGTTAACCAAAGAAATTGAAGCAGAAGGCTGTAAAGTCATTGCCTGGCGTGTAGTGCCAACCAATAACGATGCCTTAGGCTCAATTGCCATGCAGTCTTTGCCTGCCTTTGAACAGGTCATTGTGAACTGCCCGATTGGTGTGACTGAAGTTGAATTTAACCGTAAATTATTTTTGGCGCGTCGCCGTGCCGAACAGCAACTCAGCAATGATCCGTATTTCTATGTGACCACTTTATGTTCAACTGTGATCAGCTATAAAGGTCTGATGATGCCAGCTGCGATTGCTGACTTCTATACCGACCTGGCTGATGAGCGTTTAGCGTCCCATATTGTGGTGTTCCACCAGCGTTTCTCGACCAATACCTTGCCACGCTGGCCGCTGGCGCAGCCATTCCGTTATCTGGCGCACAATGGTGAAATCAACACCATTACGGCAAACCGTAACTGGGCGCTGGCACGTACCCCTAAATTTGAAAACCCGTTATTGCCGGGCTTAACCGAGCTGAATCCAATTGTGAACCGTACCGGTTCAGATTCATCCAGCCTGGACAATATGCTGGAAATTCTGGTGGGTGGCGGTATGGATCTGTTCCGTGCGCTACGTATGCTGGTACCACCAGCCTGGCAAAACGTGGAAACCCTGGATGCAGACCTGCGTGCTTTCTATGAGTTCAACTCGAAACATATGGAAGCCTGGGATGGTCCGGCAGGTCTGGTGATTCAGGATGGCCGTCATGCCATCTGTATGCTGGACCGTAACGGTTTACGTCCAGCACGCTGGGTCATCACCAAAAATGGTTACATTACGCTGGCTTCTGAAATTGGGGTTTGGGGTTATGAACCGGAAGATGTGGTGTCGAAAGGCCGTGTCGGTCCAGGCCAGATTCTGGTGGTCGATACCATGACCGGCAAAGTGCTGGACACCAGTGATGTAAACCAGCATCTGAAAAAAATGCGTCCTTACCGTGAATGGTTACGTGAAAATTCAATTCGCGTTCAAGGCAGCCCGGAATTAGAAGAATATTTATGTGATCAGGGCTTAAAAGGCGATGGCCTGAAAGCGGCACAGAAAATGTTTATGGTCACTTTTGAAGAGCGTGACCAGTTGCTGCGTCCAATTGCAGAAAGCGGTCAGGAAGCAGTTGGCTCGATGGGCGATGATACCCCAATGGCCGTCTTGTCACGCCAGGTACGTCATGTATCGGACTATTTCCGTCAGCAGTTTGCGCAGGTCACCAACCCGCCAATCGACCCGTTACGTGAATCAATTGTCATGTCGCTGGAAACCTGTCTGGGCCGTGAGCAAAACGTGTTTGAACAGGGACCGGAACATGCTGATCGTCTGATCATTTCCAGCCCGGTACTGTCAAACTCGAAAATGCACCAGATTCGCACTTTGGGACGTAAAGGCTATGAAATTGCCGATATCGACCTGAACTATGCTGAAACAGAAGGTCTGGAAGCGGCAATCACACGTATTTGCGAGCAGTCTGCGCAAGCAATTCGTGATGGCAAAACCTTATTGGTACTTTCCGACAAGAAAATCCGTGAAGGCTATTTGCCGGCCAATGCAGTGATGGTGACGGGTGCGGTGCATCACCACCTGATTAATACCGGTTTACGTACCGATGCCAACCTGATTGTGGAAACCGGTTTTGCCCGCGATCCGCATCAATTTGCAGTGTTGCTTGGTTTTGGTGCCACCGCCATCTATCCATATCTGGCCTATGATGTGATCAATGATCTGGTCGCTAAAGGTGAATTGCTTGGTGATCCGGTCTATGCACAATCGAACTTCCGCAAAGGCATTGAAAAAGGCCTGCTGAAAGTCCTGTCAAAAATGGGTATTTCAACCGTTGCTTCGTATCGTGGCGGTCAGCTGTTTGAAGCAGTTGGTTTATCTGCCGAAGTGGTGAATACCTGCTTTAGCGGTGTGCCAAGCCGTATTCAGGGCGCGACTTTTGTCGATCTGGAAAATGACCAGAAAAAACTGGCCGATACCGCGTGGAAAGCGCGTAAGCCAATTGATCAGGGTGGTTTGCTGAAATTCGTCTTCGGCAAGGAATATCATGCCTTTAACCCCGATGTGATCAATTCCTTACACAAGGCGGTGCGTTCAGGCAATTATGCCGATTTCAAAGAATACGCCGAGATTGTGAATAACCGTCCAATCGCGACCATTCGTGATTTATTCAAACTGAAAACAAACAATTCGATTCCACTGGAACAGGTGGAATCGGTTGAAGAGATTTTACCGCGCTTCGACTCTGCCGGGATGTCTTTAGGTGCGTTATCACCTGAAGCGCACGAAGCAATTGCGATTGCCATGAACACGATTGGTGGTCGTTCAAACTCGGGTGAGGGCGGTGAAGATCCAGCGCGTTACGGCACCATCCGTAATTCGAAAATCAAACAAATTGCATCGGGCCGTTTTGGTGTGACGCCTGCCTATTTAACCTCTGCAGAAGTCCTCCAGATTAAAGTCGCGCAAGGTGCAAAACCAGGTGAAGGTGGCCAGTTGCCGGGCGGTAAAGTCAACGGACTCATTGCGCGTTTACGTTACTCTGTACCGGGCGTAACCTTAATTTCGCCGCCGCCGCATCACGACATTTACTCAATTGAAGATTTATCACAGTTGATCTTCGATTTAAAACAGGTGAACCCACAGGCGATGGTGTCGGTGAAACTTGTTTCTGAGCCAGGTGTCGGTACGATTGCGGCCGGTGTTGCGAAAGCGTATGCCGATTTCATTACCATTTCTGGTTATGATGGCGGTACAGCGGCTTCGCCACTTTCTTCTATTCATCATGCAGGTTCTCCGTGGGAGCTCGGTCTGTCTGAAGCGCATCAGGCACTGCGTGTGAACGACTTGCGTGGTAAAGTTCGCGTGCAAACCGATGGTGGTTTAAAAACCGGTCTGGACGTGGTGAAAGCGGCCATCCTCGGTGCAGAAAGCTTCGGTTTTGGTTCTACCCCAATGATTGCTTTAGGTTGTAAATACCTGCGCATCTGTCACCTGAACAACTGTGCGACCGGTGTAGCGACGCAGCAGGATCACTTGCGTCAGGAACACTATATTGGTGAGCCGCAAATGCTGATCAACTTCTTCACCTTTATTGCTGAAGAAACCCGTGAATGGCTGGCGGCGCTGGGTGTATCCAGTCTGAAAGACCTGATCGGTCGTACAGACTTGCTGGAAATCCTGCCGGGTGAAACCGACAAGCATGCACATCTGGATTTAAGTGCCTTGCTGGAATCGCATCCTGCCGCGGAAGGTAAGGCGCAGTACTGTGAAGTACAAGGCAATGAGCCGTTCGATAAAGGCGTATTGGCTGAGCAGATGGTTAGCGAGATGCTGCCAGCCATTGAAGCCGGTACCGGTGGTGAATTTAATTACACCATTGGCAACTGTGACCGTTCAATCGGTGCACGTATTTCCGGTGAAATTGCCCGCCGTTATGGCAACCTCGGTATGGAAGCCCATCCGGTGAAAATGAACCTGACCGGTACTGCAGGTCAGTCCCTGGGTGTCTGGAATGCCGGTGGTTTACACATCAAGCTGGAAGGCGATGCTAACGATTACGTGGGTAAAGGGATGGCTGGTGGTCGTCTGTCGATCTTCCCGCCAAAAGGTTCGCCATTCCAGACCCAGAATACCGCGATTATTGGGAACACCTGTCTGTACGGTGCCACTGGCGGTAAACTGTTTGCAGCGGGAACTGCGGGCGAGCGCTTTGCGGTGCGTAACTCGGGTGCCTTTGCTGTGATTGAAGGCGCAGGCGATCACTGCTGTGAATACATGACCGGTGGTATCGTGACCGTACTGGGTAAAGTCGGACATAACTTTGGTGCCGGGATGACAGGTGGTTTTGCTTATGTACTTGATTTGGACAACGACTTCGTTGACCATTACAACCATGAGCTGATCGAGTTAAACCGTATTTCTACAGAGTCGATGGAAGAACACAAAGAGTTCTTGTCACGTATCTTAGATGAGCATATTCAAGAAACGGGTAGTGCCTGGGCGTACAAGATCCGCCATGAGTTTGATTACTACAGCCGCAAGTTCTGGCTGGTAAAACCAAAAGCAGCCAACTTGCTGACTTTGTTAAAGACAACTCAAGCTGATCCTCAATAATTCCACGACTGCAGAAATGAAGCCAGATGCAAGGCAACTGTGAATCCCTTGCATCTAGCCACGGAGTAAAGACATGGCAGAACGCCTAAGTAATGACTTTCAATTCCTGGATGTTGCACGCCAAGACCCAGAGAAAAAAGAGATTGACGTCCGCAAATCTGAGTTTGTGGAAATTTATAAGCCATTTACCGCAGAAGTGGCGACCAACCAGACCCATCGCTGTTTAGGCTGTGGTAACCCGTATTGTGAATGGAAGTGTCCGGTACATAACTACATTCCAAACTGGTTAAAACTGGTTTCAGAAGGCCGTATTTTCCAGGCGGCAGAACTGTGCCATCAGACCAATACCTTGCCAGAAGTTTGTGGCCGGGTTTGTCCGCAAGACCGTCTCTGTGAAGGTGCCTGTACCCTAAATGATGGTTTTGGTGCCGTGACCATCGGTAATGCAGAAAAATACATCAATGACACCGCTTTTGCGCTGGGCTGGCGTCCAGACATGTCGCATGTCAAATGGACCGATAAAAAAGTCGCGATTATTGGTGCGGGTCCGGCAGGTCTGGGTTGTGCTGATATTCTGGTGCGTAACGGGGTAAAACCAGTCGTATTTGACAAGCGTCCGGAAATTGGTGGTCTGCTGACTTTTGGTATTCCAGAATTCAAGATGGAAAAAGATGTAATGAAACGCCGCCGTGAAATTTTCACTGGTATGGGCGTAGAGTTCCATTTAAATACCGAAATTGGCACAGATGTCACCATCGACCAGTTACTGGCTGATTACGATGCTGTCTTCATGGGCATGGGTACTTATACCTATATGAAAGGTGGTTTTGCCGGTGAAGACTTAGATGGTGTGTATGATGCGCTGGATTTCCTGATTGCCAACGTGAATCGTTGTCAGGGCTGGGAAAAAGATCCATCGGAATACATCTCAGTCGAAGGCAAAAAAGTGATTGTCCTGGGTGGTGGTGATACCGCGATGGACTGTAACCGGACTTCAATCCGTCAGGGTGCCGAGTCGGTGACCTGTGCCTATCGCCGTGATGAAGCCAATATGCCGGGTTCACGTCGTGAAGTGACCAATGCGCGTGAAGAAGGCGTGGAATTCCAGTTTAACCGTCAGCCAATTGAAATTGTGGGTGAAAATGGCAAAGTTACGGGGGTAAAAGTGGTGACCACACAACTGGGTGAACCAGACAGCCGTGGCCGTCGTAGTCCAGAGCCAATTCCGGGTTCAGAAGAAATTCTGCCGGCAGATGCGGTGCTATTGGCCTTTGGTTTCCGTACCAGCCCAGCCGACTGGTTTACCGATGTGAACATCAACCTGGATGGTTCAGGTCGTGTCGTGGCTGCAGAACAGCAGCAATTTAAATTCCAGACTTCAAACCCGAAAATTTTTGCCGGTGGTGATATGGTGCGTGGCTCTGATTTAGTCGTGACTGCAATCTGGGAAGGCCGTCAGGCAGCAGAAGGCATTCTGGATTATCTGGATGTCTGATTCACGCTGAATTCATTCAAGAAGCCCGCTTTTAGAGCGGGTTTTTTTAATCACTTTGGTTTTAGAATCGGTAGGTGAAGATGAAAAAGAGACAAGGGCTGCTAGCAAATTCGCTGTAAACACACTTTATGCAACAGGTCATTTTGAAGTTTTTTGCAAATTGAATCGGTCTTTTTGCCATAGGGGAAAAGTGATTTTGTTCACATACTGAGCTTCTCCAAAACAAAAAAGGTCAGTAACCATGACGCAAGTGACGGCAGAAAAATCCTATCTTCATCGTCCGAAAGCCATTGGGATCACGGTTCGCCGGCTCAAATTTAATCCTCATGCCATCCGCCGGCATTATTTTGCCAATTCGCCGGTGATGTCGCATCTGCTTACCGCCTTATCTTCCACTTTTCCCATTGGTGAGCAGTTTTTTGTGCATAGCGTGCGTAATGTACGCGATCGGGTTCAGGATCCGCAGTTGCAGGCACAAATTGCTGCATTTATTGGGCAAGAGGCGATGCATTCCAAGGCACATCGTGAATTTAACAACGCCTGGCGCCGTGATGATTATCAGCTGGATCGTTTTCAGGCCTGGCTGGCGCGTAAAGATCATCATGTCAAAAGTCTGCCCCCTAAAGTGCAACTGGCGATTACCTGTGCCTTTGAACATTTTACTGCGCTACTGGGCGGTTATATCCTGCGTCATCCGGAAGTGCTGAGTACGCTGGATGATGATGCGGCCAAGCTGTGGATCTGGCATGCGATTGAAGAAATTGAACATCGAGCGGTGGCGTTTGAGGTATATCAGCATGTGTATGCCGATCATCGTCTGCGCCGTATGATCATGCGCAGTGTGACTGCCGGTTTTGCCAGTCTGACTTTTTATAGCGCTTCACAGCCGTTTTTAAAGGACAAGAAAAACAGTATGCCGAAAATCGGCGGTAATCTGTTTGGCCTGTATTTACTGACGAAAATGCTGCTGCAGCTATTGCCGGAATATCTGTCCTATTACCGGAAAGATTTTCATCCGGCCAAAATCAATTACAGTCGCAGCCTTAGATACTGGAAGCAGCGCATGGCAACGCAGTATCAGGTTGAAGGTTTCCAGCAGGAACAGCCACCACAATTACTCAGTTAATTCAAACAGATGTTAAACCGCTAATCAAAACCGGGCCGATTACGCGTCCGGTTTTTTCATGCGCATATGTTTGCCAAGTGATAAATAAAATTAACAAAACTGGGCTAAAATACCGTTAGAATCAAATTATTGAACAAATACAAATAAATAATTAGAGGATAAGGCATGAACTTGATGAAAAAAACACTGCTGATGCTGGCACTCAGCAGCAGCTTGACTCTAAGTGGCTGTGGCTATAACACCTTGCAAGTCAAAGATGAAGCCGTGACAGCTGCTTGGTCGGAAGTCCAAAACCAGTATCAGCGCCGTGCCGATCTGGTGCCGAACCTGGTCAATGTAGTGAAAGGCTATGCCGCACATGAAGAGCAGGTGTTGACTGAAGTGACCCAGGCACGTGCCAATGTGGCCGGCTTAAAAGTCGATCAGGCGGTGCTGGAAGACCCAGCCCTGTTCCAGCGTTATCAGGAAGCGCAAGCGCAAATGACTGGCGCGTTGTCGCGTTTAATTGCGGTATCAGAAAATTATCCGGATTTAAAAGCCAATCAGCAGTTCCGGGATTTACAGGTACAGCTTGAAGGCACCGAAAACCGTATTGCGGTGGCGCGTAACCGTTATATCACCACGGTGCAGGACTTTAATGCCTATTCACGCCAGTTCCCGCAGGTGATGACTGCAAAAGTGATTGGTATGGACACCAAGCCAAACTTTAGTGCCGATCAAAACGCGCAAACTGCACCAACCGTGTCGTTTGAATAATCTCACGCCCCAAGGAGCCGTGGATCATGCCTGATTCAATTACTGCTCTCATCCGGTGGATACTGCACAGCCTGCTGTTGTGCTGTGCGCTATTGCTCAGTTCACTCAGCTTGGCAGATACTGCTGCTAGCGGTTCAGCAGATGATCTGGCGGCAGCGCGCATCATTCAGGAACAGCAACGTACGGCCAATGCTCGTCATCAGAGTCAGAGTCAGGCAGCCGCTGCATCCGAGGCAAGTGTTGAACAATCGGTGATTGCCAATGATATGGCAGAAGGCGAGTCCATCCGTGGCTTGCCGACTTTAAATGAACCGGTGATTGATCAGGCCAATTTGCTGAATGCCGCGCAGAAACAGGCGATTAGTCAGCGGATTTTAGCGCTGCATCAGCAGGGCAAAGCACAAATTGGGGTGGTGATTGTGCCGACCACCGGTCAGGAAGATATTTTTGATTTCGCCATGCGCGTTGCAGAACGCTGGCAGTTGGGCTCGGCCAAATATGACAATGGTTTGTTGATGGCAATTGCAGTGAATGATCGCCGTATTCAAATTCTGACCGGTTATGGTCTGGAAGGGGTATTACCGGATATTGTGCTAGGACGGATTATCAATAACCAGATCACCCCGTATTTTAAACAGGCGCAATATGCCAGCGGTATTGAAGCCGGTCTGGCCGAAATTGAACGTATTTTGAATATGGACCCGGAAGTGGCGGCCAATGCGGCTAAAGAGCTGCAGGAACGCCAGCAACAGGCATTACGTGAGCAGCAGGCACGGGAAAAAACCTTTAATACAGTAATTTTTATTTTAATTGCCGGGGTGATTGGCTCTTATATTGTCGGTAAACGTCTCAGCGCTTCAACCGCTGCGGTGGCGGCTACCGTGGCAGGGCTGGTCAATGGCGTGGGCATATTCACCAGTCTGTTGATGGGGCTTGGGATTTTCTTTTTACTCATTACCGCACTGGCCCAAGCGATTTTTCATATTTTCTTGGCCTCGGCCGGTCGTGGCGGTGGAGGCGGCGGCTTTGGTGGTGGCGGTGGATATAGCGGCGGAGGCGGCGGCTTCGGCGGGGGAGGAGCATCAGGATCATGGTAACCACAACAGATACAACCGAAATAATTACCCAGCCAAAAACTCAGGAGCTGAGTCAACTCAGTTTAAAACGCTGGTTTAAGCACTTTTTCTATATGCCGGCCACCAAACGCTTTTTTAACCAGCAGGACCAGTATGCAATTGCGCAAGCGGTCACAGAAGCCGAGCATGGCCATATTGGTGAAATACAGGTGGTGATTGAAGGCTGTCTGCCTTCGCGTTTGGCTTATTATCAGGACACGCGTACCCGCGCAAGGCAGTTGTTTGCTGAACTGGGTGTTTGGGATACGGAATATAATAGCGGTGTCCTGCTTTATTTAAACCTGTGTGAACGTAAAGTTGAAATTGTGATTGATCGGGGTATTAAACATGCTACTGAGCAGCAGGTCTGGGATGAGATTTGCCAGAAAATGGTGTATGGACTAGTGCAAAGAGAATATCAGCAGGCGGTGATCTTGGGTGTTAAAGAAATTGGCATGATTCTGGATGGTTTTTATGACCGGAAAATTCAGGATGAAGCCAATGAGTTGGGGAATAAGCCCATCATTCTCGGTTAATGTTGTAAATATGTGACACTAAGTGTCACTTTTTTACATAAAAATACATTAAAAAAATAAAGTGAAAAATTTTTATCCATAAATGGCTGTTTTTTCTTTAAATATATTTATAATAAAAGTTGGCACATATAGTGCTATATACAAAATAGCTTATAAAGCTTATAAAAAATTAACAAAACATTTGTGGAGAATGTTATGAACGCTCAAAAAGGTTTTACCTTAATTGAATTAATGATCGTTGTAGCGATCATTGGTATTTTGGCTGCAGTGGCAATCCCTGCTTATCAAGACTACACCGTACGTACTAAAGTATCTGAAATGATCGTGGGTGCGTCTTCACCAAAAAGTCTTGTTAGTGAAGCATTCCAAAGTGATAGCTTAGCAGGTGTAACTGCTGCTGCAACGGAATATAATGCTCGTCCAACTGCTGAAAAGTCTAGTAAATATATTGCGGATATTGCGATTGATACTGCGACTGGTGCAGTAACAGTAACATCTGGTGGTGCTGCTACAGGTTTACCTACTGATGCACAAGGTATGACTGTTGTATTTACACCGAATGTAAATAATGTTGCTCTTGCTGCTGGTGCAACAGGTTCAGTGGATTGGGCCTGTGCTTCAACTACTAATACAACAGCAACGGCACGTGGTTTAGGCGCTATCACTGCAGGTACTATGCCAGCTAAATATGTGCCATCTGAATGCCGTTAATCTTATAAAGATTATAACTTAATGGTCTAAAAAGAGTGCTTTGGCACTCTTTTTTATTTATACAAAATAGAATAAAAATTGTCATATTTTAACAATATATGTTTATGTTTTGTTTGAAGTTGTTGAATTAAATTTAATTTTTTATTGGTATGTTATTTGCTTAATGTTTGTTAGTAAACGAACAAGTGAGAGTATCATGTCTAAGTTTCAGGGCTTTACACTTATTGAGCTTATGATTGTGGTTGCTATTATTGCCATTCTTGCAGCAATCGCAATACCTTTCTATCAGTACAATGCAGTACGGGCAAAAGTCACAGAAGCTCTTGCACAAAGCAATGTTGTAAAAACTTTAGTCAGTGAGGCTTTTGTTTCCAATGGTTTAACAGCAGTTACCGAAGTTGCAATGGATTAAAATGCAAGAGCCATATCAGAAAAACAAACTAAATATATTTCTGATATACAAATAGATGGAAATGGCGTTATTACAGTCACGTTGAGTTCAAATGTAAATACAGGCTTTACAAATGATATGTTAGCTAAAACTCTAGTCTTGACGCCTAATATTCAAGGTGCAAAGCTTGCTAATATTTCAGGTAGTATTGATTGGGCGTGTGCTTCTACCACCTCGACAAGTGCAACTGCTAAAAATTTGGTTGCAGAATTAGGTACATTGCCAGCAAAATATGCACCACCAGAGTGTCGATAAAAAATTAATCGAATATTTAATATGTCTAAACGCCTAAAATTTTTTCTCAGCCATCTATCACTCTCTTTCCTAATCGCTTTATTAGTGGTTGGAGTAGTCTTTTTTATTTGGTATCCCTCTCCACTTGCGACAGCTGTTGGCGTGACCCATATCTTTTTAATGCTCTTAGTTATCGATGTGATTTTAGGACCACTTTTAGGTTTATTGGTCTATAAAGAAGGCAAAAAAACACTAAAATTTGATTTAAGTGTCATTATTCTCATTCAAATCGTGGCTTTATGTTATGGCGTATATAGCATTGAACAAGGTCGCCCTGCATGGTTGGTTTATAACGTAGATCGTTTTGAACTTGTACGCAAAAATGAATTGGTTGACAGTAATATTCAGCAAGCACAGCCTCAATTCCAACAAGCTTCATGGCTTAAGCCGCAATATGTCGCAACTGAATTTGCCAAAGATACACAACAACGCAATGATGAAATGTTTGCGGAAGTTTTTAGCGGTATTTCAATTGCACAGCGTCCAGAACGCTATGTAGAACTGACTCAAGCCAAAACTCAAATCCAACAACGTGTATTACCACTTAATGAATTGGAACAGTACAACTCAAAAGCAGAAGTTGAAAAAGCTTTAGCAAAATATCCAAATGCAGATGCTTGGCTACCGCTAAAAGCCAATGCAGTCGATATGGTGGTATTGCTCAACAAAGAAACCGCAGAAGTCATCAAAATCGTCGACCTCCGCCCTTGGCACTAACATAAAAATAGAACAGTAATTTCACCAAGCAGCTGATTCCCTCAGCTGCTTTTTTGATTATCATAGCTCATCTTTTTCTCAACTCTTGCAGCATGAAATTTTTCCTCTTGCTTCTCGCTGGTATTTTTATCTCCCTCGCTTGGCTTCTTCCCATTCACTACCGCCCGTGGGTGACCTATACCGGCGAGCTGTATGCCTTTTTTGCATTGTTCGCTTTGGCGGCTATTTTTCTAAAAGAAAAACTGACTCTTCCAAAAATAAGCCTGCCTTTACTGGCCTTAGCCGCGGTTCCATTCATTCAATGGGCTTGTGGTTTGCTGTTTTTTTTTGATAAAGCCCTATTTAGTAGTCTGTATATTTTTGGATTCTGGCTAGCGATTGTATTGGGCTATAACCTGACTGTAGATGCTGCGCAGCGAGAAAAAATATTTACAGGTTTAAGTTTCGTCTTTTTAAGCGTTGGTACCCTAACTGGTCTTATGGCTATTTGCCAATGGCTCACCATCGACCAGTATTTCCCGTTTATGGTAGACATCCGCACTGGCCAGCGCCCTTATGCCAACTTCGCCCAGCCGAACAATATGGCGACCTTTCTGGTCATGTCCTTAATGGCCTGTTTATATCTGTATGAAAAACAGAAACTGAAAACAGCGCTCTTGGTTACAGCTGGTTTGGTGATCTTAAGCGGGGTAGTGCTAAGTCAATCGCGTACCTCTTGGGTCGCCTCACTGTGTATTCTGGCTTATCTCGGTTATCAGCAATATCAAGGCTATATCCGCCTGAAATGGTTCTATAGTACGCTTTGGTTTGCCACTTTTGTCGGTTTGATCTTTATTGCCCCTTCTTTAAGTCAGCTACTCTCACAAAGCGCAGATATAGCGGTACAGTCTCGTGATGTGGTACAGCGTGCTACGGGTGATATGTCACGGCTGGCAATCTGGGAGCAGATGCTGCATGCTATTGCCCATCAGCCTTGGTTTGGCTATGGCTGGCATCAGACCAGTGTCGCTTACACCACGATTAGTGAATTTTTTCAGGGACCGGTATGGATTCGTAGCGCCCACAATGTGGTGCTCGATCTTCTGCTCTGGAATGGCCTGCTGATAGGCCTGCCATTGTTGGCTTATCTGGCCTATTGGGGTTATCAGCTGCATCGGCAGGTGAATTCAACTATTTCGGTGATTGGTCTGTTGATGCTGGGTGCCTTCCTGATTCATGCCATGCTGGAATTTCCACAGAACTATGCTTATTTTCTGCTCCCCGCCGGTTTTATCTTGGGGATTGTACAATCACAACGTCTAGGTGCTGGCGTGCAGTTATCGCCAATATTCATGCGGGTTGGCTTTGGCGTGGGCTTAGTCCTGCTGCTGCTAATTTATCGTGATTATGAGCTGATGGTGCCAAAGCTGAATCAATCGGTGCGTTATGAAAAGACACCGGAAAAAATCACCAATCAGGATCAGATTTATCTGCTCGAGGAATTTAACCGCCGCATTGCCTGGATTCGTCTGAATCCGTATAGCCAGCAAAGCCCAGAGCAATTACAGCAGATTCATGAGATTGTATTGAACTATCCAACCCAGTATGACCTGCTTAAATATGCCCGGGTGCTGGCATTTAATGGTTATGAAGCAGAAGCCAAACAGCAGCTGGAGCTGTTAAAGATCGTGCGGAAGCTCGAGGTGGATTATGACAGCTTGCTGGATGGGGCAGAAATCAGCAAAGAGCCGTAAATTATCTTCTGATTTTTAAGGCTGCTGTTTGGGATTTGAAACACATTGCTCAATCCATAAAAAAGACCGGAACTCCGGTCTTTTTTGTACGCTTCATCTTTTTAATTGAACTTAGAGCTGGCTCTGAATATAGTTTTCAATACCGACAGATTCAGTTAAATCCAGTTGCGTGGTTGCCCAGTCCAGATATTCTTCTTCTTTTTCCAGAATTTCCTGAACCAGATCGCGGGTTACATAATCCATTTCCTGTTCAGCCAAAACGACGGCTTTCTGAATGGCTTCAATATTTTCTTTGACTTTACGGACATCACAGTTCAGCACTTCAACCGTATGCTGACCAATATACAGTTTGCCCAGATGTTGCAGATTTGGCAGACCTTCTAGAAATAAAATCCGCTCGATAATTTTATCGGCATGTTTCATCTGACGAATTGATTCTTTATATTCCGCCGAGCCGAGTTGTTCAATGCCCCAGTCATTAAACATACGCGAATGTAAAAAATACTGGTTAATAGCGGTTAAATGATGATACAGCACCTGATTCAGTTGATTAATCACCTCACGATTGCCTTTCATTGCACTACTCCATCTCACAATTTCTGCCCTAAACAGTTTTAAGGCAATCTAGAGCTTTATCTTAAACAAGATGATGCAGGATGGCGAGTAATTTATTGAACGGCAAATGAAAATCGTCATCAATACAATTCTGCAGCAATACCCGGTCGGGCAATAAAAACCCGCCTGAGTCAGAAGCGGGGGAGGAGAGTCGGCCCACGGACCGAAGGATTTATTCTTATTGGAATTAGGCAGCAACTGCGAGACGGCCAGCAAGTTCGGCCACTTCATCGCTAATAATGGCACGTGCTTCAGGGGCACAGCGGCCACAGCAGGTTCCCAGATCCAGCAGGTCACGAATTTCACGATAGCTTTCAGCACCGTTCGCTACGGCGTCTTTAATGTCTTGATCTGTAATACCACGGCACAAGCAAACGTACATTGATACAACCATGAAGAATTAAATAAGATAAGTGTTATTATTGATAATTATTATCGTTTGTCAATAAAAATCATTTGAAAATTCATTTGTTGTGATTGGGTTTTTGAATAAAAAAATACCATCTTATCGATGGTATCTTTTTTGTCCAGCTAAGTTATTGATTAACAATCACCACGCCATCCATTTCAACCAGTGCACCTTTTGGCAGGCTGGCCACACCTAAAGCGGCGCGTGCTGGATATGGCTGGGCAAAATATTCACCCATAATCTGGTTCACCAACTGGAAATTGGATAAATCGGTCAGGTAGATATTGAGTTTGGCAATATCAGCCAGCGTGCCACCTGCGGCTTCACAGACGGCTTTCAGGTTATCAAAAACACGGCGGATTTGCGCTTCAATGCCTTCAACCAGTTCCATGCTGTAAGGATCAAGGCCAATCTGTCCTGACAGGTACACGGTATTGCCAACTAAAATGGCTTGAGAATATGTACCAATGGCAGCAGGCGCATTTTCAGTATGGATTACTTGGCGGGACATCGATTTCTCCTTTTATAAGTATGGACAGCATAAACGATTAGCCGGGCAGGCCCGGGACTATCGTATCATGATTAACAGGCTTTAGATGTTTCGGCAATATTAGGCGGCAGTTCCAGACGGATAATCCGCGGGAAACCGAAATGCATACGCAGGTCGCGAATAATCTGGGCAATCTGCTTACGGTTATTTACCACAATATTGACATAGGTCTTGGCATCGTGGCTACGGACCATTTCTACCCCGGTTTTGGCTTTACGGCATTGATAGATCAGGTCAGAAATCTGCTCATCATTCATTTCAATATCAATGCATAAATAGGCGGTGAAACTGACGTCATCGACATCATCCGAGTTCCACTGCAATGGCATGATATTTTCCGGATGCAGATGCTGTTCATGCAGCAGGTTATGGCAACGCGCGCGATGCACAATTAAACCACGGCGGGATAAATGGCCCTGAATCGGATCACCAAGTACCGGATTACAGCAATGTGCATATTTAACATCAATACCTTCAGTGCCCTGAATCAGACGATCCGAAACTTCCGAGCTGCTGTCCTGTGAATAGAGATGGTTGGCCACCAGTTGCGGTAACAGGTCACCGACTGCAATCTGTTCAAACAGGCGTTCTTTGCTATCGATATGACGCCATTGCAACAGGTTGATCCAGTCGTCTTCGCTTAAATCTTTAATCGAACAGTTAAACAGTTTTAAGGCACGGTTAAGGGCTTGCTCACCCACCAGACGCTGCTCGTCAATATCCTGATCACGCAGAATGTTTTGCAGGGCACGGCGCGCTTTCTGGGTGTTAATAAAGCTGAGCCAGTCCGGGTTTGGTGTCGCTAAAACATCGGTAATCACTTCCACCACCTGACCGCTGGTCAGCGGGGTAGATAGTGGTTTGATTTCTCCATTAATTTTCGCACCGACCGCATGGTTGCCGAGGAACAGGCTGGCTGAATAGGCAAAATCAACTGCGGTAGCACCTTGCGGTAATTCATGCAGATGACCATGCGGGGTATAAACCCAGATTTTTTCCTGATGCAGATAATCCAGCAGCTCGCTAAAGGTGGTTTTGGCACAGGCGCCATCAATCAGCACGTTCAGGTTTTGCATCGAGGCCTGAATCGCCGAGCGGCAGGCTTGCGGTGCATTCTCACCGAGAACCACGCCAAAACGGGCTGCTTTACGCATCAGCTCGGTTTGAATGGTTAAGGATAAGGTGGTTTCTTCACCTTTCAGGCGCAGCATCAGCGACTGGTTGCCACCCGGTAAGGGCCGGCGAATATGATCGGCAAAATGCAGCACCTGAAAATGTTCACGTAAAATATCGGCTAAGCGGTCACAGTCGGCGATACTTTGCAGAATAATTTCAAAGGCGTGGCTGTGGGTCAGTTCTTGCAGATCGATGTCGTTTTTGACGAAATAACGGAGCAGTTCGATATTGTTATTTTTCTTTTTAATCCGGCCGCTAATTTGGTGATATTGCAGTAGCTCTGCCAGGTTCTTTTCCCATTTGGCCTGATATTCACAGCGTTTCGGCTTGGTTTCTAGCAGGGCGGCCTGAACATTATTGAACATATCCAGATCAAGATTCTGGTAGCACAGATGTTCCAGGTTGTCGGCCATTTCATTCATACCGACAATACGCGCCATCGGCACAAAAATATCAAAAGTTTCCTGGGCAATGCGGGCGCGTTTATCTGGGCGCAAGGCATCTAGCGTGGTCATATTGTGATAGCGGTCAGCCAGTTTAATAATGATCACACGCGGGTCTTGCAGGGTCGCTTGCAGGATTTTACGGAAGGACGCGGCTTTATTATATTCTTTATCGCTGGAATGGCTGAGTTTGGTCACGCCATCGACCAGTTCGGCCACGGTACGGCCAAATTTTTCGGTAATATCTTCTTTGCTAAATTCGGTATCTTCAATCACATCATGCAGCAGTGCCGCCATCAGGGTTTCGGCATCCAGACGCATATGTGCCAGAATGCAGCTGACCGCAATCGGATGCAGAATATAAGGCTCGCCACTTTTACGGGTCACGCCATCATGCGCCAGATCGGCATAGTCACAGGCCGCAAGCACGCGCTCGCTATCGCTTTCACTCAAGTAAGCGTCGATAATCATATTTAGTTGCTGTTTGGCTTGGCTGACCTCTGCGCCTGGCATATACCACCTTTAACTACAATGCTCGTAACAATCACAAAAACTGATCTTCTAATGAAAAACATATTGCATGACTTGTCAATTTTTTTCACCGAAAATATCGAAATAAAAGCTCGTTGTAATTACGAGTTCCGATGCTTATGTTATAACGGTTATTGCGCAAATATTAAAGTTCAAATAATAAAAAAGCCTAGTAAAAAACTAGGCTTTTTCAGGATGTATTTTCTTATTGGAAAGAAAAACCATCTAAATTCAAGTTATTTGCTGAAAGTGCAAGGTCAAGGCTAGAGGTTTGGTAGTCCTGATCGCGTTGTTTCAAAATGTCTTTAGAAACGTGGCCTTCTGCAATTTCACGTAAAGCAACAACGGTAGGTTTGTCGTTGTCCCACTCAACGGTAGGTTCAATTCCTTGACGTGCCAATTGACGCGCGCGTTTGCTTGCCACTAGTACAAGCTCAAAGCGGTTGTCTACATGGTCTAAACAATCTTCAACGGTGACGCGTGCCATAAGAGTTCTCGTTTGAATGGTAAATTTAAACAGACTGTGCAGTATAAGGTGCTTTGTCTGAAGACTCAAGTTTTAATCAGGGTGCTGTAGGGGTAATCAGCTTCTGGATTAGCTCCTGATGACGATTGGCCTGCTGGCTTAACACCAGACGGTTGGCAATAATCACGGCTTCCAGGTCATGCAGGGCTTTATTAAAGTCATCATTGATAATCACATAGTCAAAGTTGACATATTGCTGCATATCTTCTACCGCACAGCTTAAGCGATGTTCAATCACATCCACGGCATCGGTGCCGCGATTGGACAGGCGCTGGCGCAAGTCAAACTGGCTTGGCGGTAAAATAAAAATCTGTTTCGATTCAGGAAAAAGTTTGCGCACCTGCTGCGCACCTTGCCAGTCAATTTCAAGCAATACATCGTGACCTTTGGCTAACTGCTCTTTCACCGTTGCTTGCGCGGTGCCGTAATAATTGCCAAATACTTCGGCATATTCAATAAAACCGCCTTGTTGCACCAGGTCAATAAAATCCTGTTTCTGGGTGAAATGGTAATGAACGCCGTCCAGTTCGCCAGGACGTTGACCACGGGTCGTGTGGGAAACAGAAACGTGCAGATTGTTGACACGTTCAAGCAGGGCTTTAACAAGGGATGTTTTGCCTGTTCCTGAAGCTGCAGAAACGACAAACAAGAGACCCGACATGATATTTTTCCTGATATGATAAAATATCTTCTCTATTTTAGAGCAGAGCTGGCTTAAACAAAATAGTTAAGCATCTATTTGTTTGCATTAATTTCGCATCTGTCTGCAAAAGTTGAAATGAATATCGAGGGTTCTATGGAAATTGTATTGGCTAATCCACGTGGTTTTTGTGCGGGTGTGGACCGTGCAATTGCGATTGTGAATCGTGCCCTTGAATGCTTTAATCCACCAATTTATGTGCGTCATGAAGTGGTGCATAACAAGTTTGTGGTCGATGATTTACGTCAGCGCGGTGCGATTTTTGTAGATGAGCTGGATGAAGTACCAGACGATAATATCGTGATTTTTAGTGCGCATGGCGTATCAAAAGCCGTTCAGCAGGAAGCGGAACGCCGTGGCCTGAAAGTGTTTGATGCCACCTGTCCGCTGGTGACCAAGGTGCATATTGAAGTGACCAAATATGCCCGTGAAGGGGTCGAGGCGATTTTAATTGGACATGAAGGCCATCCTGAAGTGGAAGGCACCATGGGTCAATATGACAAGAAAAATGGTGGTGAAATTTATCTGGTGGAAGATGAAGAAGATGTCGCGGCTTTAAGCGTGCGTCATCCTGAAAAAGTCGCGTTTGTTACGCAAACCACGCTGTCGATTGATGATACCGCCAAAGTGATTGATGCCTTGCGCCAGAAATTCCCGCAGATTCAGGGACCGCGTAAAGATGATATCTGTTATGCCACCCAGAACCGTCAAGATGCGGTGCGTGATTTAGCCAGCCAATGCGATGTGGTGCTGGTGGTCGGGTCACCAAACTCGTCGAATTCGAACCGTTTACGTGAACTGGCCGAACGCATGGGTAAACAGGCGTATCTGGTCGATAATGCCGATCAGCTGGATCAGGCTTGGTTTAATCCTGAAACGAAAATTGGTGTCACTGCTGGCGCGTCTGCTCCGGAAATTTTAATTAAACAGGTGATTCAGCGCTTGCAGGACTGGGGGGCAACCGCCCCTGCCGAGCTTGCCGGTCGTGAAGAGAACATTACCTTTAGTTTACCGAAAGAGTTACGTATTTCTGTAACTCAGGCTTAAACTGAGAAATAGATAACAGTCTAATTTTTCTCTTAAAAATAAGCAGATGATTGTGATATGACAGTCATCTGCTTTTTTGTGCCTTTTATCTGTTCTGTGTAGTTTTTGTAACTTTAATAAGTATGATTTTAACTGGGCCAACATTTTTGCCGAGGGGGAGAGCATGCGAAAAAGTCAGGGGTTTACCTTAATTGAATTGATGGTCACGATTGCGGTGCTGGCGATTGTGGCGATGATGGCAGCGCCTTCTTTTGGAGATTTGATTGCAAAACGACATTTAGATACCTCAATTCGTGAGCTGTCTTTGGTGTTGAGTGATGCCCGAGCACAAGCTACGACTTTAAGAAAGAATGTGACAGTAAAATTTGAAAGTGGAACAAACACAGCAGAAGTTCGTTACTGGATACCCAAATATGACGATGTGGCTCTGAACTCGAATGCCAATGATGTTGACTTTTCTGATGTTACTTATAGTTCAGTAGGTATTCCGCGGCAGAGAACAAAAACAATTGATAATGAAAATTATGATGAACATCAAACCACAGATCTAACCACTACACCGCCTACTAATCCTCCAACAGTGGAAGTTTTATTACCGCTTAAATTTGAGTTATGTAATTCAAAAATAAATCAAAGTCGAACGATTACACTTTCAATGAATGGCACTGTAGAAAAAATCGAATCAGGGGTGTGCTCATGAATAACATGAATACGCAAAAAGGGGTTGGTTTAATAGAGGTCTTGGTTGCCTTGCTTTTGTTAGCTATTGGTATTTTAGGCTTTGTTGGTTTGCAGTTGAGAGCTATGGATGCAGCAAATGAGGCAACAGATCGGACCATTGCAATTAATATAGCGCGTGATTTAGCTGAACGTATGAGGGTAAATAGGTTGGCCTTACCTGAGTATAAAGTAGCAATCAATGCCAAAACTGAAAAAAGTGGTTGTGTAGGAAGTGAGCAAGGTTATTTGCCGAATTGTTCTAGTGAAGAAATGGCAGAGGTTGATTCTAGTCAGATTACTGAGAAAGCAGCTGAAGTTGGCCATACTGTAAAAATCAATAATTGTGTTGGTAGTAGTTTGAACTGTATTTATGTCGCTTGGGGTGATACCAATATAGACAGTAACTTAGATGCTTGTATTGATACTTCGACTGGAGCATATGTAGCGAATTCTAAATGCTTGGTTATGGAGGCTTTTTAAAAATGAGTTTGAATAAAAAGCTTTTTTCATTTTCCAAACAAAGCGGCTTCACTCTTTTAGAACTTATGATTGCGCTTAGCCTAGGGCTGATTGTTAGTGCAATTGCGATTCAGTTAGCTTTAACAGGACAAAGAGGTGTATCGACTCAGCAGGCACTCTCCGACCTACAAAATGATGCTCTTTTTGGATTGGAAGCCTTTGTTCGTGAAATACGTTTGGCAAACTTAAATGCAGCTGAACCAATGATCAACGACAAGGTTTTACATGGAGGGATTGTACTAGATGCTAGAAATTACACCCAAAAGTTCAAAAATGATGATAGTGGTAATCCCACTTCAAACTTGGATATTACGTTAAAGAACGCTTTATCTGAAGGCAAGGTAGAAAATAGCTCTAATTTAGTGGGGCAAGCAAGTGACCAATTGGTTATTCAATACAAAAATTCAATGGGTAATCAGTTTGATTGTGAGGGTCGCCAAATTGTAAAAGATGCGTATGTGGTACAACGCTATTTTTTAAGAAATGACACGAATAGGGGAGACCCAAATAAACCATTGGCTTTAGCGTGTAAAGCTTTTAGCTATATGGGGGATGAGCCTGCAGAAATTGATTTATCTGGTGATGGCCAAATTATGATTCCTAGAGTCGATCATTTAAGTGTGCAATTGGTTGTTGCCAGAGATGGAATGAACAGCACTTGTTCGGCAGCTGCAGATGCAGATGGGCAGTTAGATTGTTTTGGTCAAATTTCAATTGATGATTATAAAAAGCTTACGGGTGCCGTGAAACCGCAGATTGTCGCAGTCAAAGTAGGGCTGTTAGTTCGTTCTAATAATACCGTGGGAAATAATGACTTATTTAATGCTGATAAAGAATATCAAGTTTTAAATACCGGGGATACCGGGGCGAAATTAATTCCACATGACAAAAATAAGTTGTATATGCGAAATGTAGTTACACAAACCATTGCGATACGTAATGGTTTCGGTATCGCGAAGTAAGGAGTTGAGAATGAATCTACCAAAAGTAAATCATAGACACTCCCAAAATGGTTCAGTACTTATTGTTGTATTGGTGATGCTGATTGTGATTGCAATTGCGGGTACATGGGCAATTCGCTCCAGTATTACCTCTTTGAATATTTCAACAAATGCGCAGGCTCATTCACTTCTTGTACAAAATAGTGACTCAGTATTTTTTACTCTAGAAAACAAAACCAGTGATGCTTTGCAATTTGCCCAGATGCGTATTGGTGATGGCATGCTGGCTTATGCACTACGTCCTGAAAATAAAGGTAAAGAATTGGTATTTTGTGTACGCGGAAGTGTTTTAAATAACTTTTCTGGAAGTCGTATTGCGAGTTCGGTGTATTGGCAGAACAACAAAATTGTAAATAGCGAATTAGGTCAAAATGGTTTTTGTCAAACAACACGTGGTGATTTTATTAGTGGTCGACAAGCTGTAATGACCCAAGTCACTGTTCGTGCGGCAGATACGGATCGAGATTGGGAACATATGATGGAAGGCGATGATAAAGAAAGTTCCAAAAGTACAGGTATTCAACGTGTAGTGATTACCGCAACTTCTTTGCTGCCAAATTTAAGCTCAGCGAGTATTCAGCAAGTGAATAACTGTTTGAAAAATCATACCAGTTTTGTTGATCCTTTGGTTGAGAATGATACGGTTACCGACTGTTTAGCAGAAAATAATGTTCCATACAGTACTCAAGATATGGAATACAGTTTGCGTTCACTGAAAGCCTCTTAGGGGATGAATATGAAAAATTTAAAAAATCATCATGCTAATGTGCTAGATGTGAAGGCACGAGCTAAAGAATTTGGACATCAGTTCAAGTTAACTACTTTGGCAGGTGCAATGACCTTGCTTATTGCTCAAAGCAGTACCAGTTACGCCAGTGATATTGAAATTTATACTAAACCAAACTCGAATGCCGGTTCTGGCGTAGTGGTAATGATGTTAGATACATCGGGAAGTATGGATTTAAGCGCAAATAATTATGGTGTCGGAGCTAGTGCTTGTGATTTGCCAAGTGGCGTGACTAGTCATATTTATGTGAGTGATACAGCATCTGGGGGATATTCAAGACGCTATTGCGTAAATGCAAGATATCGTGAGCGTTCTGGATGGTTTAGTACTTCTTGGTACACTTGCGATAGCTCTGGGTGTAATAAGTCAATATATTCAGCTCCTTCGACTACTGGCTTTCTATCAGCGAGTAGTGGGAGTGACAGGTATTATTATAAGAATGAAGATAAATACTACGATCGAATCAGTCGTTTAAAAGATGCTTTGTATACTTTGGCAACTATGCCTGTTTATGATGAAGACACGGGAAAAGGAATTAAGTCTGATGTAAAAATCGGAATTGGAACTTTCCCTTATGTATCAAATGATGAAAATAACTTAAGGGGATATATGCGTATTCCCGCAGCAGAATGGGGTGATATCGGCTCTGCACAACGTACTAAAGTTCTTAATCTTATTAAAAGTTCTAGTTTTAAAGGGACAGGTGGGACGCCTACTTCTGCTGCGTATGCAGAAGCTGCTGCGTATTTATTGGGAACCACAACAGGTGGTGGTGCTTATAGTGGTATTAATATCTCAAAGGCTATAGATCCAAATTTAGTTTCTGGAACTAACTATGTTTCTCCTCTTGATAAATCTGCCACAGCAGCAGAGTGTAGCGGTCAAGGGATTTACTTTTTAACAGATGGACAACCTCAATCTCCTTCAGCAACTAATAATAGTACATTAATGGGGAGAGCCTTACGACTCGGTTCATATAGTGATAGTTCAAGTTTATTCGGTGGTGCTAATAATAGTGGAAGCTTTAGGGCTTTTTGGAGTGAAATCGGTGCTTTTTCAAAATCACTTAATGATAAAGATGTCATCAAACATGCATTAAACGTAGCGGAAGATAAACGAAAAGTATTAACGGCAGTCGTTGGCTTTGGTTCAGTATTTGATGGTGATTATGATGATATGAATCGAGATGCAAAAAATGCCTATGACTGGGGAACCAAAGGTCGTGGTTATGGCGAGGGTGGATTTATTGCTGCGAAAGAATCTCAGCAAATTGTTGAAAGCTTAAATGAATTTATTGGAGAGGTTGGTGGCTCAATTTCAAGTATCAGTACAGGTTCTTCTACTATTCCTGTTGATGCATTGAATCCAGAATCACTTCAGGCATTTTCATATTTTCCTCAATTTGAACCTAAAGTTGCTGATGAGGATGATCAACAACTTTGGTTTGGAAATTTAAAAAAATATTATGTGGTCAATAATAGTGTTTATGCTTCAGAAAGTGGTGGTCCAGCTTCACTAGTGGTGAAAAAAAGTGTTTTACAGGATTTAAAAGATATTTGGGGGGATAGCACCAGTTACCCTTCAGGAACAGCGACCTTTGCGAAATGGGGAGCATTATCTAAACTTCCGCTGGGTACACAGCAAAATGATGATACATTTACAGGACGTAAACTGTTAACCGATTATGATTTTAATGAGGCTGCTTCTGGTACAGAAAAAGTTTCTCAAAATTTACAGCTAGTAAGAATTACCCATCAATACACCACAGATGAAAAAACCAAAACAGACAACCCAGAACGCATTAAAGGTTTAATGGGCTTGTTAGGTTATAACATCGCTTCAGCAAGTGAAAACTTGGAAGGCGCAACAGCAAACTTAAGACAAATGGGCAGTATTTTACACTCATTGCCTGTGTTACTTACCCAAAGTGGTAAAGCCGTTGCTGTGAAAGATGCAACATCAGGTAATGTCTATGTCGATACTACAGACCGTAAAGATTATGTGCTCTTTGGAACAACGCAAGGTTTACTGCATGTAGTCGATGCTAAAACCGGGGTAGAGAAATTTAGCTTCTTACCTAAAGAGATGGCAGAAAAACAATATGAATTATTTAAGTCGGGTGCGGGTACCTGGGATAATGGTAAAAATGCTCTTTATTATGGGGTAGATGGTGAGTGGGCAGCCCATACCGTTTATGTGAGTAAAGATGATGGAACTCTAACCGTTGATGGGGTTGTGCGCGATGTTGCAGGCGGTTTAGAAGGGGAAAAAGAAAATTTACAAGGTAAACAGTGGGTTTACGGTGGTCTGCGGATGGGAGGACGCAGTTATTACGCTTTAGATTTAACCGGTTTAGATGATTCATCCAGCAGCAGTCCTAAAATTAAATTCCATATTGATCCTGCATCAAGTTCAGTCAAAAGTTTGGGTTATGATGAAGATGGCAACCCAGTTTTGATCACAAAAAAATATGCTGCTTTGGCTAAAATGGGCCAAAGTTGGTCTAAGCCGAAGCTTGATTACGTAAATTGGAACGGTGAGCGTAAATTAGTGATGTTTGTGGGTGGTGGCTATGATGCTGGCGGTGATGATGGTGATGGCCTGTATGATGCGAATGGTGTAAGAACAGGTTATGCGGGTTATGAAAAATATAATTATGAGCAAGACAATGAAATCGGTGCGGGTGTGTATATGTTCGATGCCGATAATGGCGAGTTATTGTGGTATGCCAGTAAAACGGAAGTGAGTGGTAGTGTAGAACATACCGAGCACGACGACTTACAATATAGTGTCGTCAGTGAAATTAAAACCGTTGACCGTAACAATGACGGTGTTGTCGATCACCTGTACTTTGGCGATTTGGCTGGACAGGCGTTTCGAGTTGACTTACATCAACCTCAAAGCGATGGTTCTTTTGAGTTTGTACCGCAAATTACCCGTATTTTAAATTTACATAAAACCAATGGTACAAGTCCTCGCTTTTACTACCCGCCGGTCTTTACAGCTCACCATAGTGCAGGGGGAACCGAAGGGGGGAATATTGTCGTAGCATCCTTCCTGTCTGGAAATAAAAGCTCTCCTTTATTAGCCACTAACGATTCACCGACGACTACAGGAACGACTAGTTCTTCAGGATTGGAGTTCGATGGTGTTTATGCTTTGTATGAATATGATATCCATCCGACGGGTACATATTATCCAGCTTCATCACGAGCGGATAAAACTATAGCAGCAGCGGGTGAAGGTATAAGTCTAGATAAGTTAATGCCTTTATCTGTCTTGGTAAATAGTAAAACTGCAACGACGAATCGTGGTGCAGCCATTAGCCCGACCAGTGGTTGGGGAGGGTGGTATTATAAATTTGAGCATAAATTTGAAAGTACTACTGGTGCAGCTAAAATAGAAGGTGCGGGTGTGATAAAAGGTCTTACCCCACTGGTTGCAATGGAAGGAAACCTCTACGTTACTATGTTTGATGCAGCAGAACCTGGTACGACTTCAGCTTGTGGGGCGGGTGTCAAAGGACAAAGTTTTACCCAGCGTCTCTGTTTACCTACAGGTGTTTGTCCCGAGCTGGCAAATTATAAATACAATTTGGGTTCAGGAATTGTGAGCTTAAACGTCGGTCCAATGTCAGAGCCTACAGGAGGTAGAGGGATTGTAATTCCTGATAATGATCCAGAAAATGTAAAATGTGAGGGAGAAGATTGTGCTGAACCAGGTAAACGTTTTATTCCGGCTGGCGGACCATTAAAATTTATTCCGCATCGTTGGTATGAACGATATTCGGTAAAGGAGTGAAAAAATGAAATTTATTTTTTCACAGTCTAAGCCCCAAACAGGTTTTACTCTGATTGAACTGATGGTGGTCGTAGTGATTGTGGCATTACTTGCTGCAATTGCGATGCCAAGTTATCAGGTTTATATTCAACGTTCGCATCTTGCTCAAGCACAACAGGAAATGCAAAAACTTGCTGAGCAACTGGAACGACATAAAGCTAAGAACTTTAGTTATAAAGGGTTTGAGGCGAGTTATTTATATAAAGATAAAACAGGCACGTTAAGTTCAAACTTTGATACCGCCAAACAGCAAGTTTTACTTCCTATTCATTCGGATAACCCTAAATATAGATTGAGTATTATTGGGTTTTATTCTGTACGTGAGTTTGCAAAGGATGAAGATGGAAATATTACCGATACGGCAAAAGATTTAGAGGTCAAAGCAGATTTATTGAATAAAAAGATTGATTTTGATCGGTCAGCGCAGGCTGATATGTTTGCTATTGGAAGTAATTGGGCTATTAAAGCAGAAAGTCTAGATCAAAAAAATTATAGTCTTTTGTTAAACAGTTTAGGCACCAAGTGTATGAACAAAGAAGACTATACCAAAGTGACTTATACTTCTTGTGGTGAGGTAAATGAGGGAAGCGAATCATGGTAAGACAAGGGTTTACACTTATAGAACTTATGATTGTCATTGCGATTATTGCAATTTTAGCTGCTATTGCTTATCCCTCTTATCAGCAATATAAAATTAAAGTAAATCGGGCAGAAGCACAATCAGAGATGATGTTCATTGCTGAAAGAATGAATGCCTATAAAGGAATGAATGGTTCTTTTTCGGGGGCAACGATTGCACAAATATATGGATCAACAGTAACTCCCAAACAAGGCACTGCATTATATGATTTAAGCTTTGATGCTGCACTAACCAATGCAACCCGTTGGACTCTAATTGCTCAACCTAAGGCAGGTACGTTACAAGCGGGCAATGGTTGGATTTGTTTAAACAATCAATCAGAGAAATATTGGGCAAAAGGCGAAGCGCGTTGTGACTTGTCGCCAAACTCTACCTGGTCCGATAAATAAATTCAAAACTGCGGATAAACACTTTTTGATCTTTCATTCAGGGCAAACTTCGCGTAAAATACTGCCCTCTATGAAAGGGGTTTGAAATGTATCGATGGTCGGTACAGGGATAATCCGTAAAAACTATAAGGTTGTATCATGGTAGTTATTCGTCTTACTCGCGGTGGTGCTAAAAAGCGTCCATTCTATCAAATCGTTGTAACTGATAGCCGCAATCCACGTGACGGTCGTTTCATCGAACGTATCGGTTTCTTCAACCCTACAGCGCAAGGTAAAGCAGAAAAACTTCGTTTAGATGCTGACCGTTTTGCTCACTGGGTAGCACAAGGTGCTCAACCTTCTGAACGTGTTGCTTCTTTAGCTGCTCAAGCGAAGAAAGCTGCAGCTGCTGCATAATTTTAAAGAATTAAGTAGTAGGTAGCCCATGACACCAACACAGAATGTACCCGAAGATCGTATTCAGATTGGACAGCTACGTTCAGCATATGGATTAAATGGGTGGCTCTGGGTCTATTCCAATACAGAACCTATGAGCAACATGTTTGACTACCTGCCTTGGTACATTGAGACCAAAGCAGGTTGGCAAACTGTCGATGTAAAACGTTGGAAACCACATGGCAAAGGCCTGGTTGTCAGCTTAAAAGGTGTGAGCGATCGCACTGCAGCAGACGGTCTGGTTGGCGCAAATATCTGGATTTCAAAATCGCAACTGCCTCAAGCGGGCGTGGATGAGTATTACTGGTCTGATTTAAAAGGTCTAACCGTGTTAGGTCTGGATGATGAGGAACAGGAAGTCAATCTCGGTCAAATCCACGAACTGTTTGAAACAGGTGCTAACGATGTGATGGTGGTTCGCGCAACTGCCGACAGTATCGATGGCGAAGAGCGTATGATTCCATGGCATAAAGATGTGGTACAACGCGTTGATCTCGAAACAGGTCGTATTTATGTCAATTGGGGCGTAGATTACTAATATTTTTGGAAATACGGGAGTCTGCGATGTTTTTTGCAGTCATTACGCTTTTTCCTGAAATGTTTGAAGCGATTACACGTTTCGGTATTAGCGGGCGCGCAGCACAACGTGAGTTGATGCAAATTCATTGTATCAATCCTCGCGATTATGCTGAGGGTAACTACAAACGGGTGGATGAACGTCCATTTGGTGGTGGTCCCGGTATGGTAATGATGGCTGAGCCACTGGCAAAAGCAATCCGCCGTGCCAAAGAACTTGCTCATGAAGCAGGTGCGGTCAACGTACCCGTGGTGTATATGTCACCACAAGGTCAAACCTTAAATGAACCCGCTGTACAAGGATTTGTCCAATATGACGGATTAATTGTGCTGTGTGGCCGTTATGAAGGTGTCGATGAACGTTTAATCCAGAAATATGTCGATCAGGAATGGTCGATTGGGGATTACGTGTTATCGGGCGGTGAACTGCCTGCGATGGTGTTATTGGACAGTATTATCCGGAGACTTCCGGGTGCCATGTCTGATGAACAATCCCATGTACAAGATTCATTTGTGGATGGTCTGTTAGACTGCCCACAATACACAAAGCCTGACCATTTTGAAGGTTTGGATGTGCCTGAGGTACTGAAATCAGGTCATCATGCAAATATTGAAAAATGGCGTTTTTTGCAGCGTTATCAGCGTACACTTGAGCGTCGGCCTGAACTGGTTGAACAGGTGGAACTGACCAAACAGCAGAAAAAATGGCTAAAAGATTTGCCAGAACATAAATCTTAATTTATGCTTCGGGCGCAATGAAAAGCTTGGTCTTTAGACTGAGTATTTAAATAGGCTCTTTATGTCTTGAAGCGGTCAAGCATAAAGGGAAAGTTAATCGGGTCTATGCGCTTTAGCCTCTAGCCCCAGTGGATCTCAGACCTCTTCTGACCCACACATATTGGAGATACCCCATGAGTGGTAAGCATCCTTTAGTTCAAGCTGTTGAAAATGCTCAGCTAAAACAAGACATCCCAGCTTTTGCACCAGGTGATACAGTAGTTGTTCAAGTAAAAGTAAAAGAAGGTGATCGTGAACGTCTTCAAGCATTTGAAGGTGTTGTAATTGCGAAGAAAAACCGTGGTTTGAACTCTGCGTTCACAGTACGTAAAATTTCTAGCGGTGTTGGTGTTGAGCGTGTTTTCCAAACTCACTCTCCAATCGTTGCGAAAATCGAAGTGAAACGTCGTGGTGACGTTCGTCGTGCTAAACTTTACTACCTACGCGAATTGTCTGGTAAAGCTGCACGTATTCGTGAGAAATTACCAGCGCGTAAAACTGAAGCTTAATCAGTTTTATCTCGTTGAAAAAAATGCGCCTTGTGGCGCATTTTTTTATAGCTAAAAACGGGTTTAGAGACCTTGCAGTTTGAGCCGGTTGGCATGCTGGCGATAGACCGCAACAGGGTCTGGAGCAAAAGTACCTTTTAAACCAAACAGTAAATTCACTTCATCGAGATGATTCCATGGAAAGTCATCCCGAATAGTTTTACCAAATTTAGCGCTACAGACCGAGACAATGCCATCATTGGCACCGCCTTTATAGACCGAGATCAAATCAAGGGCTTTCATAGCAGCATCACCAACATCCAGTGGATTGGTGACTTGTGTATTTCCGGTCATTGAATATAAAGCAATACCCTGATCCTGATATTTGCCTTCACCACAGGGCGTTAAAGATAAGCCCAGCTGAAAACGCTGATTAAATTCCGCGGTTCCTTCAATCGAGGTGCTATGACCTGCAGCAAAGGCATTATGCGGAAATGCATTGCCGTCCAGGCTTTGTGCCCACATGATCACTTTGCCAAAACTGCTGATTAGTACATTTAACAGGTCAGAGCTTCCTGTTTGATCCGCAAATTTCATTACATCGGAGGCCACCACGGTACACCCTGATTGGCACCACCGACAGTCAGCACCGAGGCCACCTGGTTAGGAATTACACCTGCGGCATAACGCACTGCATGTGCCCCATGACTATGGCTAATCAGGTTGACTTTTTTCGCTCCGCTGATGGCCATCACCTCCTGGAGCTGGGCCAGATATTGTTCACCACGGACTTCATCACTGGAGTTAAACGGCGACATCCGTGCTGCCCAGGCATTGCCGCCGTTACGGGCTTAAAATTTTTATTTTCATAAAGTTCCATTTTTCTTCATCATCAAAAATAAAAACCCTGCTCAAAAGAGCAGGGCAGATCATCCTTAAGTTTACAAGCCTTGCTGTTTTAAACGGTTGACATGTTGACGGTAGACACTGACCGGATCGGGGGCGAATACGGCTTTCAGACCCAGAAACTGATTGACTTCATCTAAATGGTTCCAGTTATAGTCATCGCGGATGGTTTTCCCAAACTTGGCACTACAGCGAGAGACCAGACCGTCATTTTCTTTGCCGCCATCAATCAGCAAGCTGGTGATTTTCAGGGCAGAGTCCGGGTCCAGAATATTGGTGACTGTACCAATACCGGTAAAGGAATAATTCACAACCCCATTCTGTTTATAGGCACCTTCACCGCAGGCTGTGGTTGGCATCCCCAGCGGGAATTTCTGGTTAAACTTGGCCGAGCCGGCCAGGGTCAGGCTGCCGCCGCCAGCCAGAGAATCATGCGGGAAGCTGTTCGGGTCCAAACCTTGTGCCCAGGTAATGGCTTTGGACACCAGATTGATTGCACCGACTAATGGTCCTTCAACCGGTGTGCCTTCTGCTTTTAAAATCAGGTCGGCCACTGGCGAGCCTTTATTTGGTGCACCCACCGCAGTTAAAGATGCCACCTGGTCTGGCATTACCCCTGCCACATAACGAATGGTAGGCCCGCCATGCGAATGGCCAATCAGGTTGACTTTGCCGGCACCGGTCACAGCGAGAATTTCCTCGACTTGCTGTGCCAGCTGCTCGCCACGGACCTCACTGGAGTTAAATGGCGATACCCGGGTGGCCCAGACATTACTGCCGTGGCGCGCCAGATCTGGCAGAATCTGATACCAGTAATCCAGGCCAAAATTGTCGGTCCCCAGGGTAATAAAGCCACTCATACCATGACTAAATACAATCGGATATTTGGTTTTGGCATACTGCGAGCTAACAAAAGGTGCTTTGACCTGGGTGCTGTTTGAGGCGTGAAGCTGTGTGGTGCCGCTCAATACGGTAGCGGCCAGACCGGCGATGAGATATCCATATTTCATTGTTAAATCCTCAGTCTTGTTCTTGTGAGTACAGACCGCTTACGATCTGTACGGTGTTCAGCCTTGTCACCAAGGCAATTTAAAAGTCTAGAGCTGCTGCTGTTTCAGGCGATTGGCATGCTGACGGAACAGTGCCACCGGATCCGGGGCAAAGCGGCCGGTCAGTCCGAACATCATATTGGCCAGATCGGTATGATTCAGGTTGTAGTTGTCACGAATTACCTTGCCAATATGCGAGCTGCAACGTGCCACCATGCCATCATTGTCCCTGTTGCCATACGACAGCGGCCCGAGTTGCATCAGGATGGTGTCAATATCCAGCAGATTGGTGGCTTGTGCAGTACCGGTCCAGGAGTAGTAGCGGATGCCACGATCAACTTCAGCGCCGGCCTGATCACAGTTCGCTGCCAGTGCCGTGGTCGGAAAACGGCGGTTAAAGTCCGCAGAACCGGTTTCGGTCAGGGATTTCATCGAGGCATCAAAGTTGATGGGCATATCCGGCTGTAACTGGGCATAACTGATCAGCGGGGCAATCATATAATCACCGACCAGATTAAAGACGGTGCGTAGCGCAGTACTGTTCTGAATGTCATCGGCCACTTTGGAGCCGCGGAACGTGCCACCAATACCGGTGACCGAGGCCACATATTCAGGTTTGACCGCCGCCACATAACGTACAGTCGGGCCGCCATGCGAGTGACCAATCAGATTGACCTTATTTTTGCCCGTAATGGCCAGCACATCTTCCACCTGGTGAATCAGCTGTTCACCGCGAAATTCAGTCTGATGTGCCGGAGACAGCTGCGCGGCAAACACGGTGGCGCCGTGACGCGCCAGATCGGGCAGAATCTGGTACCAGTAATCCATATTGAAAGTTTCATTGCCAATTCGCGACCAGCCAAGCCAGCCGTGGGTCATGACAATTGGATATCGGGTTTGAGCATAATGGCTGATGGCGCGTTCCTGAACCTGCAAGACGCCCGGTTCGGCCTGTACGGGTGTGCTTAAGCCAAACAGGGCCGTAGCAAGTAACAGGGCTGAACCCCATGTGGTTTTTTGTTTTAAATGATGCATAACTGATCCTTCATTTCATTTTTTTGTTTTATTGATGCAGTACCACCTGTCAAAAATTCCTCCTTTGTGGTTGTGTGCATAAAAATGTGATGATGTCTTCGATTTATATGGAATGATGACTACTCATTCCGGCAACCTGCCTGCAAATATGTCATTTCAGGCCAAAATTTATCAAAAACTACTGTTTTTATAAGAACTTAGTAATTTTAAAATCCATTGTTTAGCATAAATAAACAGTTTTTTTGAAATCGTCATTAGCCATTCAGTTATTTTTTGTAGTTGCCGATAATTGGTCGATGAAGTGCACGTGAAATGGCAGAGATATTGATAAAAAATGAGGGGGTGGTGCTTAACAGAACGTTAAACCTAGACCCATCCACCGCAATGATGGATGAGTCATCTTTAGAGGATGTTATTCGGCAAACGGCAGTTTACCGCCCTGATCGTGCACCGATTCAAAGGTATCCAGCCGCAGCTGTTCTTGCGGATTGTTAAAATACTGCTGACGTAATTCTGCGACCGCCTGCTGTTTGGCGGCATCATTCAGGCCAGCACTGAGAATCTGATCGCGTTGATTTAAATATTGGGTGACACGGGTTTTCCAGTGGCTGCGCTCGACATCCAGCTGTTCCAGACGCTGCGTGGCTTCAGGCCCGACCAGATTCAGGCGCATCTGGCGCAGTTCTGCACTGGAGCCACCACGGGCTTTAATTTCTGCGGTCAGTGCTCTTAAATCTTCCAGCTTGTTGAGCTGTTCCAGATTGGCCTGCCAGTCTTCCGGCAGCTGCTCAAACAGGGCTTTTAACTTCTGGGCTTTTTCTGCTTCGGATAGCTGTTTATTGTCCATCACACTCAGGCGCTCCAGGGTATAGTCATGATAAACATCTTCCACCCCAAACAGACCCTCAATTTCATAGGCCGAGAAAAACTGCTGACGCAGGTTTTTCATGCTAGTAAAAATGCTGCGGTAATATTGCGGACTGTCCGGATCCAGTTGCGGCGGCTGCAATTCCCCCAAACGCTCCCGATAATCCAGATAGCGCTGCCATAAATCCAGAATTTGTCCCAAGGCCGGTTCCTGATGAGTCTGGGCGATATAACGCTGAAAATCCTGACGAATCTGCTCCAGGGTTTTCTCGCCATATTGGGTAATAAAATATTCAAAACAGTTGCGGGTCTGTTCATTGACCATCAACCGGTTGCCCGAGTCGAGCTGTAACTGGCAGTTAATTTCAGTGTCCTGCTGACTGGGACTTAAAAAGGACAGGGTTGCAGAGCTGTTTGGACTGCTCACGGGTAGAGACGAGGTTGCAGATGTACGCGCTGTGGCGGCCTGTGCATGACCGGGGGATGGTGGTGAATGGGGAATTAACCAGTAAATAATGCCCATCACTGCCACGGTAATCAGGCCCAACCAGAGCCATAATTTATGTTTTTGCATTCCTATGCACCTGTTTTTCCATTGTATTTATTTTAGGTTTTCAGTTCGGCCTCAATATGCCTTGACATCCTCACCCACCTGAAAGGAGGGTAATTCCTACTGCTAGACGCTTATGCCCAAGCGCAAGTATGTTCTTGGCGGAGTTTAAATCGCGTTGATTTACACTTCCGCATTCACATTCCCATACTCTTATTCGCAAATCTGCTCTACCTTGTATCTTAGTTTGTATAGTGATTAGCTATCACTATATGAAAATTGTAGAGCTTGTGTTCTACCTAAAACTTCTAAGTTTGTCCGAAAGAGTAAGTCTACAATTTTCCCCTAATTACTCCTTTCAACTCTGAACGGTAACTAAGCACTTTGATGCTGTATTCACAAGGTTAGATCGTGATTAGTGAGTAATTAAAACACTAATGGATTGTAGAGGTACACATGATTACATTGGGTATTGATGTCAGTAAAGCCAAAATTGATTGTTGTATTTTTCCTTCTGCTCTAACTGGAAAGAGAAAAACCAAAAGGTTTGATAATGCACAATCTGGTTTTGTTAAACTCGTAAAGTGGTTAACCGAACTAGATGTTAATTTATCAGATACTCGGGCTGTAATGGAAGCTACATCGGTATATCATGAGAATCTAGCTCATTTTTTATATGATATGGAATTAACAATATGTATCGCTAATCCTGCAAGAGTTCGAGCGTTTGCAAAAGGATTATCAATGCTAAATAAAACAGATAAAGCAGATAGCGAAGCTCTCGTCTATTATGCAAATACTGTTAAGTTAGCAACATGGCAACCTGAGAAAGAAAATGTAAGAATATTAAAGGCTTTAATAAATAGATATGCAGTTCTTGAAGAAGACTTGCAACGTGAAAAGAATCGTTTAGAAAAGGCTCAATCTACTCAAACATTTCCACAAGTATTACTCTCAATTAATATTCGTATTCAACAACTTGAACAAGAGATTATTAGATTGGATGAAACGATCTCTAGTCATGTAAATGGTGATTCAGAGCTAAAAAATGATCTTGCTTTACTAACTACTATTCCAGCAGTAGGAAGGAAAACTGGATTGCTCATGCTAGGGTTATTACGCTCTCATCACTTTGAAAAAGCAAGTCAGGTCGCAGCTTATGTTGGTCTAGTTCCTATACATTTCCAATCTGGCAGTTCGGTCAATAAACGAAGTCGTTTATCAAAAGCAGGTGATAGTAAAATACGCTCTAGCCTATTTATGTCATCTATAGTTGCACTTCAATATAATCCCCATATTAAGGCACTGTATCAGCGACTACGTGAAAAAGGAAAGCCTAAAATGCTGATTGTTAGTGCTGCAATGCGTAAGTTAGTACACCTATGCTATGGTGTATTAAAACATCAAACTGCTTATCAAATATAAGGTAAATAATTACTAAATTAGGTTGACAGCCAAGACGGTATCTTTCGGACTGCTTGCGGTGATTGTACCGCAGCTCGAACAGGTTTGGGTTGTGAATCTCTCGTTGACTTCCTCAAACATGACCCCTGCGTTCTCGCATTTATACTTGAGCATGGTTTTGAGCGCTGAAAATCCTGTATCTAAAACAGATTTCGCCATTTTAGTTTTTACAAGTTTGTTCGCACTTAGATCACCAACGACAATCAGTGCATTGTCTTTCACCAGCTGGGTGCTAGCCTTGTGCAAATGGTCTTTACGACAGTTTGCAATCTTGGCGTGTAATGCACGGACACGCTTTTTATTTCTCGCTCTCTGAGCAATCCCTAATTTCTGTTCATATTGATGGTAGAACTTGGGATTGGAAATGATCGTACCATCTGAACAAGTAGCAATATCTTTTAAGCCTAGATCAATGCCCACGGCTTTTGTGGCGGTAGGTTTGTCTTGTTTGGGTGAATCAACCACTAAGCAGACATACCAACGTCCACGACTATCCTCTACAAATGAGCCTGTTTTAATGCTGTATTTCGATAGTCCGTAACTATCCCATAGCTTGAATTGATGCTTGCCATACTGAACGTATCCATCGGCATATTTAATAGTGACCTTTTTAAAGGGTATCCAACCTAGTGATCTTCTTGCTGATTTCTTATTACTGACACGCCATGTCAATTTTGATTTTTTGAACTGTTTTCTGCGAGTGACCAATTCTTCTGTTACAGCCTGAATGGTTTGGCTATGAAGATTACATTCCTTTGATGCGCCTTTCGTGTATTTAGCAATATCGTATGCTGAAAAGAATTGTTGTTTGCGCTGTAGGTGTTTGAAACACAAATCATTGACATAGTTCCAGACAAAATTAACTTCAGATGCCAATTGGTCTAGCACCTTTGTGTGACTGTTTTTTATGCGTAATTTAAGTGTTTTCATGGGCTTATATTAGCTCATATCAGACTTTAAATATTGTTTTTTAGCAATTAAACGACATTTCATGTCGTGTCGCTTATATCTCTGACCTGAAAGACAGAGGTTTACGCTCCATTTGATAAAAATGACATTGTTTTATAGAAAAGTTGTAAAGCTTGTGCTCAGATTGCTACCATGGCGCAGTTTAGAATTGTCCGATTTTTGCCATGAAAGCATCTTCTCCTAAAATTCAGCGTCGTCCTGTGCATGGCGTATTTTTATTGAATAAACCCTTGGGTATCAGCTCCAATGCTGCACTGCAAAAGGTGCGCTGGCTGTATCGTGCGCAAAAAGCCGGACATACCGGTGCTTTAGATCCATTGGCCTCTGGTTTATTGCCAATCTGTCTGGGCGAGGCGACCAAGTTTTCACATTTTCTTTTGGATTCGACCAAGCGTTACCAGACCACCATTCAGCTAGGACATAGCACCACCACCGGTGATGTTGAAGGTGAAGTGCTGTTAGAGGCTGCGGTACCGGCATTGACTGAAGAAAACATTTTAACCGTCCTGGCGCAATTTACTGGTGATATTCAGCAGGTACCGCCGATGTATTCAGCGCTAAAAAAAGAAGGCCGTCCCTTATATGAGTTGGCCCGTAAAGGCATTGAAATTGAACGGGATGCGCGTCCCATCAGTATTTATGCGCTGGAGCTGTTAGGGTTTACCGACGATAGCATTACCCTGGATGTGACTTGTTCCAAAGGCACCTATATTCGTGTACTCGGTGAAGATATTGCCAAGGCACTCGGCAGCTATGGGCATCTGACCTATTTGCACCGCATTCAGACCGGGCATTTTGATCTGATCCCAAGCTACACCCTGGATTATCTGGAAAGCCTGAGCGAAGCCGAGCGTGAAGTGCTGTTGCTGCCGGTTTATGCACCAATTGAGCATTTCCCGCAGGTACAGGTGCCAGAAGGTCGGGCCGAATATTTTTGTCGCGGCATGGAAAGTAATATTGACCATACGGCGGCAACTCAGGTATTGGTATTTGAGGGCGAGAAATGTTTAGGGCTGGCGGAAATTACCGATAAAAAACGTCTGGTGCCAAAACGGGTCCTGAATCTCTAATTTTCATCTGCACTGAGGCCACAGGATTGCCCCGATATGGATATTGAAATCGTCATCAGCCTCGTGATTTTTGCCTTCTGTGCCGGTGCAATTGATGCCGCGGTTGGTGGTGGCGGCCTGATCCAGATTCCGGCGATTATGGGCGCGATGCCGCAACTGGCACCGGCCACGGTGTTTGGCACCAACAAACTGGCCTCCATTTGTGGGACGGCTTCGGCGGCCTTTTCTTTTTTACGCAAAGTGCAGCTGCCCTGGAAATTGCTGGGGGTGATCGGGCTGTGTGCCTTTCTCAGCTCTTTCGTCGGTGCGGCCTGCGTGTCGATGATTCCGACCGATATTTTGCGGCCCTTTGTGCTGCTGATGCTGATCGTGATTGCCATCTACACCTTCATGAAAAAGCAGTTTGGCCAGCTGCATGTCCAGCAGACTTTAAACCGCAAAATGTTGCTCCTGGCGGCGTTGGGCAGTGTGCTGATTGGCTTTTATGACGGTATTTTTGGCCCGGGTACGGGCAGCTTTTTTATTTTCTATTTTATCCGCTATTTACAGGTCGATTTTTTACATGCCTCAGCCTTGTCGAAAATTGCCAATTTTATGACCAATCTGGCAGCGCTGAGTTTCTTTATTCCCACGGGGCATGTGCTGTTTATGGTTGGAGCGATGATGGCGCTGGCCAATATTACCGGTTCTCTGGTCGGGGTGCGTCTGGCCTTTAAATATGGCAGCGGCTTTATTCGGATTGTATTTCTGGTCCTGGTCAGTGTGCTGATTGTGCGCATGGCCTATCAGATGTTCTGGTTGTAAATCATTCTCATTATTAAAATTTCCCATACAAATTGCTGCAGGAACCGTCGCACGGGCTTGGCGTATAGTGAATGCTTAGCCTGACCTGTCTGCTTAACAATAATGATGCAACCCGTTGTCGGGTGTTTAAATTTTGGCATTTGAAAGGGTAATAACAACATGAATATTTTTGAAGCACTACGTGAAAGCCATGAAATACAGCGTGATCTGGCCGAGCGTTTAATCCAGACCTCGGGGGATACACCAGAACGCCGCGAGCTGTTTGATCAACTGAAAAATGAATTATTCGCCCATGCCGTGGCCGAAGACCGTTATTTTTATATTCCACTAATGATGACCGATTCCGGGCTGAATATTACCCGGCATGCGCTGGCAGAACATCATGAAATGGATGAGCTGCTGGAAAAACTGACCGAAACCGAATTTAGCAATCCGGGCTGGCTGGCGATTGCCAAGCAGCTGTCTGAAAAAGTGCATCATCATTTGCAGGAAGAAGAACATGGCTTTTTCCAGCAGGCCGGGAAAATTTTGGAAGAACGCCAGAAAACCGAGCTGGCCAAACAGTATTTAAATGAATACGGCAAATATAAAGCCATTCAAAAAGACAGTCTGGTCTAAATTCAGGACTTAAAAAAGATGGCTCTCTTGGCCATCTTTTTATTCATCTTGTTTGATCTCTCTTTTTGCTTAAGGGCTGACAGCTTTCTTACGGCTGGCTCTTAGAGTCACGCCCACGGAGGCCAGCATCACGCAGAATAAAGCGACCCATTGCAACAGGCTGATCTGTTCACCGAGTAACATCAGACCGGTTAGCGCGGCCAGTGCTGGCGATAAACTGGACAGGGTGCCATAACTGAGCTTGCTTAAATGCTGTAAGGCTTTCAGGTCCAGTGCATACGGAATGGCGGTGGCCAAAATGGCAATGGCGATGGCTTTGCCCCAGTATTGGGTATCGACTAGGGCCGCGGCATTGTGATACAGACCAATGGGTAACAGGGTCAGCGCAGCCAGACTAATGGCAATGGTGAGGGCATGCATGCCAATATTCTGCTGTACCACGCGCTGCCCGAAATAAATGTAGAGGGCCCAGCAAAAGCCGGCACCCAGCGCACAGAGGGCACCAAAGACTGAGAAATTGTCACTGTTGGCCTGTCCCCAGGGCACCATCAGCGCAATTCCCAAAATGGCTAAAAGCACCCAGATATAATCACTACGCTGTTTAATCGAGAGCAGGGCCAGTCCCAGTGGGCCAATAAATTCCAGACCAACCGCAATCCCTTGCGGCAATTTGCCCAGCGACATATAGAACAGCACATTCATCAGACACAGGGCCGCGCTATAGCAGAGCAGATCACGCCATTTTAAAAAGGACAGCCGGGAAATAATCTTCCAGGAACGGAACATCAGGCAGATAATAATGGCGGCAAAGCACAACCGTAAAATGGTCACGGTAAGCGGATCGAGCACCTCAAACAGTTGTTTGGCAAAGGAGGCACTAATCTGGTACGAAGTCATGGACAGCACCATGAACAGTACCGACAGCAGTTGAGCATTTTGCATAAGCGCACCACCAACACCGGAAGGTGTCAGCATATTGGGGAGATGCTGCTGATTATAGCAATTTGCTTAAATTTTGATGAGTAGCCGGTCAAAATAAATTCCAGCATTACACAGCAGGAAGCTCAGTCTGGCCAGATCCACACCGTTTAACTGGACTACTGTTTGCGCTGCTGCACGGTATAGGTACAACCAATGGAGGCGGCAATAATGGTGCTTAAGGCCAGCCATTGATTCCAGAGCAACTGTTCGCCCAAAAAGACAAAACCGGAGAGCGCGGCAATGGCCGGTTCCATGCTCATCAGTGTACCGAAACTGAGTGCAGTCAGGTTGCGAAGTGCAATCATTTCCAGACTAAAGGGCAAGGCGCTGGCCAGAACTGCCAAGGCAATAAAATAGATGAAATTGCCTGGTTCAAATACGCTAACAGGCAGACCATCCCATAAGGCAATGGGTAATAAAATCAGGGTACCGACTAGCATACCCAGACAGACCGTATGATTCCCGGATACACCCGATGGTTTCTGTCCGGCCACAATATATAAGGCCCAGCAGGCACCGGCGCCTAAGGCAAACAACACGCCCAGACCATCGAGCGGCTGCGCGGTCTGATCAAAAGGAAACAACAGCACCAGCCCAACAATGGCGAGGCCGACCCAAATAAAGTCGAATTTACGCCGGGCATAAAACAGCGCCACGCTTAATGGCCCGATAAACTCAAACGATACCGCAATCCCCAGCGGCAGGCGGTCAATCGCCAGATAAAACAGCATGTTCATGCCGGCCAGTGCTGCGCCGTAGCTGAAAATCGCTGGCCAGCGTATGGCTTTGGGCTGAATGTTCCAGAGCTGAAAAATCAGCATCAGCACCAGCGCGCTCAGCAGCAGCCGCATGGCAGAAACGGTCAGAATCGGAAACTGATCAAACAGCAGTTTGGCCATCGAGCCGCTGCTTTGCAGGCTGAGCATGGCAATCAGCAACAACAGCACAGCGCGGAGATGCGGCGCATTTTGAAGTATCGACATAACTGGAATGGGCTGGTTGGGAGAGTAGGGCGATCATCAACAGATCAATAGCCGCTAGCATAGCATGAACAGATGACGCTTCCATGTCGTGGCTGCGTAAGTGGCCAGCAGATAAAACAAGGCTCATTCACGATTTCAAAAGAACATGAAATAAGGATTGCGTATTGTTTTAGAAGCGGGAAATAAAAAACCACAGCGCAAGGGCTGTGGTTTTGGGTGTTACTGTCTAATTGAAATTAGAACAGAACACGTACACGGATGGTGCCTTCAACATCATGCAGCATATCCAGTGCTTCTTGAGATGCAGTTGCATCCACATCCATCACCAGATAACCGACATCACCTTTGGTCATTAAAGATTGACCCGAAATATTGATGCCTTGTTCAGCAAACAGGTTGTTGATTTTAGACAATACGCCTGGAATGTTTTTATGAATGTGCAGTAAACGGTGTTTACCTTCAGTTAATGGCAAGGCAATTTCAGGGAAGTTCACTGCAGACAGAGTCATACCCTTGTCAGAATAAGCCACAAATTTCTCAGCCACTTCCAGACCAATGTTGGCTTGCGCTTCCATGGTTGAACCGCCCACGTGTGGAGTCAGGATCACATTGTCCAGACCGCGCAGTGGAGAAACGAATTCTTCACCATTGGCTTTCGGCTCTTTCGGGAATACGTCAACCGCAGCACCAGCCAGATGACCTGATTTAATTGCATCTGCCAGATCTTCAATAATGACACAGGTACCACGTGCCGCATTCAGGAAGATCGCGCCTTCTTTCATTTGTGCAAACTGTTCTTTGCCCATAAAGTTACGGGTTGATGGAACGTCTGGCACGTGTAGCGATACCACGTCTGCATTGGCCAGCAATTCAGCCAAAGAACCGACCTGGCGCGCATTACCCATTGGCAGTTTGGTCACTGCATCATAATAGATCACATGCATACCCAGGCTTTCAGCAAGCACAGACAGTTGCGAACCAATTGAACCGTAACCCACAATACCTAAAGTCTTACCGCGTGTTTCAAAAGAACCCGCTGCAGATTTTTCCCAGCCACCGCGGTGACATGATGCCGATTTGGCTGGTACGCCACGAAGCAGCAGAATCAGTTCAGCAAGGACCAGTTCCGCAACAGAACGGGTATTTGAATATGGTGCGTTAAATACTGGAATACCACGTACCATGGCTGCATTTAAATCGACTTGGTTGGTTCCGATACAGAAACAGCCAACCGCGATCAGCTTGTTCGCAGCTTCAAAGATTTCTTCAGTTAATTGCGTACGTGAACGAATACCAATGAAGTGTGCATCTTTGACCGCTTCTTTCAGCGCTTCACCCTCAAGCGCAGTTTTACGGTAGTCGATGTTGGTATATCCGGCAGCATTTAACGTGTCGATGGCATTTTGGTGAACGCCCTCTAACAACAGGAAACGAATTTTATCTTTAGGTAGTGAAAGATGTTGGCTCATTACGGCTCCGCTACAAAGGCCAAATTTAGTGGCAGTATCATATCATAGGAGCGGGCAGGAGATACATTCCATTTATGGCTGATCGGTCTGCTATTTCTGTAGAAAATATAAACGCAGGATTCATTTTTGGTTGAATTAACTCTGTATTTTCAAAGCTATATTATCAAAATGATGGTTTTTCTCAGGTTTTACAGAAAAATCGCTTATAATAGCCCCAGACGGCAAAAACCGGCCTCAGGCTGTTGGTTTCTTGCCCGTTTTTTATCTTTTACTGTGCTTTGGCATGACTTTAAAATGTACAGCACCAGTCTGGATAAATCTCTTCTTGTTTAATTCTTGCCAGGTCTGCAAACGATGAATGCTCCAGTCGCTTTAACCCCAGAGTTATTGACCCAATTGACTGCAATTGTAGGTGAAAACCGTATTAAAACTGATGCGGACAGCCTCCAGAATTGGGGTCGAGATCATACCAAGCACTTTGATCCAAACCCATCCGTCATCGTTTTTCCATCGAGCACTGAGCAGGTGCAAGCGATTGTGAAACTTGCCAATCAGTTCAATGTGGCAGTCACGCCATCGGGCGGTCGTACCGGTCTTTCTGCGGGTGCGGTAGCGGCCAACGGTGAAATCGTGGTCAGCATGGACAAGATGAACCAGATTCTGGAATTCTTCCCGGCAGACCGCATGGTACGGGTACAGGCTGGTGTGGTGACTGAACAGCTGCAAAACTATGCCGAAGAGCAGGGCATGTATTATCCGGTCGATTTCGCCTCTGCCGGTTCATCACAAATTGGCGGTAACATTGGTACTAACGCTGGTGGTATTAAAGTAATTAAATACGGCATGACCCGTAACTGGGTGCTGGGCTTAACCGTGGTGACCGGTAAAGGGGATGTGCTGCGTTTAAACAAAGGCATGATCAAAAACGCCACCGGTTATGCACTGCAACACTTATTCATTGGTGGTGAAGGGACTTTAGGCCTCGTCACTGAAGCGGAAATCAAGCTGGAACGTCAACCGCAAGACCTGCAAGTGATGGTGCTGGGTGTACCGGATTTTGATGCAGTGATGCCTGTGCTGCACGCTTTCCAGGCCAAAATTGATTTAACTGCATTTGAGTTCTTTGGTGAACTGGCAATGCAGAAAGTACTGGCCAATGGTCATGTACAGCGTCCGTTTGAAACTGAATGTCCATTCTATGTATTGCTTGAATTTGAAGCGCCATTTGAACCGATTATGGACAAGGCAATGGAAATTTTTGAGCACTGTATGGAACAGGGCTGGGTGCTGGACGGCGTACTCAGCCAAAGCCTGGATCAGGTCGAAAGCTTATGGCGTTTACGTGAAGATATTTCGGAATCGATTGCACCGTTTATTCCATACAAAAACGATATTTCAGTGCTGATTACCCACGTGCCGGCATTCATTAAAGAAATTGATGCGATTGTGGCCGAGAACTATCCGGACTTTGAAATCTGCTGGTTCGGTCATATTGGTGACGGTAACCTGCACCTGAACATCCTGAAACCTGCCGATTTAAGCAAAGATGAATTCTTTGCCAAATGTCAGGTGGTGAACAAGTATGTGTTTGATACCGTGAAAAAATATGACGGTTCAATTTCTGCAGAGCACGGTGTTGGCATGACCAAAAAGCCATATCTGGAATACTCGCGTTCTGCTGAAGAAATCGAATATATGAAAGCCTTGAAACAGGTCTTTGACCCGAATGGGATTATGAACCCGGGTAAATTATTCGACCTGTAATCAGGCCAATAGAACGAAAAAGCGCATCTCCGGATGCGCTTTTTTTATGGCACTTATCATGTGCAATCTCGTTCAAATTACATTCTGTGCATAGTGTTAAGCGCAAAAAGCCGGCATCATTTTTACAGTGTTGAATCAGTTTGGATAGAGTTATGTTTCGTTTCGCTGCAATGGCAGGACTGGCGATTGCTGTTACAGGATGTGCCACCACCCAGAATATTGTGTCTAAAGTGACACCGTCTGCCGAAACACCGTTGGCACAGGTGTTAAAAGAGCGTCCGGATTTACGTAAACAGCTGGCGACAGTCGAGCTGCGTCAATTCTTTAATAATGTCGAATCACCGACTGCGGCCCAGGTTAAAGTGACTGAAACCGGTTTAATGGATGATTCGGTACGCTCGATTCGCACCATTTACAGTTTTAAACTGGTCGATGGCGACTGGGAAAAAGTGAAAACTGAAAAGAGCTATCAATGTCTGCGCGGCAAAAATACCAAGACTTTCCAGAAGGCTGTATGTCCTTAATCCGCTTGAGTCTTTCAATGATTTTGATTGAAAAGCGTAGCTAAACCCTGCGCTTTTCTGTTTTTAAAACCGGGGATTTATACTGGTTTCGTTCAACCGCTCTAGCTAAGTGCTGCTGCCGCAAATCCAGCATTTCCTCATCAGAAAAGTCACAGATTTTAAAAATAAACTCTGCTACACTGCGCCCATTGTTATGATTGCAGCCTGCTGATCTGGCAGGCTTTTGAGCGCTATGCAAACCACTCCAACTACAACGCTCTCCCGCGCCACCTTAATGTTTCCGCTGGCTTTGGTGCTGTTCGAATTTTCTGTCTATATCGGCAATGATCTGGTACAGCCGGCCATGCTCGCCATTACCCAGGATTTTGGCGTCAGCAGTTCCTGGGCAGCCTCTTCGATGTCGTTTTATCTGCTCGGCGGTGCCTGTGTCGCGGCCATTTTAGGCCCTTTATCGGACCGTTTAGGCCGTAAAAAAGTCCTGCTGGGTGGGGTACTGTTTTTTGTGGTGACCTGCCTGCTGATTTTATTGACCCAGAACATCGAAAGCTTTTTATTGCTGCGCTTTTTGCAGGGCTTTGGCCTGTCGGTAATAACTGCGGTGGGCTATGCCGCCATTCAGGAAAGTTTTGCCGAACGCGATGCAATTAAAGTCATGGCATTCATGGCCAATGTGTCGCTGCTGGCGCCGCTACTGGGGCCGGTGTTGGGTGCCTTTATGATCGAGCATGTGTCCTGGCATTGGGGCTTTATTGGGATTGCAGCTTTGGCGGCTGTAAGCTGGCTCGGACTGAAAGCCAAAATGCCGGAGCAGCAGCTCAGTATTCCGAAACAGCCGATTGGCTATATCTGGGATGATTTTAAACAGGTACTGAAAAACCGCCGTTTTCTGACTATGACCTTTGCCTTGCCGCTCTTAAGTATGCCGCTGATGTTATGGATTGCCTTGTCGCCGGTGATGCTGGTGGAACAGCTCGGTCTGAGCAGTCTGCAATATGGTCTGGCCCAATTTCCGGTGTTGGGCGGGCTGATTGCCGGGAATCTATTGCTGCTGAAAATCATTGACCGTTTTGCTTTGGGACAGACTGTGCTGATGGGCTTGCCACTCATGTTGGTCGGTACCTTGCTGTTAATTTTTGGTCTGCTCATACCGGACTATTTGATCTGGTGTCTGATTCTGGGCATGACTTTCATCAGCTTTGGCGAGGGCATCAGCTTTTCAATTATTTACCGTTTTGCCCTGATGTCGTCCGAGGTATCGAAAGGGACCGTGGCCGCAACCGCTTCTGTGCTGATGATGCTGAGCTTTTTTGTGGTGATTGAACTGGTGCGCATGCTCTACAGTCATTTTGAGCTGTGGGCTTATAGCCTGTCCTGTTTTGCCTTAATCGCCTTGTGGTTTGCTTATCCGCGGCTGAGTCTGAAACAGATTATGCGCGAACGTGCCGAAAGCGGTCAGTTTTAAGCGGGCTGATCATCTGGCATTTATCAATAGGATAATGTGGTTAAAAGGCCAAAAAACAAAGGCATCCAGCAGATAGTAATCTGGTGAATGCCTGATTGATCGATGAGTCTGGAGTTACACTTCGACCTGCGGCTGTGCCATTTTCTTCAGTTTGGCATCAAAAATAAACGGGCCAAACGGTAAAATTGAAGCAATCACGCCCATTAAAAACACCTGAATTGACCATTTCTGTTTTTCACAGACCACAAACAGCACCACCAGAAAGGCAATAAACAGCACGCCGTGACCCATGCCGACGTATTTCACCAGAATCGGGTTACCCCATATATATTTCAGCGGCATGGCAATAAACAGCAAGGCCAGAAAAGATAAACCTTCTAAAAAACCCACCACGCGCAAGCTTTGGATGTTCATACTCTGCAATTTCCCCATAGATCTAGCTGCAGTGTAGCGAATATTAGCGCAGAGGGCCATGCTTTTTAGTGCGCAGCCCGGTTTTAAGTTTTTGTTTTTTAATATAAATCAGACTATCTTGCTTGGTTTTTGCTAAGCTGTTGATGTTGAAATAAAAGCCTGATAATCAATCTTGTAGCCTCAGATTGCTATTTAATCTATGCATAGAAAAAGGCACTCATCGCTATGGATAAGTGCCTTAAAAATCAGAAAACTGTGGATAAGTCGGGATTTATCCGCACAAGGTTTAGATCACGCCACAGGCAATTCGGTCACCACCACCGCCTAACGGTTTTGGCGTATCGGCATAGTTATCGCCACCGGCATGAATCATGAGCGCCAGACCTTGTACATCCTGTAATTTCAGACGCGGCGCCAGTAGGGTGACACGTGCCGTGCCATCGGCTGCCACATTCAGGACCGGTAAATCACCAAGATGGCCGCTTAATGGATTGCCGTGGTTGGGTGCCTGATTCGGGTTAAAGTGGCCACCTGCGGCCAGTGCAGCCTGCATTTTGCCATCTTTCTCTGCTGGTGCGCAGGAACCATTTTCATGAATATGGAAACCATGTGGACCCGGCGGTAACTGGGTCAGATTGGTACGGATGACCAGACCTGCAGCACTATCGGTCAGTTGGACTTCACCGAGCTGGGCGCCAATGCCTTGGGCAGAGACAGCATTAACGGCAACGTTTTTACTGGCGCCAATCACGGTATCGGGCGTGGTGGTACAGCCGACTCCGACCAGCGCGGTAAATGCACATAAAGCACCGAATTTAAAAAGTGGGGTCATGGTTTGCATCCTGTCTTATTCGAATATGTGGCTTCATTCAAACAAGGCTCAGGAGGCAACACAATGCAGTTTGCGTACAGGCGTGTATAAGTTTCTTAATGAAATTTAGCCTTTTGGTGCAGTTGGTCCCTGATCATCGGGCAGGTCATAGGCCATGGTGGTTTTTGGCATCATCATGGCCTCGGCTTCATTGGTTTCATGCAGCCATTCACGCCAGATTGCCAGCAAGACCGCCAGAATCACCGGACCAATAAACAGGCCAATCAGGCCAAAGCTGGCAATGCCGCCCAGAACCCCGAACATGATCAGCAGGAATGGAATCTGGGTGGCGCCAGAAATCACCAGCGGGCGAATCACGTTATCTGCGGTACTGACCACACACACGCCCCAGGCCATCACGCCAATTGCTTCAATGGTTTGCCCCTGCGAGAACAGCCATAGCGCCACCGAGCCATAGGCCAGCGGTGGGCCAAACGGAATCAGGGCAAACAGGAAAGTGACAATGGTCAATACCATCGGGTTTGGCACCCCGGCCACAAAGTAGCTGACCCCGGCCAAAAGTGCCTGGGCAATTGCAGTCAAGCCAACCCCGTAAACCACCGCACGGGTGGTTTCAGAAATGGTATCTAAATAATGATGTACACGTGGCCCGATCACCATTTCCAGCGCTTTACTGACCTGATTTAAAATGGTCTGGCCATCGCGATAGAAGAAGAATAGCGACAGCATGGCAAAGCCAAGCTTAATTAAATTGCGGCTAATTTCACTGAGCAGGAAACGGCCATAATTCAGATGACCCTGAATCCAGACTGAAATCGAATTAATGATGCTGTTCGGATCTTCATTAATTTCGCGTAAGGAGCGGCTAATTTCTTTACCAACAAAGGGCAGATCGCGGATAAAATCCGGCACATTCAAATGCCCGGAAAAGACCTGCTTCTGTAATTCGTAATACAGGTTGCGCCCTTCGTGCTGCAAGATAAAAATCGCAAAGGTCAACGGAATACCGACCACCAGTGTCACCAGAATCATCATAATTGTGGCACTTAAGGTCGGCCGTGGACCGCACATACGTTGTACCGACTGATACAGCGGCCAGGTCATATAGGCAATAATGGTGGCCCAAACTACAGGAACAATAAAGTATTTGAGGACATGAAAGCTCAAAAAAATCAGGACAAAAAATAGTCCAAATAGCAAGACTTTTTGTAAAGTGGGCGCGTATTGTTGCACTGAGTTCACTGGCTCATTCCTAAGGTCTTGAAGCATATTAACTGAAAACCCAGCGCTCGCAAATGAACGCTGCGTAAGTTCTGTTAAATATTGAAGCGGGAGTGGAAAGGCAAAAGCCGTTTAATCGCTTAAGCGCTTAGAACCATTGGGCCGGATCATCAATAATTGCATTCAGGACAGGCTGCCACTGATTTTGAATGGTCAGGTAATTTTTCTGGGTTTTATCAAATACGCTTAAGCCCTGCATCGCCAGTTGACCATAGGCAGCACGTTCAGAAATCCAGGCCACCGGTTCCTGTTCAATTTTTTCAAAGAAATCACGAATTTCTTTGGAGCTGGCACTGTTGGCCTTGACCCGGTTGGCTAGCAGTAAAATCTGAACCTTGCCTTTACGAATCCGTTTAATTTCCTGCAAATGCTTTAAAAAGCGGCGGGTTGAATCAATATCGAAGAAGGAAGGCTGCAGCGGGGTAATAATCGCATGCGCTTCACTAATCAGCTGCTCGGCCTGATCACCAGATAATGCCCCCGGCGCATCAATAATCAGGTATTCGATATTTTTAGGCGCATCACCGACCGATTTTTCATGACGCCAGTCCAGACTCTGAATGGGAGCGGCGCTTTCTGGACGCTGTTTTAACCATTGTCGTGCAGATTTCTGGTTATCGGCATCGGCCAGGGCGACTTTATATCCTTTTTGGGCTAAGGCGGAAGCTAAACTGATGGCGGTAATGGTTTTTCCACATCCACCTTTTTGATTGGCGACTAAGATTGTTTTCATGACCCTACTAAAGATTTTATTCTGCTCATACCTAGCATATCATTGTTTGATGTGCTGGAGATGACCGTTGACAAAAGTCGTAGCGCTGCTTGCAAATTTTAAAAAATCAGGAAAACCCCATGTCGATATGGATGGCAATGCTTATAGGCGCTGCAATAGGAGTGGTGCTGACCACCATCATTTTAAGTCATAGCCGCAATGGCCGGATTAAGGCCGAATATGAACAGTATATTGCCGAGCTGGAGCTGGAACATCAGCAGGCACTGGCGCAGGCCCAAAAGCGCAGCGTCAATACCAGCCGCGCGGTGCTCAAAGGGAAAATGGCCGAGCAGATGGCACCGATTATGCCGCAATTTGAATACTTGCCCAGCGATGCCAAATTTCTGGGCGATCCGGTCGATTATATTGTGTTTGATGGCTATACCGATTTTCGGGATGGCGATGGTCGGGCTGAGGATATTCAGGTGGTGTTAATTGATATTAAAAGTGGTGGCGCACGTCTAACCAAAGGCCAGCAGGCCATTGCCGAAGCCATTCAGCAGGGGCGACTGCGCTTTGAAACCATCCGTATTGATTTCGAGGATTAACTTTTTTGATGACTGAACTTTCTTGTGAATAAAATACTGCTCAGCCTGACGGGACTGCCCTGATGATCTGGCTATGGTCGGAATATTTTCGTGCCATCCCGCATCTACAGCAGTCGGGGGTGTTAAAGAACTTTGCGCTGGAAACTGAAGGGGATTTTTCCGGGCAGTATCAGGTCGTGGCAAAACGTTACTACAGTCCGGATCGCCGGGTGATTCATCCGGCTGCACCGGTGGTGGGACATTTTAATGATCTGGCCTATGTCAGCAATATTGATCTGCTGCTGGCCAAAGACGTGTTTAGTTCATCAGAGCAGGCCCAAACGGTCGATTTCGAACAGACCCAGCGCTGCTATCAGTTTCAGGTGGCGTCCACTAGCTCGCTTGCAGCACAACAGGTGATTGCCAACACGCTCAATATCAGCGCCATTGCTGCCAGCGAACAGATTGCTCAGCGCCTGCGCCGTGTTAAAGCCGGACAGCGTATAGTGCTGCGCGACGAGTGGGTCAAGGTGCGTTCAGTCAGCACGGGGCAGTATTTTCAGATCAACCATTACCCGCTACCAGCGAACAATTGCCGGATAGTACGGGTGCAGCAGCATGAACTACTCGGAGCTAAAGCAACCGAGTTTCCGTAGTGCAACCTAAGTTGCACACATCTCTTTTGACGCTTCATTGGTACTGCGAAAAAGGGCTTTAACACCCTTAGTCGTCTTACGAATACCTCTGCGCCCACTAGATGACAAATGATTGTCATCCAACAGCGTTCCACTGTCTAAAATTAAATTAATCGCCCTGTTCTTAATAACAACTGATGCATTGTGATCTGCATTGTCAATGTGTCCACAACTCACGCATTTAAACTTGTCTTGGCTTTTGCGATTGTCGGGGTGAGTGTGACCGCATAAAGCGCACTCTTGACTTGTATAAGAAGCATTGATGGTAAATACCGCTTTACCTAGCTTAACTGCTTTGTAAGCTAGGAATGATGCAATTCTATGCCAACCCACGTTCAGAATAGATTTGTTTAACCCTGCTTTAGCTTTAGCCTTATTAGGAATAAATCGACCTGATTCATCGATCTTTGGTAAAGGCTTTTTAGTCATGCTCTTGGTATTTAATTTTTCAAAGATAAATACCTTAGCTAAACCATTAACTAGGCTATGACTTGTCTTATGAGCAAAGTCCTTGCGAATATTGGCTTTCTTAGAGTGATGCACCGCAATTCGATGTTTAGTCTTAGCTCTTCGGTTTGAGCCTTTTACTTGTCGAGCGAGTTTTCTTTGCAGTCGCTTAATGTAGCGATCTGCTTTTGTTAAATGATTCTTTTGTTCTTTAGAGAAATCGAATTCTTCATAGCCTGCATGAACAGGAATGGTGACACCACGATCTATACCAACCACTATTTTTTGTAGTTGTTCTTCGTCCATGCCCTGCAAATGATCTAACTGTCTTTTGGCGTATTTTTTAGCATCGAATTTCTTACCGTCAAACTCTTGAATCTCAACACCATCTTCATAGCAGAAAGAAACGAAATATTGACCACGCTCTTTGCGAATATAAAGGGATTTCGGTTCTTTGAAGTTAGCATGAGCCTTAAAACTTAATGAGCCTATATTAAATTTTTTACCACCGATATATAGCTTGCGCTTATTTCTTTCCGTGCGAAACTCGAATAAATCAGAGGTTAAATGAATCGAACCTTTATCTGTCTTCTTTTTACGTTTTGGTCGCCCACATAAACCTTTAATAGATTTTTTGAGTGTGTTGTACCAATTAACGGTTGAGTTCTTTTGTATTGTACTAGGGCAGTTTGCAAGCCATGAACTAATCTCATCTGATTTAAAGTGAGCGTATTTTTGATCTTGGGTTTCATAATAGTGATCAAAAGTTGCAAACTTACGGGCAAATCCTCGAAAGTATTTATCCTCATCGCATTTGGCATTCCAAACGAAACGAGCACAACCCATCCACTGACTTAAAATCAGCTTTTGATGTTGTGTTGGGTATGCTCTTAATTGGATGCCTGTTAGCAATTGAAAAACCTCTAGGTGTTGAGGTTATTTTAGCTTAAAATAAGGTTAAAGTAAATCTAGTATGAGGATAAGATGTACGAGTGGAGAACAGGTAGATCATGCATTTATAAAAACATTGTTCATTTAGTATTTGTTACGAAATACAGAAGAGATGTATTAACAAAAGACATGCTTTCCTCCCTAAAAGAGATTATGGAAGAAACCTGTTTGCAAATGGATTGTGAGCTTATTGAGTTTAATGGTGAAGATGATCACATCCACCTGCTTGTAAGTGTTCATCCAAAGCACTCAGTTTCCAACCTAGTTGGAAAACTGAAAGGGAAAAGTTCTTATGTTTTAAGGCGTTCATTTTGGGATGAAGTTAAGGAAAAACTATGGGGCAATCACTTTTGGTCGCCTAGTTACTGCGCTGTATCCTGTGGTGGCGCAAGTTTGGATGTAGTGAAAAAATACATTGAAGAACAAAGAATACCAACGTCAGAAAAAAATGCTAAAAAGTCCATGTCATTAAAAAAGAGCTAACTCCCCCTTAAAAGAGCGAGAATGCGCTCTTAGTTTTGTTCAAAACCGGCCTGCTGTAACAGCAGCGCCAGATCGCGGTTGAGATGACAGCCATCCGCCAGCCGTTTTTGTAGCGGCGTGAGTAGATGCTGCAAGCGTTGAATATATAAATTTTCAGGATGCAGCACATGCTCGACCAGATGCAGGCAACCACCCGGTTTCAGTACCCGATAAATTTCGGCCAGACACTGTTCAATCTGTTGCACGCTGCATAAGGTCCAGGTTGATACCACATGCTCCAGACGATTATCGGCAAAATCCAGCTGCTCAGCTTTGCCAGCCAGATGCTCCACCAGAATGGCACTGTCACGAATTCGTGTTTCGGCCAGCTGGAAAATCTCTAGGTTTGGCTCTAACGCATAGACCACATCGACATTTTGGTAAAAGGGTAAATTCAGTCCGGTGCCAAAGCCAATCTCCAGTACCTCACCCTCAATTGGCAGCAGCAATTCACGGCGTAAATCCATCAGGCTCGGCGTCTGCATCACCTGATTTAGCAGGTATGGGAATTAGCAGGTATGGGAAAATATGCTGTTGATAGAATTTATAAAGCATTGAAATCAAATATTTTTATTTAATCTATGTTTATTTTAACTGAGCTGCGCCGGCAAAGACAAAAATGAGACCAAAGGTAACCATTTTCTTACCATTTCTTTATTTTCTGCTGATCAACATCGATTAACATCAAACATATATCTGTTCTGACTGAAGGATCTGAGAATCTCATGAAGCTGCGCTTTGGACTTATTTCGCTTATGACGGCCGCCCTGTTACAGACCAGTGCCATGGCATCGGTCGACTATAATATTGCCAAAGGGTTAGCGCCGGCATCTGCCGATCAGTCGATTTCGGTCTTGCAGTCCTTTCGTGGTGATTTCCGGATTTTAGGTTCAAAAACCTATACCGATGATGAACAGGCCAAGTTTTCTCCGATTGATTATGCCGTGAGCTGGGGTCTGTTTGCCGAGCCGGAAATTGCCCGGCATATTACGGTAAATCAGTACGACCGCTATTTAAACTGGAAGATGGATCGTTTGCCGGTGCCGGCAGAGCAGGCTATGCAGATGGTCTCGAATATGCACATCATTCCGGCTAATCCAAAAATTGCCAAACAGATCAAGCAGGTCAAACGTGGTGATCTGGTACGTTTAAGCGGGGAACTGGTGGAAGTTAAAGATAAAGATATGGTCTGGACGTCGTCACTCACCCCGACCGATACCGGTGATGGTGCCTGTGAAGTGTTCCGGGTCAGTTCAATCCAGTGGATTGAAAAAGTAAAACGCAGTTAATGTGGCCTGACCGGTAAAATGTAGCGCAGGGGAATGTTGATGAATCATACCAAGACGCTCATTCTCTGTAGCTGGCTGGGGCTGTTGACCCTCAGCGGTTGTGGCAGTGTCAGTACCCCGGTCGATGGTACTCATGTTTATCATGCCGATCAGCAATGTCCGGCACTGTTAAATTTAAAGATCGGGGAAACTCTGGAATTGCGTCTGGCAGAAAATCCAGCCACCGGCTATCACTGGTCGGTGATGCAACATCCGTCCATCTTTAAGCTGGAAACCTTGTATCTACAGGCGGATGCAGAAAATACTCAGCATGACTCCGCGCAGTTAAATGCGGCTGGAGAAAAAACTTTCCGTTTTCGTGCGGTTCAGGTCGGTGAAGGACTGATTCATTTAAAACAGGCCAGGGCGGGAGAACCGCTTCCCTTGGCAGAATGGAAATGCCGGGTGCGCGTGGCTTAAGACCTGAACATCAGACATAAAAAAACCTCTGTTTTAGAGGTTTTTCGTTTTAAAGGCTTATTTGGCCGTCAGCGCTTCGCCTTCAAACTGTACACCAGCCCAACCTTGCTGCATAAACTGGCGGATATTCTGGTGATCGGTGGCTTCAGGCGTAGCCAGTACCGCCGCATAGTGTTCAGCAAACAGGCTTAAGGTTTGCGCGTGGTCTAAGCCATTTAATTTGGCAAAACTCAGTACTTTGGCGCTGCCCTGGTTTTCGGTGGCGGCATTGTGTTGCTGGCCATTGCTAAACGCAGTTGGCGTGTGGGTATAACGTGCATCAATATAGGCAATCACATCGGCAAAGTTCGCTTTGCCTGCATGCAGCTGGGCCAATAAATCTTGAGCCATCATGTTCTCAGTCCATAGAAAAAATTGGTAAAAGCCCTGCGACAATAGCATGTTTTTTCGCAGGGGTTTAGCCTATTTCGGCCTCAATTTTTGCACCCATTAGATGAAAAAATCTGCGCTTTGGCCCAACTTGTGGATAAAATGGCAGTTATACACATGGGAATCAACACGACATGAATTGGCTTTGGGTGGCATTGGGTGGAGCAATCGGGGCAAGTCTACGCTATGGCCTGAGTCTGTGGCTATTTAAGCCCGGTGTGTTATTTCCCTGGCCGACCTGGTCGGTGAATCTGTTCGGCTGTTTTGCTGCCGGAATATTCTTTGCCTTCAGCCAAAAGTTCCCGGTACTACAACAGGAGCTTCGACTGTTTCTAATGGTGGGTATTTTAGGCGGCTTTACCACCTTTTCCAGTTTTGGGCTGGAAACCTTTCAATTGCTGAAACAGGGACACACCAGCGTGGCGTTAATGTATGTGATCTCAAGTGTGATTTTGGGTGTGCTCTGTCTGGCGGTGGGTTTTTATCTGTTTCAGGTGCTATTAAATACGCAATAAAAAACAGGAAAATCAACTGCATAAAATAAAAAAATGAAGCCTAGCTGGAGATAAAGGTCTAGACTTCATAAAGGATGTGTATGCCAATTTTTTTCTACTGCGCGGCTTAGTCCTTGCTGCGTTTAAAACGGGCAAAGCGTTTATTGAAGCTGGCGACACGGCCTTCATTGCTGGCCTGACGTTGCTCACCGGTATAAAACGGATGCGAAGCACTGGAAATATCTAAAGTCATATAGGGATAGATTTTGCCCTGATATTCCTTGGTCTGCTGCGGCTTCAGGGTGCTGCCAATAATAAAATAGGCATCGGCATTGGTGTCGTGAAACAGCACTTCCTGATATTCGGGATGGATCTCTGGACGCATAACAATTCCTCATGTTTGCTGAATATTGTAATGTTATAACATAACAAATAAAAAGTAAAGTCAGCCCGAATGGGTCATTCGGGCTCAGCGTGGTTTTTAATATATGGTTTAAGCGTGTGGTGGAACCAGTTCTTCAAACAGATCATTTAAATTGTCATGCACTTTTAAATGAATCAGATTCCAGTAATGACCCGATACCGTACGGTTGACCATTAAGGTATCGGGTGATGGCTTGAATACATCCCAATATTTTAACGAGGGTTTCATCAGTTCCATACCATCATGATGGGCCGAGTTTTCGGCAAAATCATAATCGGTGGTCAAAGGGCGCATCAGCACTTCCAGCCAGGCCTGATACAGTTCTGGCGGGAATTTGCCTTGCTCGGACAGGGAGTGCAGGGCAGTCAGTTCCTGTTCCATTAAGGCAATATTCTGGGCACGGCCGGCCTGAATCTGCGCTTTAAAATGCTGCACAATGTCATTGGACAAGGTCTTCACACCGCCGTAATCATAAATAATCACGCTGCCATCTTCACGGAAGGCAAAGTTACCCGGATGCGGGTCACAGTGGAAACGCTTGAGATAGAAAATTTCCTGACCAATAGCGCGAAACAGCCGGCGTCCCAGTTCATTCCGGGTCGCCAGTGGCCACTGGCTGGCAGTTTCAATACTGTCACCCTGTTCCAGACTTAACGTTAAAATATGCCGGGTCGAATAGTCCTTAAAGACCTGCGGAATAATAATTTTACTGTCCAGCGCCTGATGGAAGGTACGCGCCACTTCCAGGTTTTGTGCTTCAATCTGGTAGTTCAGCTCATTGTCCAGACTGTCCTGAATTTCCTGGAACAGTTTGTCCTGCAATTTGCGGTCAATTTTTAACACACCCATTAAACGCAAGGCCAGACGCACCTGTTTCAGGTCACTTTCACAGGCTTCATCGACACCCGGATACTGGATTTTCACTACCACCTGTTCACCCGTCGGCAAAATTGCCTTATGTACCTGGCCAATGGACGCGGCGGCAAATGGGGTTTCATCAAAATGTTGGAAAATCTGTGCGAGGGGCTTGCCCAGTTCTTTTTCGATTTGTGCCTGAATTTCGGCAAAAGGCATCGGCGGTGCCTGACGTTGTAATTTGCTGATGGCCCGTGCCACTTCCGGTGGGAAAATATCTTTATATTGCGAGGCAATTTGCCCCACTTTCATGACCGCACCTTTCATTTCTCCCAAGGTATCAGCAATCTGGATGCCAATATCCTGAAATAGTTTGCTGCGTGCGGCATTCTTCTGCTCGTCATCGGCAGAAAAGTTTTTAATTGAATTGGAAACGGTTTTGGTGGCGATACTGGCGGTCATACTGGCCAGTTTCATAAAGCGACGACCCGGTGTACTAGCCGTTTTTGCCATGCGAGGTTCCTTAAGATCATCTTGACTATCTGCCTTGAGCATACCGGCAGTTGGGTGAAAAGCCTACTTTAAATTGTTAATAAGCAAATTCACTACATGTTGCACATCAAAAAGCCGGCGGTAATGGCCGGCTAAAGATGATGAAAGGCGAATCGCTTAGCTGCTTTGACTCAGGCGCTGGTTGTTCATATACAACCGGATCAGCAACAGTACACAGGCCACGCTCAAGCCGACAATCAGGCCGACCCAGACCCCGGCGGCGCCCATGCTGCCAAAGCGGGAAAAGTATACCCCGACCGGAAAGGCAATGACCCAGTAGGCCAGCATGGTAATCCACATTGGGCCTTTGGTGTCCTGCATACCGCGCAAACAGCCGGCTGCACTAATTTGCCAGGCATCCATTAGCTGGTAGGCAATTGCAAACAGCAGCAGATACATCGCCACCTGTGCCACATCGACATCCGAGGTATAAATTGAAATAATTTCCGGCCGGAACAGCCACATAAAACTCATGGTCATAAAGGCCAGCAGGGTTGCGGTAATCAGCCCCAAATACTGCACGCGGCGCATGGCAGCCCAGTTTTTTTCACCATAATAGGTGCCAATGCGGATGGTCAGTGCAATGGCTAGAGACATCGGAATCATAAACAGCTGTGAGGTCACCGACATGGCAATCTGGTGTGCTGCTACCAGCGTTTCCCCTAAGGGGCTAATCACGATGGCTGCGGTACTGAAAATACTGACTTCAAAGAAAATTGCCAAACCAATCGGCAGGCCGAGCATTAAAATCCGTTTCATCCAGTAACGGTCGATGGGTTCCCAGCGGGTGAAAATCTGGGTGCTTTGGTAGGCGCTGCTTTTGGAAATGTACAGCGCCAGGGTAATAAACATCAGCCACTGTAAAATGGCCGTGGCAAAGCCGCAGCCGGCACTGCCCAGTTCAGGCAGCGGCCCTAAACCATACATAAAGATCAGGTTCAGTGGCACCAGTACCACCAGCGCTAGCAGACTGATAACCGTCACCGGCCGTGGATAACCCAGCGCCTCGGAATAGCCACGTAGCGCAGCATACATGGTCACCGCCGGCATACCAAACCCAATGGCATGCAGAAACAGTCCAGCTTTCGGTTGCAGGCTTTCTGGTACTCCAAGCAGCGGCAATAACAGCGGTGCCAGCTGTAAAATCAGGCAGGCAATCCAGCCCAAAATAAACGCCACCCATAACGATTGCCGGGCAATGGTGGCAATTTTTTCCGGTGTACGCGCACCATTGGCCTCGGCCACCAGCGGCGTGGTGGCAATCATGATGCCGCTAAACAGCAGCATCACCGGAAGCCACAGCCCCACACCGACTGCAATTGCGGCTAAATCGGTCGGTGAAAACTGACCGGCCATAATGGTATCAATTAGCCCCAGACCGGCCTGGGCAAATTGCGTCACCAGAATCGGAATCATTAAACGGAACAGTTGTTTTAATTCAAAACGTGTGCTGCCAAGCGTAGCCACAGTTATTACCCATATTCATCATGTGCTTAGAACAGAGCGATTAGCGTTGTAAAGTGAGAAGCACACCTATAAAAATCACCACGCCACCCAGAAGACGTTGCCAGTTGATGGGTGCTTTTTCTGTGCCCAGGACACCAAAATGATCGACCAGCATCGACATGGCAATCTGGCCAAACAGGATTAAACCGGTCAGGGTGAGATAGCCGAGTTTCGGTGCTGCATAAATACTTAAACTGATGGCATAGACCCCTAACACGCCGCCCAGCCACATATACCAGGGCAAATGGACGATCTCGTGCAGATTGGGTTTGGGAACCTGTTGAAAAAACACCAAAATAGCCAGCACTATTGTACCAACCAAAAACGAGAAAAGGGCAGCCTGCAAAGGAGAATATAAATATTCGCGTAGCTGGGTATTGATGGCGGTTTGCAGGGTCATGGCAATCCCGATCCCCATGGCCAGTGGCATTAAAAGCAGTAATTGCGAAGATATTTTCATCATTCTAACACGCTAATTCTTCTGTAATTTTTTCTAGTGTAGCGGTATTCGCTGTGAGATTTTATCGGTGTCCTGATGCAGTCATGTTAAAATATGCATCTTCCTTTGCTGTTTTTGAGCTTGTTCCTTGGCTGAATTGAATCCTGCGTCTGTGCCCTTGTCCCTCTATATTCACATGCCGTGGTGCGTGCGCAAGTGTCCGTATTGTGACTTTAACTCGCATGCCGTTCCGGATGGCAAACTGTCACTGGATTTGGAGCAGCAATATTTACAGGCTTTGGTCGCCGATTTTAATACGCAGCTGGAATTTGCCCAGGGCCGTGAAATTCACAGTGTGTTTATTGGCGGTGGGACGCCATCGCTGATTTCAGCAGTCGGTTATCAATGGCTGTTTACACAGCTTAAAGCGCTGTTGCCGTTTCAAGACGATTGCGAAATTACCTTAGAGGCCAATCCGGGCACCATTGAACATGATCCTTTTGCCGGTTATCTGGCGGCGGGAATTAACCGCCTGTCAATTGGGGTACAAAGTTTTAATAGCGATCATCTAAAAAAACTGGGCCGGATTCATAGTCAGAGCGATGCGCTTTCAGCGATTCACTTGGCGCGTGAGGCCGGCTTTCAGCGCATTAACGTTGATTTGATGCATGGTTTGCCGGAGCAGACTTTGGAACAGGCTTTAAATGATTTAAAGCTGGCGGTCGAGCAGGGTGCAACCCATATTTCCTGGTATCAGCTGACCATTGAACCGAATACCGTGTTTTTCCGCACCCAGCCGGTATTACCGGTCGATGAAGTGCTGGAAGCGATTCAGGAACAGGGTGAGGCCTATTTAAAGGCCAATGGTTTTATCAATTATGAAGTGTCGGCGTGGCGTAAAGAGCGACCTTCGGCACATAATTTGAATTACTGGCAATTTGGCGATTATCTGGCGATTGGCGCCGGCGCGCATGGCAAAGTCACCCGACCAGATGGGGTATACCGTTTCCAGAAAACCCGCCTGCCAAAAGATTATCTGGCCAAGGTGCCGGCCGAGCATGGACAGTTCAAACGGATTACCGCTGAGGAGATGCCGTTTGAGTTTATGATGAATGCACTGCGCCTGAATGCCGGTGTTGATGCGAAACTTTATGCAGAACGTACCGGTTTAAATCTGGATGATTTGGCACCGGTATTAACCTCACTACGTCAGCGCAAGTTGCTGGTGGAAGATGCCAACCGGCTAGCCTGTACCGAACAGGGGCATGTGTTTTTAAATTCAGTACTGGAAGAGTTTTTATAACAGCTCAAACTGTTGATCAGGATATTCACTGTTTTTACAGCATCCATAAAAAAGACCGCTTGCGCGGTCTTTTCTTTTTTGGCTTTGACTTAGTAGTCGAAGCTAAAATGTTCTGGTGCTAATGCTGTCATGGTTTTAGATGGATTGACCATCGCTTCGGCATGACCTTGGGTACGTGGCAATAAGCGTTCAAAGTAGAAATCTGCCACTTTGATTTTCGCTTTGTAGAACTCTGGGGTTTCTACGCCATCATTTGATGCCAGTTTGGCCGATGCAACGGCCGCCTGCTGTGCCCAGAAGTAAGCCATCATCACATAACCCGAGAACATCAGGAAGTCGACAGAGGCACTTGATACGATGTCGCGGTCTTTGCGTGCCGCCAGCATAATGCGTACAGTCAGGGCATTCCACTGCGCGCATAGCTTGGTTAAGTCCCAGGCAAAACGGCGCATGTATTTATTGCGAGCATGCTGACCACAGAATTTCAGAATTTCTGCGGTATAGTCACGAATCACTTTACCTTTTGAGGTCAGCAGTACTTTACGGCCAATCAGGTCAAGCGCCTGTACACCGGTGGTGCCTTCATATAGGGTCGAGATACGCGAGTCACGTACAATCTGTTCCATGCCCCATTCTTTGATATAACCATGACCGCCATAAACCTGCATGCCGTGGTTGGCTGCTTCATAGCCCATTTCAGTCAGGAAGCCTTTTAGAATTGGAGTATAGAAACCGAGGTGATCATCATGCTGTTCAAAGGCAGCAGTATCGCCACGCTCCAGTGCGTCGGTCATTTTGTCGGCAATTTGTGCGGCATGATAAATCATGGCACGACCACCTTCAGCAATAGCTTTTTGCGTCAGCAGCATACGGCGCACATCGGCATGGTGAATAATGGCATCGGCCACTTTTTCCGGATCTTTTTTACCGGACAGGGCACGCATTGACATCCGTTCTTTGGCATACGGTAAAGCACCCTGGAAGGCCAGTTCCGCATGACAGATCCCCTGAATCGCGGTACCAATACGGGCAGTATTCATAAAGGTGAACATGGCATGCAGGCCTTTGTTTGGTTCGCCAATTAAATAACCCACCGCATTGTCAAAGTTCAGCACCGCGGTTGCCGACGCGCGAATCCCCATTTTGTGTTCAATTGAACCACAGGTCACCGGGTTACGCTCACCCACGCCACCGTCTGCAGATGGCAGGAATTTCGGTACGATAAACAGGGAAATACCTTTGGTACCGGCCGGAGCATCCGGTAAACGCGCCAAGACAATATGGACAATATTTTCGGTCAGGTCATGTTCGCCGGCAGAAATAAAGATTTTGGTGCCTGAAATGGCATAAGTACCATCGGCTTGCGGTTCCGCTTTGGTTTTCACCTGACCTAAGTCAGTACCACATTGTGGCTCGGTCAAACACATGGTTCCTGACCAGGTGCCTGCCACCAGATGCGGCAGATAGGTATCTTTTTGTTCGTCTGTACCGTACTGGATAATGGTGTTGATACAGCCCACACTTAAACCCGGATACATCTGGAATGACCAGTTGGCTGTGCCCATCATTTCAGATTTAATCAGGTTTAACGACATTGGTAGGTTTTGACCGCCGTACTGTTCAGGATAAGATAGACCTTGCCAGCCGCTTTGCACAAACTGGTCATAAGCCTCTTTAAAGCCTTTTGGCGTTTTCACTTCGCCATTTTCAAAATGACAGCCTTCCTGATCGCCGGTCTGGTTCAAAGGAGAGAGGACATTTTCACAAAAATCAGCCGCCCCTTCGAGAATCATGTCGACTGTTTCTGGATCTGCTGCTTCACCGTTAGACAAAGTTTGATAATGTGCTGGATAGTCAAACACTTCATTCATTAAGAAACGAATGTCGTGTAAAGGCGCTTTATATGCTGGCATAACATTAATCCTGATTTAAAAATAGTTTTGGATTATCTGATCGGATAGTTTGATTATTCACATTGCGCATCAAAATACATTGATGTTGAATTCAGTTAAAAATGTCAGAAAAGCGAATCAATAGAATCTTATAGACGTGGGATCAGTTCTAATTTAGGAGAAAATCCTGCCCTTGTCACCACTGTTTTTTGTATTCTATTTATTTAAATTATAACAAAATAAAACATAAGTGAGCATGATCTAGGACCAAAGCCTAATAGCGGCAAAGATGTTTAAATCTGGGCAAATCGGTTGCCATATTTGTGTCATTAAATCCAATCATAATACGGGTTAATTGTGCAGCCCAAAGGCTAGGCATAAAAAAAGAACCGTGCAAGATCGGTTCTTTTTCTGGGCAAAATCGCAGATTTTAAAGAAAATCTTTTAAATCGGGTTTGACCCCATTCCAGATTGAAAACGATTCAATTGCCTGTCCGACCAGCATGCCAAAGCCTTCCGAGGTTGGAATCTGACGGGCCTTGGCCTGTTCCAGAAAACTGGAGGGCTTGCCATAGGCCATTTCATAGGCATGTTGAAATTGCAGCGCGTCCGGCAGAATTAAAGCAACGCCACTCAAGCTGGCCGATGTCGCATTAATGACAATGTCAAACTCGCCCGCTAGTGCATCCAGACCAATGGCGGACAGTTCGGCCTGTGGTACGGCTTGCTGCAAATCAGCCACCAGCTGTTCGGCGCGCGCCAGAGTACGGTTGGCAATCACCACTTTTTTGACGCCGGCCTGAACCAGCGGATAAATCACGCCACGGGTGGCGCCGCCGGCACCAATAATCAGAATTTCGGTATTGTCCAAATTCCAGTTCAGCGCACGAATGGCATCGACCAGCCCTTGACCATCGGTATTGTCCCCATGCAGCTGGCCATCTTGCATCCACAAGGTATTTACAGCTTTGGCGGTTTTGGCCCGTTCGCTGAGTACATCACACAAGGCAAAGGCCTGTTCTTTAAACGGCACGGTGACATTCATGCCCACCCCACCTTCGGCAAAGAATTCACGAATATTGGCTTCAAAACCATCCAGCGGTGCCAGGCGTTTGCGATAGACCAGATCAACCCCGGTTTTTTCGGCAAAGGCATGATGCAGTTCTGGAGAGCGGGACTGTTCAATCGGGTTGCCCACAACGGCAAATTGTTTGCGCATTTTCACATGATCCATGTGCTGAAATGCCCATCAATATACGCCAAATCGGGCAGGGGCTAAAGTCTGCAAATGATGAACAATTGGAATAAATCCAATAAGTAAAACGACACAATCGGGTGTCGGGCAGGGAATAGAGGGATAAGGTAAAAAAAGAAGAGAAAATTGAATAGAGAAAAATAAAAAGATGAAAAACAGTCTGATCTGTAAACCTGTGATGACTTAAGGATTACAGATATCCAAGATGGTATCTAAAACCAGTAAGACCGAAGTAAAAACCAGAGCAATCAGGGCAAAAACACTGGCCACAATCGACAGGCTGTCACTTAAAGGATGTTCGAAAATAAAGGTAATACTGAGAGAGCAGACTAGAAGACTGAGAATTAGCCAGAACAGCAGGCCTTTGTGTTGAGCAATAAAATTTTGCAGCATGGGAGCGTTCCTTAAATCGATACTGGCTTAATTCCATCTTTCGCCAGACGCATTAAACCAAGACTATAGAGTCTACTCGCTTTAAATGAAAGTCTTGTGAAGAGTTGGCGAAAAAGTGTATGCAAATATATTTAAACGTATGCGACTTGCAAGCGTATGTTGCAAGAAAAAAGCTACCGGTATTTGCGGTAGCTTTTTAGAAACTTATTGTAGTTCGCGTAGCCAGTCATGCGGCTTTAAATAATAGTCGGTGAGTTTTTTCTCTGCGGAATCGGCATCCCATTCCGGGCGATAACTCCAGCCGGCCAGGTTGGGCAAGCTGACCAGAATGGATTCAATTCGGCCGCCAGTTTGCAGGCCAAACAGGGTACCGCGGTCATAAACCAGGTTATATTCCACATAGCGGCCACGACGATAGAGCTGGAATTCACGCTGCGCTTCGGTATAAGGTTTATCCTGATTGCGTTTAAAAATCGGCAAAATCGCTTCCAGATAGCCATTGCCCACCGCCTGAATATACTCAAAGCAGGTATCAAAATCCCACTGGTTTAAATCATCAAAGAACAGACCGCCGACCCCGCGCTGTTCATCGCGATGTTTCAGATAGAAATAGTCATCACACCACTGTTTGTGTTCGGCATAGACTTGCTCGCCAAAGGGTGCACATAAATCATGTGCAATCTGATGCCAGGACAGGACATCTTCATCATTCGGATAAAACGGGGTCAGGTCAAAACCGCCGCCAAACCACCAGATCGGGTCCTGGCCTTCCGGTTCGGCCACAAATAAACGCACATTGGCATGTGAGGTCGGGACATTTGGATTTTTCGGGTGAATCACCAGGGATACACCCATCGCCTGCGCTTTGGCACCGGCAATACCGGGATGACGTTCAGTTGCCGAGGCAGGCAGTTTGGAGATGTTAATATGCGAGAACATCACCCCGCCTTTTTCAATCACGCTGCCGTTTTGTAAGACCCGGGAACGGCCACCGCCCCCTTCAGGGCGCTGCCAGTCATCAATTACAAATTCAGCCGTACCGCCGCCGGCCCGTTCCTGTTGTTCTAACGCGGCACAGATGCGCGCCTGTAAATCGAGAAGAAATTCACGTACGCGTTGAATATCAGCGGAGGTAGGATGCTGCATGATGACACTCATGAATAAAAAACAATAAGCACATCAAAGCACAGATTGGTAAAAAAATTAAGAGGGGAAGGGCTGCTGTGCGCTGCGCATGGCTGATCTAAGTGAAGAGGCAACAGCATGAGCTTCCCGATTCCCGACCAAAAGGCTAGGTTGAATTCCTGTTTTAAGCTCCGCACAATAGTGAATACGGGCCTTGTGCCCACCTCATAGGGTCAATTGCAGTGGAGCAATGTAGATGTTGAAACCGGCCAGTTCTCTCGTACAAAAATACAATGTTCCGGGACCCCGCTATACCAGTTATCCGACCGTACCGTATTGGGAAGAGGCCAGTTTTTCTCGCGAGGCCTGGCAGCAAAGTCTGCAACGCGCGTTTGCTGAATCCAATGCCAGCGAAGGCATCAGCCTGTATATCCATCTGCCCTTCTGCGAAAGTTTATGTACCTTTTGCGGTTGCCATAAGCGCGTGACCAAACGCCATGAAGTGGAGCAACCCTACATTCAGGCAGTGCTGAAAGAGTGGGATTTATATTGCCAGTTACTGCCAGACCGGCCGATGATTAAAGAAATCCATTTGGGTGGCGGCACGCCGACTTTCTTTTCTGTAGCCCATTTACAGCAGCTGATTCAGGGCATTCTGGCCAAAGCCACAGTCGCGCCCGAGCATGAATTCAGTTTTGAAGGCCATCCGAACAATACCACCCGCGAACATTTGCAGGCGCTGTATGATCTGGGCTTTCGTCGGGTCAGCTATGGCGTGCAGGACTATAATGAAAAGGTCCAGAAAGCCATCCACCGGATTCAGCCTTATAAGCATGTGCAACGTGTGACTGAATGGGCGCGTGATATTGGCTACACGTCAATTTCGCATGATCTGGTTTTTGGCTTGCCTTTTGAGAATCTGGACGATGTTTTAAATACCATTCAGCAGACTACCCGGTTAAATCCGGACCGTCTGGCTTTTTATAGCTATGCGCATGTGCCGTGGATTAAAGGCAATGGCCAGCGCGGTTTTAAAGATGATGATGTGCCAAAAGATGAACTGAAACGTACCCTGTATGAAGAGGGCAAGAAGAAATTGCTGGCGCATGGTTATCATGAAATTGGCATGGATCATTTTGCCCTGAAAAGCGATGCCATGTATCAGGCTTTTCAGCAGGGCAGTCTGCACCGTAACTTTATGGGCTATACTGCTTCCAAAACCCAGCTGATGATTGGCTTGGGGTTGTCTTCGATCAGTGATAGCTGGTACAGCTTTGCGCAAAATGAAAAGACCCTGGAAGATTATTATGCGCGACTGGAACAGAATGAAATTCCGGTATTTCGCGGGCATGTATTGACCGCTGAGGACCTGATGATTCGCCGGCATATCCTGAATTTGATGTGCAGCTTCCAGACCTCATGGGCCGAGCCAGAGATGCAGTTCCCGGAATTGCCTGAGGTGCTCAAGCAGCTGGAAGAAATGCAGGAAGATGGCTTGTTAACGCTGTTTGAGGATCATTTACAGGTTACGGAGCAGGGCAAACCGTTTGTACGTAATATCTGTATGGCGTTTGATTTGCGTTTAAAACGTAAAGTGCCGAGTACCCGTATTTTCTCGATGACGATTTAATTTCACTGAATCGGCACCTGATCTAACTCGTTATATCATCATATAAGTATGGGTGAATACAGGAAGCATTGATCTTACTTTTGACGGGGCAAAAGTAAGCAAAACCCCTCTATTTTGCTGAAGGGACGTCCCTGTCCCTCAGCAAAATGGCGACCTCCCTGTCGCCGGTCATCTAAATCAATATCGGGTATGGGATTCCTTAGATCTGAGAAGAATTGTTTTAAAACTAAAAAGATGACTTAGAAGTCATCTTTTTGGTACATATGTGCCATACGCTCATGTTTGGTCTTTAAATACTGCTCATTAAACGGGTTTAAACCCACCGTTAACGGCACGCGATCCACCACATTAATCCCTTGCTCACGGAGCGCTTCAATCTTTAGCGGGTTATTGGTAATTAACCGCACCGCTTTGACTTGCAGATGATCCAGCATAATGCTGCACATATCATATTGACGGGCATCGGCTGGCAGATTCAGCATTAAATTGGCATCTACCGTGTCATGTCCCTGATCTTGTAGGGCATAGGCGCGAATCTTGTTGGTCAGGCCAATGCCGCGTCCTTCCTGACGCAAATATAAAATCACCCCTTGTCCGGCTTCATTAATCAGACGCTGGGTGGCCTGTAATTGCGGGCCGCAATCACATTTTAATGAAGCAAAGGCATCCCCGGTTAAGCACTCGGAATGGACACGAACCAGTACCGGTTCGGTCGGGGCCTGTTCCAGACCTTTAGACAGTGCAACATGCTCTTCGCCAGTTTTCGGATCTTGAAATACAGTAATTTTAAATTCACCAAAAGCGGTTGGTAGTCTTGACGTTGCGACAAATTCTATAGGCACAGTTTTACCCGTTAAATTGTTCATGAATGCGTTAAAGTATAGCCTAATGCTCAGACATTAGTAGAATAGGATTGCTGAATTTCTGCAGAAGATTTTCTTTTTTGTAGAAAGCGAACGATAATAGTTGATAAATAGCAAGGTTATTCAGGATAATCTACGCCACCTAAACACTGCCCGACTGAAATCATTGCTCAAAACTACATCGCTAGAAATGTGGCTGATTGAAGATGGTACAATTCGACTATATGATCGAGTAACTCCCCCTTGACCTAGCTTAGGTTTTGCCAGGCTTTAGAAGGCTTTGCCACATATGTTGTATACAGAAATACCGACTCAACGCCCTGTAACACCGTTGCTGGATAGCATAGATCATCCACAACAATTACGTTTACTCGCGCAAAGCCAGTTAGCACAAGTGGCAGATGAGTTACGTCAATTCATTTTGTATGCAGCAGGGCAAAGTGGCGGGCATTTCGGTGCCAATTTAGGGGTCATCGAACTGACTGTGGCCTTGCATTATGCGTTTAATACGCCACATGACCGTCTGATCTGGGATGTCGGTCATCAGGCTTATCCGCATAAAGCCTTAACTGGACGCCGTGAACAGCTGACCACCATTCGAGCCAAAGATGGTCTGGCCGCGTTTCCGGCCCGTGAAGAATCTGAATTTGATACCTTTGGCGTCGGACATTCATCCACCGCGATTTCTGCCGGTTTGGGCATGGCGCTGGCTAGCCGTTATCAGCAGCAGCAGCGTGAAGTGGTGGCAATTATTGGTGATGGTGCCATGACCGCCGGCATGGCCTTTGAAGCCATGAATGATGCGGTGGCGCATCAGGCCGATTTAATGGTCATTTTAAACGACAATGATATGTCAATTTCCTGCAGCACCGGTGGTTTTGCCAAACATCTGGCGGCGCTGTGGCAGCGCGGCGAAAGCGTGCATATTGATGCTGCTGGCGAGGCCTATATCCAGCCACATCCCGAGTGGAACTACACCTCACGTTTGCATTGTGCTGCAACCGATGCGGCTGATAATTTATTTAAAGCGATTGGTTTTGATTATTTTGGTCCTTTTGATGGTCATGATGTTGATCAGCTGGTCAATGTATTCCAGGCACTGAAAAAGCGTAAAGGCCCGCGTTTAATCCACGTTTATACCAAAAAGGGCAAAGGCTTTGCCCCGGCAGAAGCGGACCAGATTAAATATCACGCAATTAGTAAAATCAACAGCAGCGCGTCTGCAGCAGCGGCACCTAAATATTCCGATGTTTTTGGCCAATGGCTATCTGATGAAGCTGCACAAGATTCACGCCTGCTGGCGATTACTCCGGCCATGTGCGAAGGTTCGGGCATGGTGCAGTTTGCCAAGCAATATCCGGAGCGTTTCTTTGACGTAGCCATTGCTGAACAGCATGCCGTGACCTTGGCGGCCGGAATGGCCTGTGAAGGTTTAAAACCGGTGGTCGCGATTTATTCGACTTTCCTGCAACGTGGTTATGATCAGCTGATTCATGATGTGGCGCTGCAAAATCTGGATGTCACCTTCGGTATCGACCGGGCCGGTCTGGTCGGTGAAGATGGTCCAACCCATGCCGGAGCCTATGACTATGCCTACATGCGCACCGTACCGAATATGGTGATCATGGCGCCGAAAGATGAAAATGAATGCCGCCAGATGCTACACACGGCTTATCATTATCCGGGGCCGGCAGCGGTGCGTTATCCACGTGGTAATGGCGTTGGAGTCGAAATTCAGCAGCAATTGAACCTGATGGAGATCGGTCAGGCAGAAATTGTGGCGCGTTTTAATGAACAGTCGGATGAGCAGATTGCCATTTTGGCCTTTGGTAGCCGGGTCTATCCGGCCATTGAAGCAGCACAGGCATTTGCAGCCCGGCATGACATTGCCGTGCAAGTGGTGAACATGCGTTTTGTGAAACCGCTGGATGAAGCCATGATTGAACGCCTGGCTGAAAACACCCAGCTGTTTGTAACCGTAGAAGAACATGCAGTGATGGGCGGCGCGGGCAGTGCCGTCAGTGAATATCTGGCCAAGGCTCAGCTGGTCAAGCCTATTATTCACTTAGGCCTGGATGACAGCTTTATGCAACAGGCCACACATAGCCAGATGTTGCAGCAGGCCGGTCTTGATGCCGCCGGTATCGAGCAGGCCATGACCCAGGCCTGGAACAAGCTGACCGAGAGCGTTTCATCCTGAACCAATAAATTTTAGAAACATTTATTCCCCAAAAGCCCCAATATTTGCTAAAATGTTGGGGCTTTTATGCATTATTCTTTATCAGTATCTTCAAATTTGTAGTGGGTGTTCAATGGAACCTATGGTGGTGATGGCTGCGCGTGCGGCTCAAACAGTTGGTCAAGAGCTTTTAAAAGCGCATCAGAATCGTCATAAACTCGATCTACAAGTCGAAGAAAAAGGAATTGATGGTCCAGTAACGCGTGTTGACCGTTACCTGGAACAGTTGACCATCGATACCCTACGTAAAAGCTATAAAAATCACAGTTTCTTGGGTGAAGAGTTCGGTCTGCAAGAAGGTAAAGGTCATGACGCCGATTGGTGCTGGGTGATCGATCCTTTAGACGGTACGCTTAACTTCATCAACGGTTTTCCGCATTTCTGTATCTCTATTGCTGTTCAGCACAAAGGCGTGACTCAGCACGGCGTGATCTATGATCCAGTCAAAGACGAATTGTTCTCTGCCAGCCGTGGTCGTGGTGCCATGCTTAATCAGCGCCGTATCCGCGTGAATGTTAAAGACAGCCTGGAGAATACGTTCCTGGCTGTGGGTCATGCTTACCGCGCCAAACGTAATGGTGAAGTGGTGTCGTATGCCAAAAACCATTTCGAATCATTATTGAACGTGACTGAAGCTGGTGCGCAATATCGCCGTGCAGGTTCTGCTGCGCTGGATCTGGCTTATGTGGCAGCTGGCCGTTTAGATGGCTATTTCGAGCTGGGCCTAAAACCGTGGGATATCGCAGCGGGCGAGTTAATCGTCAAAGAAGCTGGTGGTACTGTAGTGGATGCACGTGGTGGCAGCGATTCTATGGACAATGGTCAGGTACTTGCGTGTTCTATGAAAATGCTGAAGCCTTTAATGAAGGCAGTAGTACCTGCCTGGGGCGACGCGGCAAAATAATAGACGCATTGAGTGAAATGACAAGGCTTGCTCCCAAGCCTTAAAAAACAGCCCGCCCAGTCGGGCTGTTTTTTTTTGCCTGTTATTTGTGCTTGATTTAATTCAAGTTTAACGACTGGTACAGAAATTAACGCAAAAGTTGATTAAATTAGATGACTTTTAAAATAATCCTGCTATAATCCGCCCACGCACTTAATTTCCGTTCATTACCTGAACATTTCTCTTCTAATCATTGTGTATGCGCGTGCGGTCCAAAGAGAGGACGATATCTCGCGCCCCAATCGCTAAAGCGATTCCTTCAGGTTAAGCCGTAATCATGCGTGCGTTATATCAACATCGTCGTTACTCGGATCGCCGCTGAATTCTTAAATTTTCAGCGTTCAATGCTGTGCCGCTTTTTGCCGATGTCCATTTGACTTTATTATTATGGAGCACCCAATTCTCGGGTGAAATACTCTATGAGCAAAACTTTTGCTGATTTTCCTCTACACGAAACTTTACAACAAGCGTTAGACGCTCTTGGCTTTACTGCGCCTACGCCTGTACAGGAACAGTCAATTCCTGCGGCATTAGAAGGTAAAGATCTTCTTGTATCAAGCCAAACCGGTTCGGGTAAAACTGCAGCGTTCCTTCTCCCAACGCTGAACGCACTTGCAAACCAGGACACATTCGTTCCGTTTAAAGAACGTATGAAAGCCATTACTCAGCCATCTATTCTGGTACTTTGCCCAACACGTGAACTTGCTCAACAGGTGAGCCAGGACGCGATTGCATTTGTACGTCACATGAAAGGTGTTCGTATTGCTGCGATCATGGGTGGTATGCCTTTTGGTAAACAAATTCAACAGTTAAAAGGTGCACAAGTGGTTGTAGCGACGCCAGGTCGTCTACTTGACCTTGTGAACCGTCGTCAAATCAAACTCGACAAAGTTAATGCGTTAATCGTTGACGAAGCTGACCGTATGCTGGACCTGGGTTTCTCTGAAGATCTGGAAGCAATCAGTGATTTGGCTGCAAACCGCGAACAGACTTTAATGTTCTCTGCGACATTTGCACCACGTATCATCACGCTTGCTGAACGTATGATGAATGAGCCAGAACGTATTGCGATCGAAACCGGTCACTCTACCAATACGGACATTACTCAGACTTTACACTGGACTGATGGCTTCGAGCACAAGAAAAAACTGTTGACGCACTGGTTGAGCGAACAGGATCTTGATCAGGCCGTTGTATTCGCTTCTACCCAAGAAGATACCGATATGCTGGCTGAAGAACTGGCTGAAGCAGGTCACTCAGTTGTTGCGCTGCATGGTGCAATGCCACAAACCGTTCGTAACCGCCGTTTACGCAGCATTCGTGAAGGTCGTGCCAAGATTTTAGTTGCAACTGACGTTGCAGCGCGTGGTCTGGACGTACCGACTATTTCTCACGTGATTAACTTCGGTCTGCCAATGAAGAACGAAGACTATGTACACCGTATTGGCCGTACTGGTCGTGCCGGTCGTACTGGTAAAGCCATTACTTTGGCGACTTACCGTGAACGCGGTAAAATTCGTGCGCTTGAAGATTACTTAGATGCACGTTTAGAAGTATCTGAAATTGAAGGTTTAGAGCCATCTCCACCTCCAGCACGTCCACGTCGTGACGGCGGTCGTGGTGGTAAACGTGACGGTGGTCGCGGTGGCCGTGGTGGTTTCGGCGGTGGCCGTCGTTTTGAAGGCGAAAGCAACTTCAAACGTCGTGAAGGCGGTGATGACCGTCCACGTCGCAGCTTCGACGACAAACCACGTGGCGAGCGTCCATTTGGTGAAGACCGTCCACGTCGTGAATTCAACAGCGATCGTCCGCGTCGTGAAGGTGGCTTTGGCGACCGTCCACAGCGTTCTTTCGATGACCGTCCACGTCGCGAATTCAACAGCGACCGTCCACGTCGTGAAGGTGGCTTTGGTGACCGTCCACAACGTTCTTTCGATGATCGTCCACGCCGTGAATTCAACAGTGACCGTCCGCGTCGCGAAGGTGGTTTCAACGAGCGTCCACGTTTTGACAGCAATGATGACAACCGTGGCAACCGCGTAGACTACAAACCACGTCGTGAAGGTGCTTTCGGTGACCGTCCTAAGCGTGATTTTGGCGACCGTCCAGCGCGTTCATTCGGTGAAGATCGTCCACGTCGCGAGTTCAACAGCGACCGTCCACGCCGTGAAGGTGGTGACCGTCGTCGTAAATTCAACGACTAAGTTGAACTGAGCGAATTCAGAAAACCGGTGCTTGCACCGGTTTTTTATGCGAGAAAATTTGAATTTTGATGAGGAAAATGTATACTGGTTCAAGTTTATTTAAGAATATATTAAGCGATGTCTCATTATCATTCGCACAAACTGCCCGGTGTGTCATCTATGAAAGAGGTGCTTATGCCATATATTTTTTTGGTTTTGCTGCTCTGTAACCTCATCTTTTTTATTTACAGAACTTTTGCCTAAGCTGCATCTCTTTGTTTCTAAACTCAAATTAGACCATAATAAAATTGTACAACTTGTACACAGTTTAAAAGAATTTCATAGATAACAATTTGTTCTCCAATCCTTTATAGTATGCATGCTGAAAAAATGCAGGAAAATCCTCAGCTATGAATAATCAGATACCTCTACAGGCGCCAGCACTGATTGAAGTCAATCACCTGAGCTTTAAACGAGGGGAGCGGGTCATTTACGACAATGTCAGCTTAAAAATTCGACGTGGGCAGATTACTGCAATTATGGGACCGTCAGGCACGGGTAAAACCACCTTGCTGCGTTTAATTGGCGGGCAGCTCACTCCGGATCAGGGTGAAGTGCTGCTCGATGGCAAGAATATCGGGAAAATGTCACGTCAGGAGCTGTTTGCAGCACGGGCGCGAATGGGCATGCTGTTTCAAAGCGGTGCCTTGTTTACCGATATGACGGTTTATGAAAACGTGGCCTTCCCGATTCGTGCGCATACCCGTTTACCCGAACATCTTATTGCTGAACTGGTGGCTTTAAAGCTGGAATCGGTGGGTTTGCGTGGCGCCGAGCAGCTCATGCCATCTGAACTGTCTGGCGGGATGAACCGTCGTGTCGCTTTGGCGCGTGCCATTGCGCTGGACCCGGAACTGATTATGTACGATGAACCTTTTGCTGGTCAGGACCCGATTGTAATGGGCGTGTTGACTCGTTTAATCCGTTCATTGCGTGAGGCGCTGGATTTAACCACCATTATTGTGTCGCATGATGTGGCCGAAACCCTCTCCATTGCCGACTATATTTATGTGGTGGCGGAAGGGAAAGTGCAGGGTGAAGGCACTCCAGAACAATTAAAACAGCATGCCTCGCCTTTTGTACGTCAGTTCTTAACCGGTTCAGTTGAAGGCCCGGTCGACTATCAGTTTAGCCATCAACCCTATTTAAGTCATGAGGTGCATTCAGCATGAATGCGATTGCTGCATTAGGACGCCGTGTGATTGAGCGGGTACGTGGTATAGGCGTTGCCACATTAATGCTGCTCCAGATTTTATTTTCAATGCCAACCTGGATTGGCGTGAAACTGTTTATTTACCAGATGTACCGCGTCGGGGTGATGTCACTGCTGATTATTGTGGTGTCGGGTTTATTTATTGGGGCGGTGCTGGGCCTGCAAATGTACAGCATTCTGGTGACCTTCGGCAGTGAAGCCATGCTGGGTACTGCTGTGGCCTTAACCTTGCTGCGTGAACTGGCACCGGTGGTTGCGGCCCTGTTATTTGCTGGCCGTGCCGGTTCTGCTTTAACTGCTGAAATTGGCCTGATGAAAGCCACCGAACAGTTGTCCAGTATGGAAATGATCGGGGTCGATCCTTTAAAGCGGGTCATCTCGCCGCGTTTATGGGCCGGTATTTTCAGCTTGCCGATGCTATCCGTGATTTTTGCGGCAGTCGGGATTATGGGTGGTAAATTCGTTGGGGTAGATTTTTTAGGCGCCGATGAAGGCTCTTACTGGAGCGGTATGGAAAGCACCGTACAGTTCTATAAAGATATCTTTAACGGCACCATTATTAAAAGTTTTGTTTTTGCATTAATTTGTACCTGGATTGCGGTCTACCAAGGCTATGCCTGCGAGCCTACGTCTGAAGGTATCGCGACATCTACCACGCGTACCGTGGTGTATTCATCGCTTTGTGTTTTAGGTTTTGATTTCGTATTGACTGCGGTCATGTTCGGAGGTGTTTAATGAAATCACGTACTAGTGAGCTGGCCGTCGGTGTTTTTGTCATTCTGTTTGGTATTGCTTTATTCTTCCTGGCGATGCGGGTCAGTGGTCTGGTGGGCACCACCATTCAGGACAGTTATTCCATGACTGCAACGTTTGACAATATTAACGGGATTAAACCACGTGCCAAAGTGGCTTTAAGCGGGGTTAAAGTCGGGCAGGTCGAATCTATTACTTTAGACCCGGTGACGCGTCTGGCCACTGTGACCATGATTCTGGATGGTGAGCTGACCACCTTTAATCAGGAACAGTTACAACAGGTGCAACAATATGCCCTGGAAGAGTTGCGTTACAGCAGCGAATACAGCGAAGCCGATTCTGCGCAACAAAAAGCAATGGAAAAGCAACTATTGGACAACATGACCTCCATCACCAATATCGATGAAGATGCTTACATAATGGTAGCAACCAATGGTCTTTTGGGTGAGAAGTACCTGAAGATTGTACCGGGTGGTGGTCTGAATTATTTAAAACGTGGTGATCAAATCAGTAATACCCAAAGCACCATGGAAATTGAAGACCTTGTGACCAAGTTTGTGACCGGTGGCGCAGGCAACAAGTCATCATCCGATAACCCGGCAGATGAGACATCCGCTGAAACAACAGATGCAGAAGTGTCATTTGTTGAGTAATTGAGAGGAGAAATTTTAGTGAAGACATTGTTCAAACAAACCTTGACCGCAAGTGTTTTGGCCACGCTGGTGGCAGGTAGTGCATTTGCTGCACCAACCGAAACTCCTCCCGCATTTATCAAGAAAGTGGCGGATGGCCTGATTTCGCGTTTAAAAGCCGATCATGCCAAACTGCAAAATAATCCGGCCTTGGTGAAAACCATTGTGCGTCAGAACCTTGATCCGTATATCGATTCGCAAGCCTTTACCCGTATTGTGATGGGAACCTATGCGACCAATCAGTACAGTTCAGCTGCACAGCGTGCCCAGTTTGAAAAGAATTTCCGTGAAACCCTGATTGAAAACTATGGTTCAGCCTTTGCGAAATTCAGCAACCAGACTTATACCTTACGTCCGTATAAAGCCAGCAACAGCAAGAACCCGGTAGTGACCATCGACTTTAATAACAAAGGCGAGAAAATTCCGGTATCGTTCCAGCTGGTCGATAAAGGCAATCAGTGGAAAATCCGTAACATCAACGTATCCGGGATTGATTTAGGCCTGCAGTTCCGTAACCAGTTTGCAGCCAACGTCAAACGTAATGGCGGCAATATTGATAAGGCGATTGCGACCTTTAAACCAGATGCAGAAGCTGCGGTTGATAAAAAATAATAGGACGTGCTGTGATTGAATATGTAAATCAGGAACTGCGGGTTTCCGGGAAAATTGACTTTAACAATGCCGAGCAGTATTACCAGCAGGGCTTGCAGCTGATTCAACAGCAGCCTGCCCCGGTGGTTGTGAATCTGGCCGGACTTGAGCAGGGCAGTACCCTGGCTTTGGCTGTGCTGGTGCGCTGGTTAAGACAGACCCCGGATGCGCAAGGGCTGGTCTTTAAAGCTGTCCCGGAAAAAATGATGAAGATTATTCAATCCTGTCATTTGCAGGATGATTTACAGCTCAGCGCTTAAACAAAAAGCACCTCAACCGAGGTGCTTTTTTATGGCATTAAGTTTCTCGCTTGACTCAAGGGAGGTGAGGAGGGATAGAAGATTAGCGAAACCAGCCCTCTCTAACTCTCTCCCTCAGGGAGAGAGGACGTGTCGCATTAAATCCATTTCTTCCATCTGAAGTAAATCAGCGGCCCGATAAAGAAGCCAATCAGGATAATACTGACAATAATAAAACTGGTGGTGCCTTTGGCAAAAGGCAGTACGTCGGTGTTCATGCCATAAACACTGGCCACCAGCATTGGCGGTGCCAGCATACTTGGTAAAATCGAGAAGCGACGGATGGTGTCATTCTGTTCGGTATTAATGAAGCCCGAAGTAGTATCGAGTAGGAAGCGCACTTTCTGGAACAGGAAGGCGTCGTGTTCGACCAGCGAGCGTACATCTTCACTCAGTTCACGGATATCGGCATCATAAATATGACTGCCCAAGGCACGTGGACGCGCTAAAAAGGTCAGCACACGGCGTAAATCAATCAGACAGAGCTGGGCTTTTCCAAGCATATCTTCCAGTTGAGCCAGCCGGGTAATCATGTCATCGAGGTCTAAAATCATTTCCCGGTGGCGGTTATTCAGCACTTCGGTAGAGTATTTTTCCAGGTCCTTGTGGATATCTTCCAAGATATCCGCAAGCTCATCCAGCTTGGCTTCTAGCAGACCGAGCAGCACCCAGGTCGGGTCTTTATAATCAATTTCATAATCATTGCGCCGTGCACGGGCACGAAAGGCACGAAAGGCCACCAGTTTTTCACCGCGCAGGGTTAGCAGACGGTCCCGGTTTAAAATAAAGGCAACGGTTTGTACCGTGGCGAGAATGCTGGAATTTTCTTCCGATTCATCATCGACCTGATAGTTTTTATTTTTCGTTAAAAAATAGGTGCTAATGTGTAAAACCCCATCATCATCACGGTAAAATCGGGCAGATGAGGAAATGTCTTCCAGGGACTTTAAGGTGGGTAAATCCTGCCGGTAGGCGTCCATGACCCACTGTTGTTCTTCTTGTGAAGGGGCGATCAGGTCAATCCAGACCAGTTCTGGATGCAGGTCGAAGCCGCCGTTAATGGTGGCGTCTTCCAGACTACCGCGCTCTGTGGCGTAAAAGGCTTCAAGCATTAGTCTTTTCTCCCTTGCGCAGTATGGGTTTTATTGATGGGTGTATTTTAGACAAGGATTTGATTAAAAACACTGTTTGAAGTGCTAATTTATTTAAAAAACCAGCTCAAGGGTATATTTGCGGCATCATAGCCGCTGAACATGGTGAAAAAATGACAAATTCAATTGCAGTCTTCTGTGGCTCGGCTTTAGGTTCCGATGCGGTTTTTGTGGACACGGCGCAGCTGGTCGGGCAAACGATTGCAAAACAGGGCAAAACCCTGGTCTATGGTGGTGGTCGCTCCGGGTTAATGGGTGTGGTCGCAGACAGTGCCTTGCAGGCCGGTGGTGCCGTAATTGGCGTGATTCCGGAGCCACTGGTTGATCGCGAGCTGGCCCATCCCGGTTTAACCGAGCTGCATGTGGTGAAGAATATGCATGAGCGTAAAACCAAAATGTCAGAACTGTCCGATGCCTTTATTGCCATGCCGGGCGGTGCCGGTACGCTGGAAGAAATTTTTGAGCAGTGGACCTGGGCCCAGCTGGGAATTCATTTAAAACCGAATGCCTTTTTAAATGTTGAAGGTTTTTATGATGATCTGCTGCGCTTTATTCGCATGACCACTGACAAGGGCTTTACCCATGCACGTTTTACCGAGGCATTAATTGTGTCCGATTCTATGGATGAGATTTTAAGCCAGTTTGAACGTTTTCAGGCACCTGAACCGAAATGGGGCATGGCTGACCGTCAGGCCTTGGTGAAATAAATATGAACACCATTACCGTAGCTGCGGCCATTATTCTGAATGAGCAGCAGCAATTGCTGCTGGTACGCAAACAGCACACCCAATGCTTTATGCAGGTTGGTGGCAAGCTGGAAAGCAATGAGCCACCGGAGCAGACCATCTGCCGGGAAATTGCGGAGGAAATTGGCTGTCAGGCCCAGATTAAACAGTTTGTTGGCCGTTTTGAAACCGCTACAGCCAATGAGCCGGATCATCGTCTGGTCAGTTATGTCTATTATGTGCAGCTCGATCAGGACCCGCAGGTTCAGGCAGAAATTGCGGAAATGAAATGGATTGAACTGGAGGATAAGACGACACGTCTGGCACCGTTAACCACAGAAGTGGTGATTCCCTGGGTGAAACAGCAGCTGTTACAGTCGGCTTAAGGCTGGCTGTCTTTTTGAAATGATTTATCCGTCGGCACTGGCAATACACACCGCATAGACCTTGTGACAGCCAAGTTGCTCCAGCTGCTGTTTCAGTGCACGAATCGAGCTGCCGGTGGTGACCACATCATCAACAATTAATACCCGGCGATAAGGCCGGCCGGCATCGGGCCGTAGCTGGAATTGCTGGTCCAGATTTTCCAGTCGTTCCAAGCGGCTTAAGCCTTTTTGACTGTGTTGATGGCGCCGTACAACCGGTTGCCAGATTGGTAGCTGTAAATGACGTGCCAGGACCTGAGCCAGCAGCAGGGTATGGTGATAACCGCGCTCTGCCAGTCGCTCGGCTGCCACCGGCATCGGGACAATGGCCTGTACCCGTGGATAGGTCAATTCACACAGGCTGCCCGCCAGTAAAGGCTGATAATGCAGTTGCTGCTCATATTTGAATTGCTGAATCATCCGGTCGACTGGATAACGATAATGACAGGCCACCTGAATCTCGGTTTCCTGCCGGTAGACGTTTGCTTTTAACCATGGCAGTTGCTGCAAGCAATCTGCACAGACCCGGTACTGCTGCTGGGCCGCACTGCCACAGAGCTGGCAGGGCAGTAATTTTTGTAATAGCGTACGGCTATGCGCCAGCAGCTTAAACATAGGCATAACGTGGTGCTTCCGGCAGCCAGCGTTTGAGCAGGGCCTCGGCCTGCTCGGGATAATCTTTCAGCATCTGCTGGGCCACATAATGTGCCTGATTCAGCAGATGATCATCGCGTTCCAGCTTGGCCACCCGAAAGCCCATATCGCCGGTTTGTTTGGTGCCCAGCAACTCCCCGGGGCCGCGCAGTTCCAGATCTTTTTCGGCAATCACAAAGCCATCATTGCTTTCTCTTAAAATCCGCAGCCGTTCCTGGCCGTTTTGCGACAGCGGATGCTTATACAGCAGGGCACAGAAACTGGCTTTGGCGCCCCGACCGACCCGGCCACGCAGCTGATGCAATTGCGACAGCCCTAAACGCTCGGCATTTTCAATCACCATAATTGAAGCATTCGGGACATCGACGCCGACTTCAATCACGGTGGTGGCAATCAGCAATTGTAGCTGGTTGTCTTTAAACTGCTGCATCACCGCCTGTTTGTCATCAGCCTTCATTTTGCCATGCACCAGACCAATATTCAGTTCCGGAAAGCGTTCCTTGATTTCAGCAAAAGTCGCTTCGGCAGCTTGCGCATCCAACGTTTCTGACTGTTCGACCAGGGTGCAGACCCAATAGGCCTGTTTGCCTTCGGCACAGTTGCTGGCAATACGCTGTAATACCTGCTCGCGCCGGTCCAGTGGAATGGTCACAGTCTGAATCGGGGTACGGCCCGGCGGCAGCTCATCAATAATGGAAGTATCCAGATCGCCATAGGCGGACATCGCCAGCGTACGTGGAATTGGGGTGGCGGTCATCACCAGCTGATGCGGAGTCATGTGATTCAGGCCCTTGTTTCTTAAGGCCAGCCGCTGATCGACCCCAAAGCGGTGCTGCTCATCAATAATCACCAGTCCCAGCTTGGCAAATTCGACATTGTCCTGAAACAGCGCATGGGTGCCGACCACCAGCTGGGCGCTGCCATCCTGAATAATCTGTTCGGCGCTGGCGCGGGCCTTGCCTTTCTGTTTGCCAGAGAGCCAGGATACGGTTAGTCCCAAAGGTTCAAACCAGCGTTTAAAGTTTAAATAATGTTGTTCGGCTAGAATTTCAGTTGGTGCCATCAGCGCCACCTGCCAGCCTTCTTCCAGTGCATGACAGGCCGCCACCGCCGCCACCAGCGTTTTGCCGGCGCCGACATCACCTTGTACCAGCCGCAGCATCGGCTTGTTTTGTTTCAGGTCCTGGATAATTTCCTTGGACACTCGTTTTTGTGCGCCGGTCATGCTAAACGGTAAGCCGGCCAGTAACTGCTTGGCCAGATATTGGCTGGGTGCAAAAGCTGGCGCTTCAATCTGCTGAATATAAGCGCGGCGGGTCAATAAACTGACCTGATGTGCCACCAGTTCCTCAAAAATCAGCCGCTGCTGGGCCGGATGCGAACCCTGACCAAGCTGCAGCATATTGGCACTGGTTGGCGGTTCATGGATATATTCCAGCGCCTGTTTCAGTGCATAGCCGTTGGTAAATTTTTCCGGCAACAGTTCCGGCAGATCATCACTGTGCTGTTTCAGCGCCTGTTTGACATAGTCGCGCAGTTTGGACTGGGTCAGCCCTTCGGTGCTTGGATAAATCGCCGTGAGCTGGGTTTTCGGTAGCGGAGTATGCTCGCTGATCAGCTGGATTTCCGGATGATACATTTCCAGACCACGTGCGCCGACCCGGACTTCACCAAACACGCGCAGGCGGTTGCCGACTTTAGCACGGTCGGTTAGGCCTTTATAAATATGATAAAAACGTAAGGTGACTTTGGCGCTGTCATCATCCAGCAGAATTGCCATCGACTTGCGTTTGCCGGGTGGGAAATCGACCCCTTTGACAATGCCTTCCAGTAAATAGCTGCGGCCGACGTTCAATTGGTTCATCGGAATGATCGTGCTACGATCTTCATAATCACGCGGCAGATGAAACAGTAGGTCATCTGTCGTGAAAATATTCAGTTTTTCCAGTAACGCGGCAGCAGCAGCGCCAACGCCTTGTAATTGATGGACTGCGGCCATGTCCCCTCAACAATGGTAATGAGCAAGTGGGTTATGCATATTTTATTTATCGGTTATGGTAAAACATCTGCACGTGTGGCTAAACAACTATTTCAAGCTGGCCACCAAATTACCACAATTAGCCGCAGCCGGAAAAGTGATGACCATGCAACGCATCTGATTCAGGATGTGCAGCAGCTGGATTTAAGCCGGCTGACGCCCATTGACTGGGTCTATGTGCTGCTCAGTCCGGGCCAGAGCACGCCGGAGGCCTATCAGCAGACCTATCTGGATTCGGTGCAACCAATTGTAACGGCGCTGGCAGCGCATCCGGTGCGTCGTATGGTGGTGGTGTCATCGACCCGGGTGTATGGACAAAATGCCGGGGAATGGATTGAGGATACCACACTGCTTCAGCCGCCAGATGCACAGGCAGACATTCTGCTCAAGATGGAGCAGGCCTATTTAAGCGCTTATTCGGAGCGTTGCACCATTATCCGGCCCAGCGGTATTTATGGCAGCTCAATCGCAAGGATGGTCAAGCTGGCGCACACGCTCACTGAATATCCAAACCGGCACTGGTCTAACCGGATTCATATTGATGATCTGGCGCGTTTTCTGGCACAGATGATTCACGTGGAACATCTGCAGGAGAGTTATATTGTCAGTAATGGTCAGCCGCAACTGCTGCATGAAGTGGTGCAATGGTTTCAGCAGCAGCTACATCGGCCGTTATTAACCCTGACCAGCGAGTACGAAACCGGCAAGCGGATTCGACCGAAACGGATGCAGGACAGTGGTTTTAAGTTACAGCATGATGACTGTTTTCAGGATTATCTGGCCCTGTTACAGCAAGCGGATGTGAACTAAGAATTTTTAATTTTATTGAGGATGGCTGATATTTCCCGCACCTTTGCACGAAGGCAAAGATACGGGTTATGGACGGTTTTTTTATTTCTTTTTACGTTTTAAGCGACGTTTGGCTTGCTGTGCGGCTAGTGCATCTAGTGCATCTTTCAGTTCTTCATCGCTAAAGGTGGTGATGTGTTGCAGCATTTGCAGGGTTACATCATCCAGCACCAGATTGGCATACTGCGCCACATTGCTAAAGTTCTCATCAAAGACAATGGCATTGTCGCTGTTGGTGCTGATATAGCCTTGCTGGGTCAGCACTTTAATAAAGCTCTGGAACAGGGCCTTATCGAAGAATTCCGGTGAGTTGAACTCATACAGCACCGATAAACGCTGACCCACCAGATGGCTCAGTTCTTCAACCTGACGGGCGGAAATATTGCCCGAACCACGCTGGGTAATCAGCGCCAGGGTCATGTAGTAGCGTTCCAGACTTTGCATTACCGGCGCAGCCAATACTACCAACTGGTTATGATCTTCACTGTTCGGTGCCGGAGAAAGCAGATTCCCTTCAGCATCTTCACTAATCAGCTTGGCCTGAATTAGGCCATCAGCATAGGCACAGATTTGCTGTTTCAGTTCTGCTTCATTCCATTTCAGGAACAGCTCGGCTTTCAGGAACGGATACAGCGTGCGAATTACATTAATTAAATCGCCACGCTTGATTGAACCATTGTGCTCAACCAGTGCCGCTACCAGAGATGGCAGGACAAAGGCATGCAGAATATTGTTGCGGAAGTAGGTCAGCAACACCGCCTGATTGTCTTCAATGGCAATAATATCGCCCAGAACGTGTTGTACACGTTTGATCAGTTTCAGCTTCAGACCGTAGGCAATAATTTCCTTACCTGAAAGCGGGGTGATGTGGGTGCGCTCATCGTAAGGCAGGGCAGTAAGCAGGTCACGATAGGTATCCAGCTGCTTGATACAGATCGCTTCATCTAAGGTATGTTTTGGCGTGCCCAGCAAAATCAGCGATAACAGCGATACCGGGTTAATTACCACGGCGCGGTTAATGTTTTCCAGAATCGCATAGGCCGAGCTGTTTACCGCATCGGATACTTCCTGCGGAATCGGATCGTCATTTTTTTCGATACTGATCTGCTCGGCGCCATGCTGTTTTAGCATGTCATCTAAAAACACTGGCTCGCCAAAATTCACATGCACCTTGCCAAAAATACGCTCGATTTTTCTCAAGGTTTTCAGAATACCGACAATGGATTCGGCCTCTTTCGGTTTACCCTGCATTTCACCGACATAGGTCGAACCTTCCATCAGGCGTTCATAGCCAATATAGGTTGGCACAAAGGCAATCGGTTTGGCGCGGCCACGTAAATGTCCATGTACGGTCATGGCCAGCATACCGGTTTTTGGTGGCAACAAGCGGCCGGTACGTGAACGGCCGCCTTCAATAAAGTATTCCAGCGGCGTGTTGCGTGACAGAATGCTGTACAGATATTCCTTAAATACGGTGGTGTACAGGCCATTGCCACGGAAAGTCCGGCGAATAAAGAAAGCCCCGCCACCACGTAATAACTGACCGACAAAGGGCATGTTCAGATTATCGCCAGCGGCAATGTACGGCACCATCATGCCGCGTTTATAAATCACATAAGACAGCAATAAATAGTCGATATGACTGCGATGGCACGGGGTATAAATAATTTCGTAGTCTTTGGCCAGTTCACGCACGGTGCTGAAATTATGCACCTCGACGCCATCATAGAGCTGGGTCCATAAACGGGTTAGCGCCGTTTCAGCAAAGCGGATGGCGGCATAGGAATAGTCCGACACGATTTCATTTAAATAGCCAATGGCACGACGCTCGGCTTCAATCATGCTGATTTTACTGCGGATGCTTTCGCGGCGAATGGCTTCTTGTACATCCGGCGCTTTAATCAGGCTGTGCATGACGTTACGGCGGTCCGATAAATCCGGGCCTAATACCACTTCGCGCTGGCTGTCTAAATAATTATTTAAGGTATTAATAATACAGGTTGCTGGCGACAGGTTTGGTGCCTGCATCTTGGCGGTCTGCACCATCGCTCTTAAAGACTGTGCCTCATGAAATTCCAGATAGGATTGGCGACCATGCAGGCCAATATTGACCAGTTGCTTGACGGTGCCCGGCGTGGCCCAGGTATCGGTCAGGAGTAGTTTGAGCCAGGAATCTTCTTTATCTGGCGCGCGGCCCCAGAGAACGGTGACTGGAATCAGCTCAATATCCAGTTCAGGGTGCTGTTCCAGCAGTTCAATCAGGCGTAGTAAACGCGGCGGAAAGGCGTGCGGCGGCGGATTCAGCAGATTGTTTTCATCATAGTGCTGTAAAAACAGAATCGAAGCTTTTTCCTTATGCTGGCCAATCTGCATCGGGTCTAATGCGGGCGGCAGCTTTAAGCGGCGTGTTTCACCATCAAGGACCAGGGCATTGCTGCGGGAATGGTTCTGCAACACATAGCAGACAATTTTTTGAGTCGGCTGTTCTGAATGGTCTGTCGCTGCTGCTTCGGCAGGAACCTCGCCCAGTACATGCGGGGTTACCACCAGATCAAGCAGTTTGCTTGAAAGCTGACGATAAATTTGACCAAAACCACTCTTGGACATACCAACTCCTAAATCAATGACCAGTACCGCAGATTATCTGAGGGAAAAAATAATAAATCTAATTGTAGCGAAAAATAGCCTGACATTTTCTGACAAATTCTATCTTTAGTGCTCAATTTTATCGTTAAAAATCGTATTTTTAGTGCGGCGCATTATACGGGAGCCGTGACAGGGCAGTCAGTTAAACTTTAGTGTTTTGGTCAACAAATATGGCAAAATAGGCAAGATTGAGCTGTTTCTATTTTGCTTGCTTTGATTTTTAAATATCCCGACATAGGTTTCCCCGCATGAATGCACTGACTCAGGAACTGGTTGAACTGCTTAGCCTGGAAAAACTTGAAGAAAATATCTACCGAGGCATCAGCCGCAATCTGGTCGGTAAGCGCGTGTTCGGTGGACAGGTGCTGGGCCAGGCACTGCGTGCGGCCTCGTATACCACCGACCGTCCGGCGCATTCCTTACATGCCTACTTCCTGTTTGGTGGCGATGTCAACGCACCGATTATTTATGAAGTGGACCGGATTCGTGAAGGCAAGAGCTTTGTTAGCCGTCAGGTGCGAGCCATCCAGCATGGCCGGACCATCTTTATGTGTATGGTATCGTTTGCTGCGCCAGAAGAAGGGCTGAATTACCAGATTTCCGAGCCTGAATATCCGGCACCGGAACAGTTAAAAAATGAAGCAGAACTGGTACAGAGCATTGTCGAGTTTATTCCGAAAAACGTTCGTGCCAGCTTTACCCGTGACCGGCATGTGGAAATCCGTCCGGTGAATCCAAGTAATCCGTTTCAGCCGCAGCCGGAAGCACCGTCTTATGCGCACTATATCCGTACGCATAGTCCGATTGCAGCGGAGCAGGATGAAATTGCCCTGCATCAGGCCATTGCTGCCTTTTATTCAGACTTTACCCTGATGACCACCGCGCTGCGTCCGCATGGCTTGAGTTATCTGTCGCCAAGTTTGCAATGTGCCAGTATCGACCATGCCATGTATTTCCATAAGCCATTCCGGGTCGATGACTGGATGCTGTATGACATGGAAGCCACCATCAGTAACAGTTCGCGTGGCCTGAACTTTGGCCGTATGTGGCAAAACGGCGAGCTGGTCTGTAGCACCACGCAGGAAGGTTTAATTCGCTTACGCGAAATTGAAACCCAGTAAGCTCACCTCAATAAAAAAGCCGAATCAACTGATTCGGCTTTTTTTATCCTGCCGTCAATGGCAATGCGGCAAATCGCTTGGTGCATGTTTATGGCAGCCTTGTGCCTTGCTGTTGCCCGAAGAATGGGCAAAAACCTGCGTAGTGCTACAAATGAGTGCAAGAATAAGGGCGAGTTTTTTCATGAGGTTGCTCTTTTAGTCTTAAAAACAGAGTAATGCACTGATAAAGCACATCTTATGCCAGTTTTTCAGGCATCGGGCTTTTTTCCTGAGCTGGATTTGCTTTTGACAAAATAATGCTCGATTCAGCGCAGCTCGCATGGCATAGTGCCAAGCAAGATGACATCACAATATATGCACCCATGAGCTTAAATACACAAATTCTGGTGGCCGCAATTTTAGGGGTTCTATTCGGGTTTTTGTTGAACCTGTTGCCGGGCAGCGCATTTTATGACGGCAGTTTATATGGCCTGAGTATTGCCAGCAGTATTTTTATCGGCCTGCTGAAAATGCTGCTGATTCCCCTGATTTTCAGTTCGATTGTGGTCGGGGTATCCAACCTGCAGGCTTCTGGCCAGCTGAGCCGGGTCTGGAAAATTACCTTATTGTGCTGTGTGACCACCACCACATTGGCGCTCATTTTAGGGCTGGCCTGTGCGCATCTGTTTGAAGTCGGTAAAGGCGTAGATGTGCGTTTATTCCAGGACGCGATGAGCCAGCATCAGACGCCAGATACCTTAACGCCGTCATCCTTCTTCACCAATTTTATTCAAAACACCCTGATTAATCCGTTTAAGGCCTTTGCCGAGGGCAATGTGCTGGCGGTGGTGGTGTTTGCCTTATTTGTCGGGGTGGCGCTGGTCAAAGGCGGTGAGCAGTTCCGGACCGTGCGCCGGCTCAGCCATCAGTTTTTTGACATCATGATGCTGATGATCGGCTGGGTAATGAAACTGGCACCGCTGGGGATTTTTGCCCTGCTGGCCAAGCTGATTGCCACCGAAGATGTGACCGTGCTCAGCCGTCTGGCTGAGTTTGCCGTAGTGGTAACCGGCACCACCATTTTTCATGGTCTGGTGGTACTGCCGCTACTGCTATGGCTGTTTGGAAAAATGAATCCGGTGACCTTCTTTAAAGGAACGCGCGCTGCTTTAATTACTGCATTTGCCACCAGTTCCAGCTCGGCCACCATGCCGCTTTCGATGAAATGTGCCCAGGAAAACCTGAAGGTGCGCCCGCAAACAGCTGGCTTTGTAATTCCGCTGGGGACACAGCTGAATATGGATGGCACAGCCTTATATGAAGCCGCTGCGGCGCTGTTTATTGCCAATTTAATGGGGCTGGATTTGACCTTGGGCCAGCAGCTGGTGGTTTGCGCCACCGCCATGATTGCCTCGTTGGGCGCGCCGGGAATTCCAAGTGCCGGCATGGTCACCATGATTATGGTGCTGCAATCGGTCGGTCTGCCGGCAGAAGCAATTGCCATTTTACTGCCGATTGACCGTTTGCTGGATACCGTACGTACCGTGGTCAATGTCCAGGGTGATATGATGATTAGTGTAGTGGTTGACCGCTATACCCGCGACGATGAGATCACCACTCAATCCTGAGCATCTTCCCAGCACGGATTCCAGACCACTTCCCAAAGATGGCCATCGGGGTCCTGAAAATAACCGGCATAACCACCATAAAAGGTGGCCTGTGCCGGTTTGACAATGGTGGCACCGGCACGCTCGGCCTGCTGCATCACCTGATCTACGTCCAGCGGACTATGCACATTATGCCCCAGACTGATTTGGGTCGGGCAAAAACGGCTCAGGGGCAGGCCGCTATCCTGCGCCAAGGCAGTCTGCGGCCACAGTGCCAGTGTCAGGCCTGAATCCAGCGTGATAAACGCCACTGCGCCCTGTTCAAATTCCTGCCCGACGATACCCTCACTCTGCCAGCCCAAACCTTGCTGATAAAAGCGCAAAGCTGCGTCTAAATCCCGCACAGCCAGCGTGATCACACTCAAAGATGCGCGCATTGTTCCTGCCTTTTCGTTCAAGTCCAATTTTTATCTTAGCGGAAATCTGGCTTGACACAGTGCTGCCTGTGTCGGGCAATTGTATCTCTGCAATTCTGCACCAAGTGGACGCTTTACGCGACTTTAAGTTGGGCGCGCTGTGCCGCCGGGGAGGCTTGCAGATAGGCCAGCGCATCTTCGGTTTTGGCTTCATGCAGCGGGTCATACCACGGCATTAAATAACCCAACTGTTGTGATACCAGCCAGAATGGTGAGGGCAATAAGCCGTTATTGGCCTGTGCAGTGCGGTACCATTCCCGCCAGATCCACGGTTTATACAGGGCTGGCCGGATTGATGCATAACGTGGGTCCTGACGCATAATATGCGCCGCGCCATCAACCCAAAGACCAATTACCCCGGCAATCACCAGCAGGCTCAGATAATAACGGGCCAGATAACTGCCACCCAAATGCCGATACAGGTCAAAGGCCACGGTGCGATGCTCGATTTCTTCTGCGCCGTGCCATTTGACCAGATCCAGCATGGCCGGGTCGGCACCCTGACGCTGCCATTCGCGGTTATACAGCGCATATTTACCCAGCACGCAGGTCATGTGTTCTACCGTAGCAACAATACCTAAACGGAACAGATCCCAGTGCCGTTCGCTCCACTGCGGCAATTGCAGACCTAAAGGCCGATCAGCCAGTAACTGGTTAAACAGCCCGTTCATCAGACTGATATTGCGCTGAATATCAATCTGGCGTTCAGTTAAATAATCCTTGTTGGCCGAGTTGTGCGCCTGGGCGTGCATGGCTTCCTGGCGGATAAAGGCCTGCACATCCTGTTTCAGTTTTTCATCCTGAATCTGCGGCAAAACCTTGTTGTACAGCCGGCAAAACCAGAACTCGCCGGCCGGCAGAATCATGTTAATTTCATTAATAAAATAACTGGCAAAAGGCTGCTGCGGAATCCAGTCGATGGGGGTGTCCTGCCATTCAAAGCGGACTTTACGCGGTTGAATAAAGTAGCCAATGGATGAGCCACGGGCGGCGCGGCGAAAACGTGAGAGGAGTTTTTTCATGCTGTATTGCACCTCTAAAATGTGATGCGGTTCAAATTATGCTCAGCATGAGTATGAAAAAAATATCCCCCATTGAAACTAGCAATAGGGGACATTCCAATATCAATAGATGTAAATTATTGTCGGACAGGATTAAGCCGATGTAAAGCTTATGGCTCTTTGGCGGCCGTTTCAGTCAGCTGTTCAACAGCTTCTGTATCCGGCAGCTCTTCTGCTTCCAGTTCATCTGCCGTGGCTTCCGGAATGCTGGCCAGATCAAACTGCTGCGATTGTTCCAGGGTAAAGTTCAGACGACCGGCCATTACACTGGCCAGTTCTTCCAGACCCTGACGATTGAGCGAGGAGAACAGTTGAATCGAGAAATCCAGCTTCATCTTTTTCAGTTGCTGTTTCACTTCCAGCAGGACTTTATTGGCCGGGCCACGATTCAGCTTGTCGGATTTGGTCAGCAAAACATGTACAAACAGATGACGGGAATAAGCCCATTCCAGCATCATCACATCAAAATGCTGCAGCGGATGGCGAATATCCATCAGCAACACCAGACCCTGTAAGCTCTTGCGATGAATCAGGTAGTTTTCCAGCTCTTTTTGCCAGACAATTTTCATTGATTCAGGTACTGCGGCATAGCCATAACCCGGTAAATCGACCAGACGCTGCTCTGGATTGCCCAGACTAAAGAAGTTGATCATCTGGGTACGGCCCGGTTTTTTCGAGGCACGTGCCAGCTGTTTCTGGTTGGTTAGGGCATTAATCGCACTGGATTTGCCAGCATTGGAACGTCCGGCAAAGGCCACCTCATAGCCGCTATCTTCTACACAGAGATTCAGCTTTGGCGCACTCATCAGGAATTCGGCTTTACGTAGCCAGTTCAGGGCACGAACGGCATATTCGGTAATCGCAGGATCAGCCTTTTTCTCATAGCTAATCTTTTGCTTCGGCGCATTAGCGGCCTTAGTGTTTTTCGATTTTCCTCTGCTATGGTGCATAACTTAACTTCATCACTGCTTTTACAAAGCGGTATTATAGATCAACTCGCGCAGACACGCGAACTTTGCTGTAGCCGTGTGCAAAAGTTATCTAACTCAGAGATTGATCAGCTGAATTGGCGATTGTGTGCTCCACTGTGCCGGTGCAGGAGTATCTAACACGTCGGACAGGGTGTACTGGTCCAGACTCTGATAAAACTGTTCCAGCGCCTGATCTAAAATGCCTTTTAAGCCACAGCGGCTGCGCAGCACGCACGGCGGGGTATTACATTCCACAATCTGGGTTTCACGTTGTAGAATACGCACGATCTGGCCCAGCTTCAGTGCCCGTGCATCCGGATTTAAACGCAGGCCGCCCCCTTTACCACGGGTGGTAATCAGCCATTCCTGTTTGCCCATGAAATGCACAATTTTAACCAGATGGTTTTGGGAAACATGCAAATCCTGCGCAATTTCCGCAATCGTATACGGCAGATCTCGCGGTGGGGAGATATACAGCAGAATACGTAATGCATAGTCGGTGAATTTATTTAATTGCATGATCGCACAAATATTTTTCAAAGTTGAAATACAAGAAGGCTAGTCTACCATAAGCAGACTAGCCCTCCTATGTTTTACACGTGTGGGGTTTTAGTGACGTACACCACCCGTACCAAACGCTTCACTGTGAATCTGTTCGGCTTTAATACCACGTGCCAGTAAGGCTTTTTGCTGCTCGGCCATGAATGGCATTGGGCCACACAGGTAGTAATCAGCATTTTCCGGTAACAAGGCAGCATCCATGGTGCTCAGGTCCAGACGACCGGCCACATCATAATCCTGACCTAACACATCTTCGGTATTCGGGAATTCATAGGCTGTAAAGGTATGAATACGTGGATACTTCGCCTTGATGTCCTGAATATGCTGTTTCATGGCATGTACCTGTTTGCTGCGGCAAGCATGAATGAAAGTCACCGGTTGTGGCACATCTAAAGTCACCAGCTGGTTCAGCATCGCAATCATTGGGGTTAAGCCAACACCGCCACTAATGAACACATTACGTTTGTTGCTGTCGATCAGGTAGAAGTTTCCGGTTGGTGCTGAAATTTCAAGTTCTGCACCTTCTGGCAGCTGATGCAGCGCATTAGATACCCAGCCTGCAATCTTGTCGGCGCCATTACCCGGTTCGCGTTTCACTGAAATACGTAAGTAGTCTTGCTGCGGGCTGGTTGACAGCGTGTATTGACGTGGTTGTTTCAGGTCCAGTTCAGGGACAAAAACACGTACTGAAATGTATTGGCCGGCTTCATATTTTGGTAAGGCACCACCATCGACCGGTTCAAAGTAGAACGAGGTAATTTCGTCGCTTTCTACCACTTTCTTGGCGATTTTGAAATTACGCCAGCCTAACCAGCTGCCTTGAGTTTGCTGATGCTGCTCGTAAATGGCACGTTCGGTATTAATGAACACTTCTGCAAGCTGGCCATACGCGGCGGCCCAGGCATCAATCAGTGGATCATCCATGGAAATGTTCAGCACTTCGCTGATGGAGTGCAGCAGGTTTTCACCGACAATATTATAGTCCGGGGCCTGAATATTCAGACTGACATGCTTGTGTGCGACCAGTTCAATTACTGGCGCCAGTACTGATGGATCTTCAATATTTTCTGCATAGGCCAGTACCGCACCTGCCAGTGCCTGCGCCTGCGCACCACTGCGTTGATGACCCAGGTTAAAGGTTTCTTTAAGGTCCGGATTATTCCCCAACATGCGGTTATAGAAATAGCTGGTCAGGGCCACACCATTTTCACGTAGAACAGGAACAGTTGCTTTTACAAGGTCAATTTGCTGTGGAGTCATGGCTGATCTCTCATGGCTGGTTATTTATAAGATGTATTTAAAATACATTTTATAAAGCGCCAGTGCAAGCACTGTTTTTAAAAAAACCATAAAAAAATTATGGGATATAAAAATATCCCATAATGAAAGCTGTTCCTATCGGTTTTTTGATTATTTTCGGCCAAACAGGGAGCCTAATAATCCGCGGACAATTTTCTGTCCGGTGCTGCCGCCTAAGGTTCGGGCTGCACTCTTGGCAAAGGTGCCGACAATATCCTGAGTCAGCTTTTCACGCTGTCGTGCAGCGCGTTCAGCTTCTTTTTGCTGTTCGCGGGCCAGACGTTCCTGTTCCCGCGCCTGCTGTTTGGCCAAAGCAGCCTGTTCTTTGGCTTGCTGCTTGGCTAAAGCTTCCTGTTCTTTGGCGCGTTGCTGTTCTAGCGCGGCCTGTTCAGCCTGTTGCTGGCGTTCCGCTACTTTCTGTTGCAGCATTTCATAGGCACTGTCCCGGTCCAGACTCTGCTCATATACATCGGCGACAATACTCTGGCTCATCAGTGCCTTGCGCTGTTCAGGGCTAATCGGGCTAAACGAGGAGTAGGGTGGCATCACCCAGCCGCGCTCTACAATCTGCGGCGTGCCTTGTTCATCCAGACAGCTAATTAAAGCTTCACCGACGGCCAGTTCGGTAATGGCCTGTTCCACCTGAAATTCCGGATTGGCACGGAAAGTTGCTGCCGCGGTTTTGACCGCTTTCTGATCTTTGGGGGTAAAGGCGCGTAAGGCGTGTTGCACCCGGTTGCCGAGCTGTCCCAGTACACTTTCAGGCAAATCCAGCGGATTCTGGGTGACAAAATAAATTCCAACGCCTTTGGAGCGAATCAGGCGGACCACCTGCTCAATTTTCGCCTGTAGGGCCGGGCTGGCATTGTCAAACAGTAAATGCGCTTCATCAAAGAAGAACACCAGTTTGGGTTTGTCCATATCACCGACCTCCGGCAACTGTTCAAACAGCTCTGATAGCATCCACAATAAAAAGGTCGCATACAGTTTCGGGGTGTGCATCAACTTGTCTGCAGCCAGCAGGTTGATGTTGCCGTGTCCCTGGGCATCGGTCTGCATGAAATCCAGAATATTCAGGCTGGGCTCGCCAAAAAACAGATCACCGCCCTGATCGGCCAGTGCCAGTAAATTGCGCTGAATCGCGCCCAGACTGGCTGGAGATAAATTGCCATAGTCGGCCTTTAACTCTGCCGCATGTTCGCTGACATAGCTGAGCATGGCTTTCAGGTCTTTAAAGTCAATCAGCAGGAGGCCCTGATCATCGGCAATCCGAAACACTGCCGACAGTACACCTTCCTGGGTGTCATTTAAATTCAGCATCCGGGCTAGCAGTAGCGGTCCGATTTCGGAGATGGTGGTGCGAATCGGGTGGCCCTGTTCACCAAATAAATCCCAGAACACCACCGGCGAGGCAGCAAAGGGAATACTGTCAATACCCAGGCTTTTAATCCGTTCATCAAATTTGGGATTGCTGGAACCAGCCTGCGCCAGACTGGAAACATCGCCTTTGGCATCGGCCAGAAAGACTGGGACACCAATGCGGGAAAAACTTTCTGCCAGTACCTTTAATGTTACGGTCTTGCCGGTACCTGTTGCCCCAGCAATCAGGCCATGACGGTTGGCAAGCTGAGAATGCAGCACGATATCCTGTGTGGTATCGGCGGTTTTTTTAGCAATAACGATTGGTGTATTCATTGACTTGAAAACCTCTATATAAATTTTTGTCTTTTGGAATACTTAAATTTCCCTTATGCACGGATTTGTGATTTAAGTTTCTTTTTTTTGGTTTATTGTGTTACATGTTAAGGTATTTTTACTTTATTGTTGAAATTTTATCCATTTTTTTGTAATATTCACCATTCATTTTATTTTTAATAAAATTATGAAAAATAAAATTTTAATTTAATAGCTTTTATTAAATAGTTTGAAAACGGTTAGAGGGTATAAATGAAACTTAACAAACAATTATTAGCAATGTTAGTGGGAACATCTGTATTTTTAACGGCATGTGGTGGTGATTCAGATAGCTCAATATCAAAGCCTACTGATCCAGTTCCACCAGAACAGCCAGACGAAACGCCTACTACTATTCAAGATGTTGCAACTGTAGTAAGTGAAAAGGCAAATATTGCAGTTTTTGGTGCAGTGAATCCTGAATATTTTACAGAGACAGCATTAACATCAGGTCGGACTGTTTTATTGTTAGATGATAATGTGACAAAAGCAGCTGGATTTGCTTCACAGGTTGATTTAACTGCTTCATCGGCACAGAATCAAGCGAAAGTGAGATCCGTTGTATTAAATCAAAATTTAGATGAATTTAGTAAATTCTATTTAGCTGCATTTACTGATGCTCTTATCCAGCAAAATGCAAAAGTCAATATTTTAACTAATCGTGTATCTACGAATGCTCAAGGTGAAGTGGTTAATGTAATCTTGGATATTGATTTTTCTAATGCCAATGAACTGACTAAAGTTCGTGATCTGTTGTTATCTGTATTAAATTCAAATTCATCTGTTACTACTCCTGTAGCCGTACAAGCAAGTGATAAAAAATTACGTCTCAATCTATCTTTTTGGCTTGCAAACCAATTAGGTTATATTTGGGGAAATACTTACGTAGCGAGTAATAGTGATCAAGTTAACCAAGTATATGGTGATTTGAATATTGCTAGTGCTTTAAGTAGCAATGCGGATATTGAAGTGGCTACAGTAAAAGAAACTTTTACTCAAACAACACAATCTGCAAATGCGGTTGACATTTTATGGAATATTGATTCTTCAGGTTCAATGTCTGAAGAACAGCGTAACTTGGCTAATGGTGCTGCACAGTTCTTTAAATCATTGAATCAAGCAGGTGTAGATTATCGTTTAGCAGTGAATACGCAGGATGCGTACGCATGTAAGTCGCTTAGAACTTTAAAAGATAAAACGACTAATTTTATTGATAGAAATACACCTGATGCAGAGCAAGAGTGGGCAACCTTGGCTCAACCTGGAACTTATGGTTCAGGTACTGAAACAGGTTTTTACTGCGTTCGTGAAGCAGATTTGACTGGTTTTGACCGTCCAAACGTGAAGAATTTAGTGGTGTTTGTTTCAGATGAGCCTGAAAATGAAACATATTGGCAGTCCAGTCCAGTATATAGTAACTATACACGACGAGATTTTAATGATTATAAAAATTATTTCTTGTCTACAAACACTACCTACTTTTCGATTGTAGGTACATCTGATCATATTCGTCCAACTTTTGCAGATCCTACAATTTCTTGGAGTACACCAGGATTCGAATGTAATGGTCAAGGTGGATCAGCAGAGGGCGGTGGTCATTTTAAAGAGATTGCACGGTTGACTGGTGGGGCTTCTGCTTCAATTTGTGCGGATGCCACAAGCTGGAATGTAGTATTTGATGACATTATTCGTGTAGCAACCGGTCTTGCAAGTCAGTTTAGTTTAAAACAGGTACCAGTACCTTCAACTGTTAAAGTGACAGTAAATGGTCAAAATGTTGCGCGTGATACAACACATCGACAAGGCTTTGATCTAGTTTATAGTAATTCTGGCGTAAGTTTAGTGTTCTATGGAACAACTTTACCAAAAGCAGGTGAGACTGTTTCAGTAAGCTATGATTACTTTAAGTAAAGCGAAACAATAATGTAAAAAATTGGGCAAATTGCCCAATTTTTTATGTCGATATTTAAGCTAAGACTTTTAAAGCTTGTTGAATATCCTGAATCAGATCTTCCGGATGTTCCAGACCAATACAGAAACGAACCAGAAAACCCTCCTTCAAATGTGAATGTTCAAGCACACGCATTTCTTTTAAGTTATATAGCATGACCAGACTGACCGGTCCCCCCCAGCTAAAGCCAAGCTTAAACAGTTTTAAGCTGTCACAGAAATTGCGAATATCTTGCAACTTGTAGTTATTGTCAAAAATCACACTAACCAGTCCGGCGCTGTGACCCTCCTTGCAGATGTCTTTCCAGTATGCATGACCGGCACTGTCCGGATCAGCCGGATGCAGGACCTGAACCAGCTCTTTTTGCTGTTTTAGCCAGTTCAGCAAGGTCAGTGCTGATTGTGACTGTTGCTGGTAACGCAGCTGCATGGAGGCCAGACTGCGCTGGATTTGCGCCGTATCATCTCCGCTGACACAAATCCCCTGAATGGCATGCATCCGGAATAATTGATGATGGAGCTTCTGGTCACGCGTCACCACCGAGCCCATTAAAATATCGCCACCCCCGCTTGGATATTTGGTTAGCGCATGCACGGTCAGATCTACGCTTAAGTGGTCCTCGCCAAAATCAAAGGCATTAAAGGCCAGTCCTGCGCCCCAGGTATTGTCCAGCGCAGTCAAAATATTATGGGCTTGGGCTTTTTTTACCAGACCAATTAAGTCCGGAAACTCCAGTGTCACCGAACCAGCCGCTTCCAGCCATAACAGTTTGGCTTTATCACTTGGGCTAAAGCTTTCTACCTCCAACGGGTTATAGACCTTGACGGCAATGCCATAACGCTGCTGCAGATTACGCAGATGCTCCATATTCGGACCATAAATATTGTCCGGAACCCAGACCTCATCACCCTGGCTTAACAAGCAGGAATTGACCAGATTAATCGCAGAGAGGCCGCTCGGCGCCAGCAGGTGATACAGACCGCCTTCGATCTGCGCGATGTGATCACCTAACGTAAAGGTCGTCGGCGTGCCATGCGTGCCATAACTATAGTCATAGGCATCGGTCCAGTGGCGATTAAACAGTGCATCGGTGTTGTTAAAAATAATCGTCGATGCACGATAGAGGGGAGGTTGAACCGTAGAAATCAGTTGAGGGGCTTTTCGTGGTGCATGAATCAGTTCGGTTTGCGGATTTTTTTTCACGACTTCGCTCAAATCAGGACAATCAATTGAATTTAGCTTAAGAGAAAAGGATCAGTTGTGCCATATCTGGCTGTATTTATTTGACTTTGAACACTCGGCGCTAAAGTTGGCTTCATTTTTGCAAAGCCTAAAAGCATAGCTACAACAACAGGTTTCAGCGCATGGCGTCGCATTTAAAAGTACATTATTTTCAGCATATTGCTGGTGAAGGATTTGGAAGTTGTTATACGCATTTAAAACGGTTAAATGCAGAGATCAGTGCCACAGAATTTTTTGCCTTGCCGGTTGATTCAGCACTGGATATTGAAGCGCTGCCGCAGATCGAGGAGGTCGATTTGTTAATTGTCATGGGCGGCACCATGAGCGTTAATGATGAAGCCAATTTCCCCTGGTTAAAAATGGAAAAACGCTGGCTCAGGCGTTATTTGGCCATGGGAAAACCGGCCATTGGTCTGTGTCTGGGTGGGCAACTGATCGCCAATGCGCTGGGTGCGGCCGTCAGTCGCCATCCTGTACAGGAGCTGGGCTGGCACGAGGTGCGCAAGGTCAGTCATGTGCCATCAGACTATTTTCAGTTGCCGGAGCAGTTTAATGTCATGCAGTGGCATAGCGAAAGCTTCGAGATTCCCAAAGGGGCTGTGCATCTGGCCGAAAATGATGCCTGTCGCAATCAGATGTATCAGATTGGCAAAAATGTACTGGGCTTTCAGTTCCACCCGGAAACCACGCCAGAAAGCCTGCAATTATTCCTGGAAGATGAAGAAGAGCTGGCCCTGTTTCAGGGACCTTATGTGCAATCGGTAGAGCAGCTGCAGCGCGCTAATAAAAATAAATTTATTCAAGGAAATCAGATATTAAATCAGGCGATAGATTATGTATTACAGCAAACTGCAGCGCAGCGGCGGGCTGTATAATTATTAAACAATTGATTTGTCGAAATATTTGAAAAATGATGTAAAAAGCCACAAAAGGATTTGCTTATGCATTAAACAATCGTTATAATGGGCGACCCTTTGATATTAAGGGGGTTAACCGCGAAGAAAGTGGTTAACTATCGTTACAGTCGTGGCATCGATCACGACCTTAGTGATATTTCACTGCTCTTGACACTTGCCTTTATTAGTGGGGTGAGATGCGTCAAGAGTGATTCTTTATATATTTTGGCTTGGAGTTAACTGGTATGTCTAACCAGAGAATTCGTATCCGTCTTAAGTCTTTTGATCACCGTTTAATTGATCAATCTGCTCAAGAGATCGTAGAAACCGCTAAGCGTACTGGCGCACAAGTGTGTGGTCCAATCCCGATGCCTACTCGCATCGAACGCTTCAACGTTCTTACATCACCGCACGTTTACAAAGATGCGCGTGACCAATATGAGATCCGCACTTACAAACGTTTGATCGATATCGTTCAACCTACAGACAAAACTGTAGATGCATTGATGAAATTAGATCTTGCAGCTGGTGTTGATGTTCAGATCGCATTGGGTTAAGGCTTTCGGTTAATTAACGCTCTAAGTTAATTAAGCCGCTTTTTTAGAGGTTTATGCACATGGCTATTGGTTTAGTCGGTCGCAAGTGCGGTATGACCCGTATCTTTACAGATGCTGGTGTTTCTGTACCTGTTACAGTGATTGAGGTTGATCCTAACCGCATCACACAAATCAAAACGCTTGAAACTGATGGTTATCAAGCGATTCAAATCACTACTGGTGAACGTCGCGAATCTCGCGTAACTAACGCTCAGAAAGGTCACTTTGCGAAAGCGGGTGTTGCTGCTGGTCGTCTGGTTCAAGAATTCCGCGTTACAGAAGCTGAGCTTGAAGGTCGTGAAGTTGGTGGTACGCTTACTGTAGATTTGTTCACAGTTGGTCAAATCGTTGATGTAACTGGCACATCTAAAGGTAAAGGTTTCCAAGGTGGTGTTAAGCGTTGGAACTTCCGTACTCAAGACGCTACTCACGGTAACTCTGTTTCTCACCGTGTTCTAGGTTCTACAGGTCAAAACCAGACTCCTGGTCGCGTATTCAAAGGCAAAAAAATGGCTGGCCATTTAGGTGCTGAACGCGTAACTACACAGGGTCTTGAAATCGTTGCAATCGACACAGAGCGTTCAGTTCTAGTTGTTAAAGGCGCGGTTCCTGGTGCTACTGGTGGCGACGTAACTGTTCGTCCTACTATCAAGGCCTGAGGGGAAATAACGTGAATTTAAAAACTGTTTCCGGCTCTGCTGTTGAATTGTCTGAAGTAGCTTTCGGCCGTGAATTTAACGAAGCGCTTGTACACCAAGTTGTTACAGCTTACTTAGCTGGTGGTCGTCAAGGTTCTAAAGCTCAGAAGTCACGTGCAGACGTTTCTGGCGGTGGTAAAAAGCCATTCCGTCAAAAAGGTACTGGCCGCGCTCGTGCTGGTTCTATTCGTAGCCCAATCTGGGTTGGCGGTGGTAAAACTTTTGCTGCTCGTCCACAAGACTGGTCTCAAAAAGTGAACCGTAAGATGTACCGTGGTGCAATGCAATGTATCTTAGCTGAACTTGTTCGCCAAGATCGTCTTGTATTAGTTGAAGAGTTTGCTGTTGAAGCGCCTAAAACTAAAGCATTGCTTGCAAAACTGAACGACTTGAATGCAACTCGCGCATTGATCGTTACTGAAGCTGTAGATGAGAATCTATACCTTGCAGCTCGCAACCTTCCACACGTTGATGTGGTTGACGCTACTGCAATCGATCCTGTTAGCTTGATCGCGTTCGATAAAGTTGTAATGTCTGTTGCTGCTGCTAAGAAAATTGAGGTAGAACTCGGATGAACAACGAACGTTTATATCAAGTCCTACAAGGACCTGTATTCTCAGAAAAAGCACAAGTTTTAGGTGAAACTGCTGGTGTTCAAGTGTTCAAGGTTGCATTAAATGCAAACAAGCTTGAAATCAAAAAAGCAGTGGAACAATTATTTGGTGTAGAAGTTGTTAAAGTTAACACGACTATCACTAAAGGTAAGACTAAACGCTTTGGTAAAACTATCGGACGTCGTTCTGATGTTAAAAAAGCATACGTCACCCTGAAAGCTGGCCAAGATGTTGAAATGGCTGACTTGGGCGATACCGCTGAAACCGCAGCGGAATAAGGACGAAAATTATGCCTATTCAAAAATGTAAGCCAACGTCTCCAGGACGTCGCTTTGTAGAGAAAGTGGTTCATGATCACCTTCACAAAGGCGCGCCATATGCTCCGTTGGTAGAAGCTAAAAAACGTACTGGTGGTCGTAACAACAACGGTCACATTACGACTCGTCACGTTGGTGGTGGCCACAAACAGCACTACCGTATCGTTGACTTCAAACGTAACAAAGACGGCATTCCTGCTGTAGTTGAGCGTATTGAATACGATCCTAACCGTACTGCACACATCGCACTGTTGAAGTATGCTGACGGTGAGCGTCGTTATATTATTGCGCCTAAAGGCTTACGTGCTGGTGATAAAGTACAGTCTGGTAACGATGCTCCAATTCGTCCAGGTAACTGCTTGCCACTTCGCAACATGCCTATCGGTTCTACACTTCATAACATCGAACTTAAAATCGGTAAAGGCGCGCAGTTAGCTCGTTCAGCTGGTACTTCAGTTCAGTTGTTGGGTCGTGACGGTTCTTACGCTATCGTTCGTTTACGTTCTGGTGAAATGCGTAAAGTACACGTTGAATGTCGTGCTGTATTGGGTGAAGTTTCTAACTCAGAAAGCAACTTGCGTTCACTTGGTAAAGCAGGTGCTTCACGCTGGCGTGGCGTTCGTCCTACCGTACGTGGTATGGCGATGAACCCGGTTGACCACCCACACGGTGGTGGTGAAGGGCGTAACAAAGGTATTCAACCTGTAAGCCCATGGGGTCAAAAAGCTAAAGGGTACAAGACACGTACCAACAAGCGTACGACTAAGATGATTATTCGCGACCGTCGCGTTAAGTAACAAGTAAAGGAATCTGACTAATGCCTCGTTCATTGAAAAAAGGCCCATTCGTCGATGCGCACTTGTTCGCTAAGGTTGAAGCGGCTGTTGCGAGCAACTCTCGTAAGCCGATCAAAACTTGGTCGCGTCGTTCGATGATTCTTCCGGATTTTGTTGGTCTAACAATTTCTGTACACAATGGTCGTAACCACGTTCCAGTAATCGTTACTGAACACATGGTTGGCCATAAACTCGGTGAATTCGCGCCAACTCGTACCTATCGTGGTCACGGTGTTGACAAGAAGTCTAAACGTTAATAGGTGCTATGATGGAAGTAACTGCTAAATTACGCGGTGCCGCTATCTCGGCACAAAAGGCACGTTTGGTTGCAGACCTTATTCGCGGCAAATCTGTTGCGCATGCGCTTAACATCCTGAACTTCAGCAACAAAAAAGCTGCTGTACTGGTTAAAAAAGCGTTGGAATCTGCAATTGCAAATGCTGAACACAATAACAGTTTAGATGTAGACGACCTTAAAGTTTCTACGATCTACGTTGATGAAGGCATGAGCCTGAAACGTATTATGCCACGTGCTAAAGGCCGTGCAGATCGTATTACTAAGCGTACTTGTCACATCACCGTTAAGGTAGGGGTTTGATATGGGTCAGAAGGTTCATCCAATCGGTATCCGCCTAGGTGTTGTGAAACGTCATAACGCTAACTGGTATGCGAATCCGAAACAATACGCTGAATACTTGCTTAAAGACCTTCAAGTTCGTGAGTTTTTAACTAAAAAACTTAAGAACGCAATGGTAAGCAATATTCTTATCGAACGTCCGACAGGCGCTGCTAAAGTAACTATTAGCACTGCTCGTCCTGGTATCGTTATCGGTAAAAAAGGCGAAGACATTGAGAAATTACAGCGCGAACTTACCAACATTATGGGTGTTCCAGCGCAAGTAAGCATCAACGAAATCGATCGTCCAGACTTAGACGCACGTCTGGTTGCTGAAGCAATCGCTTCTCAATTAGAAAAGCGTGTAATGTTCCGTCGTGCTATGAAGCGTGCGGTTCAAAACACTATGCGTGCTGGTGCCAAAGGTATCAAAGTTGAAGTTTCTGGCCGTTTAGGCGGTGCTGAGATCGCTCGTACAGAATGGTATCGTGAAGGTCGTGTACCTCTACATACACTTCGTGCGGACATCGACTACGCGACTATGCGTGCTGAAACGACTTACGGTACGATTGGTGTTAAAGTTTGGATCTTCCGTGGTGAGATCCTGGGCGGCATGAAACAAGTCATGAACCCAGCTCCAGCTGAAGAACGTCCAGCTAAACGCGGTCGCGGTCGTGGTGAAGGTCAAGAGCGTCGTGGTCGTCGCAATGATCGTTCTGCTGAAAAAGGAGAATAATCCATGTTGCAACCTAAACGTACTAAGTTCCGTAAGGTTCAAAAAGGCCGTAACACTGGTCTAGCGCACCGTGGTAGCACTGTATCTTTCGGTTCTATCGCACTTAAAGCGACTGAACGTGGTCGTATGACTGCGCGTCAGATCGAAGCTGCGCGTCGTACAATCAGCCGTCGTGTTAAACGTGGTGGTAAGATCTTTATCCGTGTATTCCCGGACAAACCAATTACTGAAAAACCATTAGAAGTTCGTATGGGTAACGGTAAAGGTAACGTGGAATACTGGGTTTGCGAAATCAAACCAGGTAAGATCCTGTACGAAATGGAAGGTGTGAACGATGAATTAGCAACTGAAGCATTCAAGCTTGCTGCTGCTAAACTTCCGTTTAAAACCACTATCGTGACTCGGACGGTAATGTAATGAAAACTAAAGATCTACGTGAAAAGTCGGTAGAAGAGTTGAAAGCTTTGCTTGATGAGCAACAGCTTAACCAATTCCGTCTTCGTATGGCGAAAGCAACTGGTCAATTGGGCAAATCGCACGAAGTGCAAGTCGCTCGTAAAACTATTGCTCGTATTAAGACACTCCTTACCGAAAAACAGGGGAACGGACAATGAGTGATAAAACAGTCCGCACGTTAACCGGCAAAGTCGTAAGCGACAAAATGGACAAGTCTATTGTTGTGCTTATTGAACGTCGTGTTCAACACCCGTTGTATGGCAAATCAATCCGCCGTTCAACAAAATTACATGCTCATGATGAGAACAATACCGCTAAAATCGGTGATGTTGTAACCATCAAAGAAAGCCGCCCAATTTCTAAAACTAAGTCTTGGACTCTAGTTGAAGTTGTTGAAGCAGCTGCTGAGTAATTAACGTTCTTGTTGCATCATCGGTCAATTTCGAGTACTCTTTGAGCCTTTCGAAATTGTGACCGGTGATGCTCGGTTTTGGAGTAGGGCAATGATTCAAACCGAAACGATGCTCGACGTAGCAGACAACAGTGGTGCTCGCCGCGTACAATGTATTAAAGTACTTGGTGGTTCACATCGTCGTTATGCTTCTGTTGGCGACATTATTAAAGTTACTGTAAAAGAAGCAATTCCACGCGCACGTGTTAAAAAAGGTGACGTGATGAATGCTGTAGTTGTACGTACAAAATTCGGTATCCGTCGTCCAGATGGTTCTGTGATTCGTTTCGACGATAACGCAGCCGTTATTTTGAACAACAACAAAGCGCCGATTGCTACTCGTATTTTCGGACCAGTGACTCGTGAACTTCGTACTGAACAGTTCATGAAAATTATTTCATTGGCTCCTGAAGTTCTATAAGAGGCAATCATGGCTAAGATTAAAAAAGGCGATCAAGTAATCGTGATCGCAGGTAAAGAAAAAGGCAAACAGGGTACTGTTTTGTCAGTTTCTAATGACCGCGTTAAGGTTGAAGGCCTTAACCTGGTTAAGAAGCATCAAAAGCCGAACCGTGTTACTGGCGCTGAAGGCGGCATCGTAACTCAGGAAGCTTCGCTTCATATTTCAAACGTGGCAATTTTTAATGCTACAACCCAAAAGGCTGACCGTGTTGGTTACCAAACGATTGACGGCGTGAAAACTCGCGTTTACAAATCAAATGGTGAATCAGTGGCGGTAGCGAAGTAATAGGTTGAAATAGGCAATGGCCAGACTTAAAACACGTTACAACGACGAACTTAAAGCTCAATTACAAGAACAATTGGGCATTAAGAATGTGATGGAGATCCCTCGCATCACTAAAATCACTATCAACATGGGTGTTGGTGCAGCTGCTGCTGACAAGAAACTCCTTGATGGTGCTCTTTCTGATATGCAAGCTATCGCTGGTCAAAAACCAGTTCTTACGTTAGCTCGTAAATCTATCGCAGGTTTTAAAATCCGTGATGGTTGGCCGATTGGTTGTAAAGTTACTTTACGCGGCGAACGCATGTACGAATTCTTAGACCGTTTGATCTCTATCGCGATCCCTCGTATCCGTGACTTCCGTGGTTTCTCTGCGAAATCATTTGATGGTCGTGGTAACTACTCTATGGGTCTTAAAGAACAAATCGTTTTCCCTGAAATCGATTTCGATAAGATTGATCGTATTCGTGGTATGGATATTACCATCACTACGACTGCTCGCACCGATGACGAAGGCCGTGCGCTTATGCGTGCATTCGGCTTCCCGTTCAAATAAGAGGTCGATATGGCTAAGAAAAGTATGATTAATCGCGAATTGAAACGCGAAGCTACTGTTGCTAAATACGCTGCAAAACGTGCTGAATTAAAAGCTGTTATTGCAAACGTAAATGCAAGCGACGAAGAGCGTTTCGAAGCGATGATGAAGTTACAAGCATTACCACGTAATGCGTCTCCAGTGCGTCTTCGTAACCGTTGTGGTTTAACTGGTCGTCCTCATGGTTACTTCCGTAAGTTCGGTTTAAGCCGTAACAAATTACGTGACACAGTAATGCAAGGTGATGTACCTGGCGTTGTTAAGGCAAGCTGGTAAGGAGCGACTAGAATGAGTATGCAAGATACCGTTGCCGACATGTTAACTCGTGTTCGTAACGCACAAATGGCGAAGAAACAAACTGTTTCTATGCCTAACTCTAAGTTGAAAGTTGCGATTGCAAACGTACTTCAACAAGAAGGTTACATTGCCAATGTAGAAGTTGCTGACGTTGAAGGCAAAGCAACTCTTACTTTGACATTAAAGTATTTCGAAGGCAAACCAGTTATCGAAACTGTGAAACGCGTAAGCCGTCCTGGTCTACGTCAGTATCGCGGTAAAGATGCACTTCCAAGCGTTAAGCAAGGTTTAGGTATTGCAATTGTTTCTACAAGCAAAGGCATCATGACTGATCGCGCTGCACGTGCTGCGGGCGTTGGTGGTGAAGTTATTGCTTTTGTTTCTTAATAGGTGATTCCTCATGTCTCGTGTGGCTAAAGCCCCAGTAACTGTACCTAACGGTGTAACAGTTACTCAGAACGGCCGGCAGGTCGAAGTGAAAGGCAGCAAAGGTACATTGTCTTTCAACCTGCATGCGCTGGTCGAGCTAAAACAGGAAGATGGTACTCTTCAAGTTGCTCCAGTAAAAGAGTCGAAAGACGCTTGGATGCAAGCTGGTACTGCTCGCGCTGTATTAAACAACCTTGTAAAAGGTGTGAACGAAGGTTTCGAACGTAAGTTACAACTGATCGGTGTTGGTTATAAAGCTGCGGTTAAAGGTACTGTTGTTAACCTTAACCTTGGTTTCTCTCATCCAATCGATTACAGCCTTCCTGAAGGTGTAACTGCAGAAACTCCTACTGCAACTGAAATCATCCTGAAATCTGCTAACAAGCAATTATTAGGTCAGGTAGCAGCTGAGATCCGTGGTTACCGTCCACCAGAGCCATATAAAGGTAAAGGTGTTCGTTATTCTGACGAAGTTGTACTTCGTAAAGAAGCTAAGAAGAAATAAGGCGCGAGGTTCTTATGAACGAAAAGAAACAATCCCGTTTGCGTCGTGCGAAAAGCACACGCTTGCACATCCGTGCATTGGGTGCGACTCGTTTGTGTGTAAACCGCACTCCGCGTCACATCTATGCTCAAGTTATCTCAGCAGATGGTGGCAAAGTTTTAGCGCAAGCTTCTACTTTAGATGCTACTTTACGTGCTGGTACAACTGGTAACGTTGAAGCTGCCAAGAAAGTTGGTGCTTTAATCGCAGAACGTGCGAAAGCAGCTGGTGTAACTAAAGTTGCATTTGACCGTTCTGGTTTTAAATATCATGGTCGTATCAAAGCCTTGGCTGATGCTGCTCGTGAAAACGGCTTGGAGTTCTAATCATGGCTAAAGTTGAACAAAACGAAGGTCTTGTTGAAAAGCTGGTAGCCGTTGATCGTGTTGCCAAAGTTGTTAAGGGTGGTCGTATCTTCTCTTTCACAGCATTAACTGTTGTGGGTGACGGTAATGGTCGCGTAGGTTTTGGTCGTGGTAAAGCGCGTGAAGTTCCAGCTGCTATTTCTAAAGCACTTGAAGCTGCTCGTCGCAACATGATTACTGTTGACCTTGTTGACGGTACTGTTCAGCATCCTATTCATGCTCGTCACGGTGCAAGCCGCGTTTACATGCAACCTGCTTCTGAAGGTACTGGTGTAATTGCTGGTGGCGCTATGCGTGCAGTTCTAGAGGCTGTTGGCGTGCGTAACGTATTAACAAAATGTTATGGCTCTACAAATGCTGCGAACGTAGTAAACGCGACTTTCAACGGTCTGCGTGATATGACTTCTCCTGAGAAAGTCGCTGCGAAACGTGGTCTGACTGTAGAACAAATTCAAGGGTAATCAATCATGAAAACGATTAAAGTTACCCAGACTAAATCTGCATCGCACCGTTTGAAAAATCACAAGCTTTGCCTGAAAGGTTTAGGTCTGCGTCGTATTGGTCATACTGTAGAAGTGCAAGATACGCCTTCTAACCGTGGTATGATCAACCAAGTCTACTATATGGTTAGTGTAGAGGAATAAGCCATGACTCTGCGTTTAAATGAACTTGCACCTGCAGAAGGTGCTAAACGTGAAAACCGTCGTCTGGGCCGTGGTATCGGTTCTGGCGTAGGTAAGACTGGTGGCCGTGGTGTCAAAGGTCAAAAATCACGTAAGAGCGGTGGCGTACGTCCAGGTTTCGAAGGTGGTCAAACTGCGTTATATCGTCGTTTACCTAAATTCGGTTTCACTAGCCAAATCGCTTTAAAAACTGCTGAAGTACGTTTATCTGAGCTTGCTAAAGTTGAAGGCGACATCGTTAGCCTAGAAACTTTAAAAGCGGCGAACGTTGTGCGTAAAGACATGATCCGTGCGCGTATCGTACTTTCTGGTGAAATTACTCGTGCTTTCACTGTTCAAGGTGTTGCATTGACTAAAGGCGCTAAAGCTGCTGTTGAAGCTGCTGGCGGTAAAGTCGAGGAGTAATCTCCAGTGTCTATGTCTCCTAGTTCTTCAGGTCATGTACATATGATGAAAGGCCAACCATTTCACGTGAAATATCGTGAAATTATTCGCCGAATGATGTTTCTCATTGGTGCGTTATTGGTATTTCGACTAGGAGCGCATATTCCAGTACCAGGCATTAATAATGCCGCACTTGAAAATCTTTTTAATGCAAACTCAGGTACTATCCTGGGTTTGTTTAACATGTTTTCGGGTGGTGCATTAGAGCGAATGTCGATTCTTGCTCTCGGGATCATGCCCTACATCTCTGCGTCGATTATCGTGCAGCTGATGTCAACCGTGGTTCCTTCGCTGGAAGCTTTAAAGAAAGAAGGCGAGCAGGGTAAGCGTAAGATTAATCAATATACGCGCCAAGGTACCTTGTTCCTTGCCTTAGTACAGGCAATCGGGATGTGTGCAGGTCTGATCAGTCAAGGGATTACCTTAACGTCAGGTCTTGCGTTTTACGTTCCGGCAGTCACCTCGCTGGTGGCGGGTACAATGTTCCTGATGTGGTTGGGTGAACAGATTACCGAACGTGGGGTGGGCAATGGTATTTCCATGATCATCTTCGCCGGTATCGTTGCCGGATTGCCAAATCTGATTTTGCAATCGCTATCTTCAGTCGATAATGGTCAAACCAGCCTGATTGGTCTGGTGATTTTTGGTCTGTTGTCACTGGCGGTACTGGCAGCCATTGTGTTTATCGAGAAAGCGCAACGTCGTATTCCGGTAAACTATGCTCAAAAACAGCAAGGTCGTCGTGTATTTACTGCACAGCAAACCCATTTGCCATTAAAAATTAATATGGCAGGTGTGATTCCGGCAATTTTTGCCAGCTCTCTGCTGTTGTTCCCGGCCAGTCTGGGTCAATGGGTAGGAAGTGCGGATCCTGATGCAGGGATTATCAAGCGTAGCTTGCAAGATCTGGCACTCGTATTATCGCCTGGACAGCCATTGTATTTGGTGCTCTTTGGTGCGTTAATTATCTTTTTCTGTTATTTCTATACCGCGCTAGTTTTTAGTCCGAAAGAAGTGTCAGAGAACTTGAAACGCAGCGGAGCTTATGTGCCTGGTATTCGCCCAGGTGAGCAAACTGCTCGTTACTTAGATCATATTCTCAATCGTTTGACCTTTATTGGTTCGATTTATATCACAGTGGTCTGCTTGATGCCGATGGTATTGCAGAGCTCGTTTGGTATTCCATTCTATTTGGGTGGTACCTCATTATTGATCGTTGTGGTAGTCGTGATGGACTTTATGGCTCAGCTTCAAGCACATCTCACCTCGCACCAGTACGATAATCAAACGTTAATGAGAAAAACGACTGCTCATCCTAAGGGATAAGCGCACTTAGAGGTTTCATCATGAAAGTACAAGCTTCTGTAAAGAAAATTTGTGGTAGCTGTAAAGTTATCCGTCGTAATGGGGTTATCCGCGTAATTTGCAGCGCAGAACCTCGTCATAAGCAGCGTCAAGGTTAATCTGATCAAGACCTGTTGATTTCAGTAGGCTAATTAGGTTATTATCCGCCCCTCAAGATTTTTGTGGGGCGGTTGATTATCTTAACTGCCTTTTTGGAGAAAATTGAATGGCTCGTATTGCCGGTGTAAACATTCCGGATAACAAGCATGCTGTTATCTCTCTAACGTACATCTTTGGTATTGGTCGCCACACTGCTAAGAACATCTTAGCTGCTGCTGGTATCGCTACTACCACTAAGATCCGTGAATTAGATGACGCTCAGCTTGATGCGATTCGTGCAGAAGTTGCTAAGGTTCCGACCGAAGGTGACTTACGTCGCGAAATTTCCATGAACATTAAACGTTTAATGGATTTAGGCTGCTACCGCGGTCTTCGTCATCGTCGCAGCTTGCCTGTCCGTGGTCAACGCACCAAAACTAACGCACGTACCCGTAAAGGTCCGCGCAAACCAATTAAGAAATAAGATTTCTGGAAGCTAAAAGATGGCTAAAGATACTCGCACACGCAAGAAGGTCACCCGTACCGTCTCTGAAGGTGTTGCACACATTCACGCTTCTTTTAATAACACCATTGTGACTATTACCGATCGTCAAGGTAATGCACTGGCTTGGGCCACTTCAGGTGGACAAGGCTTCCGTGGATCACGTAAATCAACTCCGTTTGCTGCTCAGGTAGCTGCTGAAGTTGCTGGTAAAGCTGCTTTAGATTACGGTTTGAAAAACTTGGACGTCCTTGTAAAAGGTCCTGGTCCAGGTCGTGAGTCTGCGGTTCGTGCATTAGGTGCAGTGGGTTATAAAATTAACAGCATTACCGATGTGACTCCAATTCCTCACAACGGTTGCCGTCCACCTAAAAAACGTCGCGTGTAAGGAGAAACATTCATGGCTCGTTATATTGGTCCAAAATGCAAACTCTCTCGCCGCGAAGGGACAGACCTGCAACTAAAATCTGGCGTTAAACCATTTGACGTCAAAACTAAAAAACACGCTAAAGCTCCTGGTCAACATGGCCAAGCGCGCGGCAAACAATCTGAGTATTCTCTACAATTACGTGAAAAACAAAAAGTACGTCGTATGTACGGTGTTTTAGAGCGTCAATTTAGTAATTACTATAAAGAAGCAGCTCGTGTTAAAGGCGCAACAGGTGAAAACTTGTTGAAATTGCTTGAAAGCCGTCTTGATAACGTCGTTTATCGCATGGGTTTTGGTTCTACACGTGCAGAAGCTCGTCAGCTTGTATCTCACCGTAGCATTACTTTGAATGGCCGTCGTGTTAACATCGCGTCTATCCAAGTTAAAGCTGGTGACGTGATCGCAGTTCACGAAGGTGCTAAACAACAATTACGTATCAAAAACGCAATTGAATTAGCTGCTCAACGTGGTATCCCTTCTTGGATGGAAGTTGATCACGCTAAATTAGAAGGTACGTTCAAAGCTGCACCAGATCGTTCTGATTTACCTGCTGAAATCAACGAAAGCTTGATTGTAGAATTGTATTCTAAATAATCCTTGAGGTAGCAATAATGACGCGTACTGCAAATGAGTTTCTAACTCCGCAAGCGATCAAGGTCGAAGCGGTTAGCGGGACCTCGGCAAAAGTTATTCTGGAACCATTAGAGCGTGGCTTTGGTCATACTCTTGGTAATGCTTTACGTCGCATCCTTCTTTCTTCTTTACCTGGCGCAGCTGTGGTTGAAGTTGAAATTGAGGGTGTTGAGCACGAGTACAGTACCTTAGAAGGCTTGCAGCAGGACATCGTCGAGCTCTTGCTGAACCTGAAAGGATTGTCTATTAAGCTATTCGATCAAAATGAAGCTTATTTGACATTGGAAAAACAAGGTCCAGGTGACGTTACTGCAGCTGACCTTCGTTTACCGCATAATGTTGAAGTGGTTAACCCTGAACACTTGATCGGCACTCTAAGTGCATCAGGCGCGTTAAAAATGCGTTTGAAAGTGGCTCAAGGCCGTGGTTATGAAACATCTGACTCACGTTTCCCAGAAGGTGAAACTCGCCCAGTGGGTCGTTTACAGTTAGATGCTTCTTATAGCCCGATCAAACGTGTGTCATACATCGTAGAAAATGCGCGTGTAGAACAACGTACTGACCTTGACAAGCTGATCATTGATCTTGAAACCAACGGTACTGTTGATCCTGAAGAAGCAATCCGCAAAGCGGCAACAATCTTGCAACAACAAATTGCAATCTTTGTTGACCTTCAGAAAGATCAGGCACCTGTGGCTCAAGAACCTCGTGAAGAAGTTGACCCAATTTTGCTTCGTCCAGTAGATGATCTAGAGCTTACTGTTCGTTCTGCTAACTGTTTGAAAGCAGAAAATATTTACTACATTGGTGATCTTGTACAGCGCACCGAGGTTGAGTTACTTAAAACACCTAACCTGGGTAAAAAATCGCTTACTGAGATCAAAGATGTTCTGGCATCGAAAGGCTTGCAGCTCGGCATGCGTTTAGAGAACTGGCCACCAGCTAGTCTCCGCATGGACGACCGCTTCGCTTATCGTAGCCGTTAATTAAGTAGGACTATTCACCATGCGTCATCGTAATAGTGGTGTGAAATTAGGCCGTACCAGCAGCCACCGTAAGGCGTTGTTCCAAAACTTAACCAATGCTTTAGTTGAGCACGAGTTAATTAAAACAACTTTGCCTAAAGCGAAAGAACTTCGCCGCGTTGCTGAGCCTTTAATCACTTTAGCTAAAAACGATACAGTTGCAAACCGTCGTTTGGCGTTTGCTCGTACTCGTAATGCAGCAACTGTTGGTAAATTATTTACCGTTCTTGGCCCTCGTTACAAAGAACGTAACGGCGGTTATCTACGTGTTCTTAAAGCGGGCTTCCGTGCAGGTGATGCTGCACCGATGGCTTACGTTGAACTTGTAGATCGCGAAGTTAAATAATTTCGCAAGAGCAGTTCAGTTGTTCTAAAAAAAGGTCGGTTTTTTAAACCGGCCTTTTTTTATGGCTATTTGTCAGACAATTTTTCTGTTGTGTCCCGAATTGATATAAATTTTATCGCTTTTTATTAAACTTGACATTGAGTATTGTCAAATTTGTGCTTTAATAAAAACAGAACGTTGAACAGGTATAAAAACAAAATGGACAAGCATGTTGATATTCTGATTGTGGGTGCGGGTATCTCTGGTATTGGTCTGGCCGCGCATCTTTCCAAACACTGCCCGCAGCGCACCTTTGAAATTATCGAGCGTCGTGAGAGCTTTGGGGGCACTTGGGATTTATTTAAATATCCGGGTATTCGTTCCGATTCGGATATGTCGACCTTTGGCTTTAATTTTAAGCCCTGGACGCAAGACAGCATTCTGGCTGATGGCGCTTCAATTAAGAACTATCTGTCAGAAGTGATTGCAGAGTATCAACTGAAATCCAAAATTCATTTCCAGCATCGGGTGCTGTCTGCCAATTATGATAGCCAGACCCAGAAATGGTCTGTCGTGATTGAAAATGCACAGGGCAAAAAACAGACCTGGATCGCCAATTTTGTTCTGGGGTGTACCGGTTATTACAATTATGATCAGGGCTTCCAGCCGGATTTCCCGAATCAGTCGGCATTTAAAGGTACTTTTATTCATCCACAGCATTGGCCGGAAAACTTCGATTATTCTGGTAAAAAAGTGGTGATTATTGGCAGTGGTGCTACCGCTATTACCTTGGTGCCTGCAATGGTCAAAGGCGGTGCAGCGCATGTCACCATGCTGCAGCGCTCACCGACCTATATTGCTTCCATTCCATCGGTAGATTTTATCTATAACAACATGCGCAAGGTGTTGCCGGAGGAGCTGGCTTATAAGCTGACGCGGGCACGAAATATTGGTATGCAACGCGGTGTGTATGCGCTGGCACAGAAACAGCCGAAGCTGCTGCGTAAATTTTTATTAAAGTCAATTGAGATGCAGCTGAAAGGCAAAGTGGATATGAAACACTTTAGCCCGAGCTATAATCCATGGGATCAGCGTCTGTGTGTGGTGCCAGATGGAGATTTGTTTAAAGTGCTGCGTGAAGGGCAGGCCAGTGTTGAAACCGACCAGATTGAAGCCTTTACCGAACAGGGCATCCAGTTAAAATCTGGCAAACATCTCGACGCAGATGTGATTGTGTCGGCTACCGGTCTGCAAATTCAGATTTTAGGCGGGGTTAAAGCCACCATTGATCATCAGCCTTTGGATACCTCGAAACATATGCTGTATCAGGGTGTGATGGTCAGCGATGTGCCGAATATGGCCATGATTATTGGCTATATCAATGCCTCCTGGACTTTAAAAGTTGATATTGCTGCGGATTATATCTGCCGTCTGATTAATCATATGGATCAGCAAGGCTATACCGAAGTGATTGCGGAAGGTGATCCTTCAGAGTTGATGGAAGACACTGTGATGGGTAGTTTAACTTCGGGTTATATTGCCCGTGCCGCGAATGTGATGCCAAAGCAGGGTAAACATGCGCCTTGGCGGGTGAGCAATAATTACCTGAAAGACCGTAAGGATTTAAAACAGGCTTCATTTGCTGATCCGGTGCTGAAGTTCCGTAAAGCAGTCAGTGAGTCTGCACGTAAGCCTAAACTGGTGTCTTAAGCACACATCGTCATGATCGTGCAATGAACAAAGGAAGCTCAATTGAGCTTCCTTGTTGTTTATATCGGGTTCTACACTTGTAAGGCGTTACAGGGAGCGGGAAATCAGCTCTTTCATAATTTCATTGGTGCCGGCATAAATCCGGTTGGCGCGATTGTCTAAATACGCGCGGGCAATCGGATATTCCAGCATATAGCCATAGCCGCCATGCAATTGCAGACATTCATCCACCACCTTGGAAAACAGCTCCGAAATTTTGTATTTGGCTGCCGCTGCTGCATCAACACTCAGCTGATCTTCAAGCTGCAGTTCCATACACCGGTCCAGATAGGCGCGGCAGAAATCAATTTCAGTGCGCATTTCCGCCAGTTTAAAGCGGGTATTCTGAAAGGCACCAATCGGTTTGCCAAAGGCCTTGCGTTCTTTGGTGTATTGCAGGGTATGTGCAAAAGCTGCTTCGGCACCGGCCTGACAGATAATCGCCACAATCATGCGTTCCCAGGCCAGCTCTTTCATCAGCATGATAAAGCCCATACCCTCCATCCCAAGCAGGTTTTCTTTGGGTACTCGCACATTGTCAAAAAACAGCTCACAGGTGTCCTGACCTTTCATGCCAATTTTATTCAGCGGTTTGCCTTTGCTAAAACCGGCGCGATCTGCCTCGACCATAATCAGCGACAGATTGGCCGAGCCTTTGTCGCTATTGCCAGTTTTACACACCACAATCGCCATATCGCATAAATAGCCATTGGTAATAAAGATTTTTGAGCCGTTAATGACGTATTCATCGCCCTCTAAAACTGCCGTGGTGCGTACCGCCTGTAAATCTGAGCCTGTGCCCGGTTCGGTCATGGCAATCGCGGTGACCACTTCACCTGTCGCCATTTTAGGCAACCAGTGCTGTTTTTGCTGTTCGTTGCCAAAATTATTAATATAGTTGGCAACAATATCAGAATGCAGCGAAAAACCAGTGGCTGAGTCGCCGGCATAGGCCTGTTCTTCAATCAGAATCATGCTGTAGAGGCGATCTACTCCAGAGCCACCATACTGCTCTGGCATGGTGGTACACAGCAGTCCCAGTTCACCGGCCTTGTTCCATAAATCGCGGTCTACATGCTGTTGCTGTTCATATTTTTCCGTATTCGGCAAAACTTCCTTTTCATAAAATTTGCGCACCGTATCGCGGAATGCCTCATGCTCACTCTGAAATAATTTTCGTGGCAACATGTTGTTGAGTGGGCGAATTGCAGCAGATTGCATGGTTAGAGTTCCTTCACTTATTTTTATGCCTTGAAACTAAAGCAAACTGAGCCGGCAGTACAATGTGCAGAAACATCATTTCTGGCTTTTTGCTGGCGGTTTTGGTCAGTCCGATAAATTCATCGAAACTTTTTCTGGGCTGGGTTAAACTAATTGCGATATCAATATGATGTGGACAAAACCATGAGTGAAGACATTAGCTTAGAAGAGCGTAAAGTGATTTATCGTGCCCGTCGCGGTTTAAAGGAAATTGATGTCTACTTTGATCCTTATGTGAAAAACTATTATTTAACCGCTGATCCGGAAGAAAAAGCCACGTTTGCGGCGCTGGTTGAACAGGAAGATCCGGATTTGCTGGACTGGTTTATGGAAGTGTCTGAACCGCCACGCCCGGAAATGCGCGAGCTGATCCGTAAATTAAAACACTATGTCCACGGCTAAGCGCGACTTTCAGCTGAAACCGAGCCGTCTGGCGCTGCTGTTTCAGCTGAGCCTGCTGATTCTATTTTCTGTTTTAAGTTTTCAATTATTACATCCGCTGCTTTGGCTGCTAGGTCTGCTCCTGGCGGCTGTCAGTTATTACGGGTTTCAGCGACGCTCCCAATTAACCGCCTTGGCGCATTTAGATGGGGCAGAGTGGAGTCTGCAGTTTAATTCTGGCTCCAAGATTCAACGCGGTCTGCTCGAGCATATTCTGGATCATCAGCTGTATCTGGTGCTGTATTTTCATCATGCACCGGTCAAATCTGCAGTCATCTGGCGTGACCAAGTTTCGTTTGCAGAGTGGAAAGCCTTAAAAACATTGGCAAAAACCATCTAATTGTCAGACAGTTGTATATTTTAATATAAAAATAAGATATTGATTTTAAATAAGTTTATAAAGTCCATCATTTTATTTGTCCTACACAGTCACGGTAAATTGGCAAAAAATACCGATTGTTGGACAAAAGCCTCTTGTGTTTGAAAATTATCCAGATATATTAAAGACACCAACAGCAAACAGGGAAATCGCCAGGGTTATCGCCACGTGAATGTTTCTGGTCATCGCAATTGTGTTCAATTGTGGCTGGATGATGAGGAATCTTGCTGAAGGAACGAATTGCACCAATAAAATGCCCGTAATTGGGTTCCAGTTAATAAGTAGCATGTGCTGAACCGTCGCAATGCTACTTTTTTTTGCCTAAAATTTGGCTTTCCTGCAAATTCAGTCAATTTTCTTGCCCGCTTTTCATGTCAAAGTACAGCTCTCAGATTAGAGTAAATGCTCTTTTATTCAGATAATGCATCTGATATGTTTGTTGCCATGGACATAAACACAATTATAGAGGACAGGAAAATGTCGCAAGTCCAAAAAATCTGCCAGGGTGTGGCGGTTATTGCATTCACAACAACACTTCTTTCCGGCTGTTCACAAGTGGTGAAAACCGGTGCCAATGTGGCTTTAGGTTTTACAGAAAAACATATTGTTCCTCCCATTCTGGCCATGGATGATGCCGAAATGGTCTGTAGCAGCGGCAATTCCTTGACCCCTGCAATTATGGCCACCAAAGATATGGGGGCAGACCCGACCCGGGTTGCGGTGCTGATGTATTCAGCCGCCGGTATCTGTGCGGAAAACCGTGCCCTAGATGCCGAGCTGCGTTATTTGCGTGCGTCAAAAGCCGGACAGGTCAGTGAAGCGCAAGATGCCCGGATTGAACAGAAACGCTGGGCGGCTATTGCGGCACAGCGCCAATATACCGGTTATCAGTTATTCCAGAATCGCTGGGAAAAGAAATACAGAAAACCACTGGGTGAAGGCTGCCCGAAAATGAACAGCGATATTGATCAGACCGTGTATTTGCTTGGCATGATCAGTGGTTTACAGGCCATGACCAATGATATTAACTCTGGCGGTGCGGTGCATGTGCCTAAAGATATTGCTGCCGTGGTCGAGCGTGGCATGACCTGTCTGAACAATGAAAAATTCTGGGGTGCACCACAAGCCACCCGTGCCGTGATCTGGACCTTGTTGCCAGGTGCGGGAGAGGGCAAACCGGAGCCGTATCAGACCCTGAAACAGTCGATGCAAATTGGTGAGCAGAAAGGTGTGCGCCTGTCGCATGCCCTGTATGCAGTGGCCGCGCAGGCCAGCGGCGATGATGCCAAAATTCGTGATGCGCTAAAATCATTTGCGGCTGCACGCACCGAAGAAAAACCAATTAACCCGCAATTCAAGCTAATTGACAGCATGGCTGCCACCATGGTGCAGGGGATTTCAGACCGTTACTGGACTGAAAATACCGGGGTACGTACTGCCGATGATGGCATGAGCCGTTTCTGGGATGAGCAGGACAATGCGTCTGAACTGGATGATTTATTTGGTGAAGATACAAGCGCTGATCCAGATACGGAACTCAACAATCTGTAAATAGTCGCTACGAGGAGGACGCTTTATACTTAAAAGATTCAACAGGGACAACGACATGACACTTCATTTTTTCAGTAAGAAAATTATTTTTATTGCCGTGTTTATGTCGCTGGCGGCCTGTTTGCAGGTGTTTGCGGATCATTTTATTTATTGGCGTCCTGCTCTGTTACAAGAATTCTGGCGCTTGTGGACAGCGCATTGGGTGCATGTGGGCTGGGTGCATTATCTGCTGAATATTCTGGCCTTTGCCTGTTTGCCTTTTATTTTTCCGCGGGTCAAAACCTGGCATTTTGTCAGCCTGTTATTACTATTACCTCCGGCCATCAGTTTCAGTTTCTATGTCCTGTTTCCACATATTGAAGCCTATGCCGGCCTGTCTGGGGTGCTGCATGGAGCCTATATGGCGGTGGCAGTAGTGCATCTGCTTGATGCTCAAGAACGCCGGTTTGCTGTGCTGGTATTGCTGCTGATTCTGGCCAAACTGCTGTGGGAAAATACCTTTGGCAGTAAGGAAACGGCCGAGCTGATTGGCAGCCCGGTACTGGTCGAGGCGCATTTGCTGGGCGTGATCTGGGGTGCGGGATTGGCGATTGTCTATCTGATCTATACCTACAGCTTGAAAAAGTGATCCGGCTGACCATTTCTACCAAAAAGAAAATGAATATTGTCATTTTAAATGAATGTACTTTGATGCACATTCGAAAAGAATGAAAACAAGATTTGAATAGCAGCAGGATGGCTGCTTGCTACAGGATGCACGAAATACGGCCCTGTTGCCGTTTCCGAAAATAAAAAAACAGGAAAAAATATGTCAAATCAAGGACAACGCAGATCCGGACTGGATCTGCTCAGATATATATGGACAGAATGGATTTCCGCCTTTGTGATTCTGGTGTTGCTGCTGCTGACGCTGATCATTGGAACCGGTGAGATGATTCACGGCCAGCTGTTGCGTATGGGCGAACGTCTATACGGTGATCCTGCCACCGGTATGCAGTATTCATTCTTGCGCGCTGAACCAAGTGCCCCTGACTGTGACCGCAACCCGGATATTGACGGCCAGGTGCAGGCACAAATGAAAGCCAATGCGGCCGATGAATTTGCTGATATTTTTGGAACCCCGTCTGAATCGGATGTGCGTGCCTCGATTATGGCCGCGCAGCAGGTCTGTGAAGAAAAATATATGTTTTATGATCAGGCTGTGCAGCATATGCAGGCGCATCCAAGTTTACGCACCTATCGCAGTGTAGAAACCACCTTCTTTGGCATCTTTAAATTTGGTACTGAAAACCGTGCCTTGCTGCTGGTGTTGATGGTGGTGTTTGCCGCGATTAGTGCCACTTTAAAAACCCATCATATTGGTTTGCGTGGGCCTGCCACACGAATTGATTATCGGATATATACCACCTGCATGACCGTGGCCAATGCCTTTCTGGCGTTCTCGGCCTATAGCCAGTATCGTTCGGTGCTGAATTCCGGGGTGCCGATGACCGGTGAAATGCAGATCATTTACTGGTTGTGGATGATCCTGTTTAGTGCGCTGACCCTCATCAGTTTATGGCAGTTTGTTCGTCCGCCTGCACCAACGCGAGAAGGCGGCAGTCTAGGTCTGGCTTTCCTGAGTGTACCGCTGTATGCCTATATGGCCATTATTACCGGTATTGCCTTTACCTTCTTCATGGATTATCCAATGGGGCAGGGGATTTACCTGGGCCAGCTGGTGGAATTCTCCAGCATCTTCCTGAATCTGGCGCTGTTTATCTGGGCCGGTATGCTGCTGAAGCAGACCCGTGTGGTGGATAAATTCCTGAACATCATGCGGCCATGGAATCTGGCACCAGAAACCCTGACCTGGTTAATCCTGATTGGTGCAGCATTACCGACAGCCTATACCGGTGCCTCGGGGATTTTCGTGATCGCAGCCGGTGCCATCATTTATAAAGAAGTCTGGAATGCTGGCGGTCGCCGTCAGTTTGCTCTGGCAGCAACGGCACTGTCCGGTTCGATGGGGGTGGTATTACGTCCATGTCTGCTGATTGTGGTCGTTGCCTCTTTAAACAAGGAAGTCACCACCGATGTGCTGTACCACTATGGCGTGTATGTATTCCTGCTGACTACAACAATTTTCCTGGTGGTATCGCTGTTCTTTGCTGAAAGTAAGTTCCGGATTGCTTCACCAGCTGTGGCTGCACCACGATCTTTACGTGCCATGGGTGTGGTGGTGCCGTATGTGATTATTTTCGTGCTGATCTGGATGTTCTACAAATATGCGCTGGACACCAACCTGAACGAATTTACCGCGCCGGTGATGATGCCTGTGATTCTGCTGTTAATTGTCCTGTTTGATAAATTGCGGCATGAACCGGCGCCAATTCCACCAGTAGGTCATTGGGATGAAAGCCTGACAGCAAAATATACCGATTCATCGCAACCGGCGCTGGCGACCGCCAGTGCAGTCAGTGGTGTGGAATACCGCGATGGCGTACATACTGCAACTGAGGATACTGGCATGTCGGCGGATCATAGCGTGGCGGTGTCCGAGCCGGAGCGTGAGGTTGGCTTCTGGAAGTCGATGCACATTTCCATTAGTGAAACCGTGGGGCATATTGGTGCACTGGTGATTTTGATGGCCTTATCGGTCAGTGTCGGCGGCTTCCTGGAACGGATTGAAATCATGGAAGCTTTCCCGACCGATATCAGTAGTACCTTTATTGTGATTAGCCTGATTGTGCTGGTGATGGTACTGGTCGGCATGATTATGGACCCGTTTGGTGCGGTCATCCTGATTTCTGCCACGGTGGCACCGGTAGCCTACCAGTATGGGATTGAACCGGTACATTTCTGGATGATTACCCTGATTGGCTTTGAAATGGGTTATATCACCCCACCGGTCGCGCTGAATCACTTGCTGGCGAGGCAGTCGATTGGCGATGAAGAAGTGGCGGCGGCAGATGCCGAAGTGCGCCACAAATCCTTCTACTATCGTTTTGAGCGCTGGATTCTGCCGATCTTGGTGATGCTGCCAGCGATGCTGATCATTGCCTATGTACCATACTTCTTTAAACTGTTTGGCTGGTATCAGTAAGCCAGCCGTTCAACCGTGATGATGACCATACCCTGATCTTTTGCGAAAGGTCAGGGTATTTTTATGGCGCCTGTGTAGGACTGGCTTTTTTAAACAGCGGGCTGCACAGTAAAATCGCAATTAAAATCAGGCCAAAGCCGAGCAGGCTAGACAGATCTGGCAATTCCTGCCAGAACAAAAAGCCCCAGATGCCGGCAAAAATAATCGCAATATAATTTACCGGCCCAATCTGACCAGCAGGTGCCAGACTATAGGCCCGCGACATAAAAATCTGGCTGATATTGGCCAGCACCCCGGCACTGATCAGCAGGCCCAGTTCGCTCCATTGATAGCTTCGCCATAGCCAGAACATCGGGATCACTGAAATCAGGGTACCAATCAGGCAGAAATAAAACACAATCCGTTCTGGTGGTTCGGTTTGAGTCAGGGCGCGCACAGTGACAAAGGCCATTGCAGCCAGAAAACTGGCGCCCAGACCAATAATCGACAGATGATTGAACAGGCCAGCATCCGGTTTGGCCACACAGAGTACGCCCATTAGACCAAACAGGGCGGCGATCAGCATGGCTGCACTGACTTTTTCTTTCAGGAATAACCAGGCAATGAGCGGAATAAAGATCGGGGAAGAATAGGTAAACACCATCGCATTGGACAGTTTAAGCTGGGCAATGGCATAGAAAAAGCCATACATCGCCAGCAGACCGACCACACTACGCCAGGTATGCATCCACAGACGCCGGGTTTTAAAAAAGCCGAGGCCTTTATTGAACAGCAGCGGCAGAAAAATAAACAGGCCAATAAAATTACGGAAGAACACAATAGTGGCATTGTCGACCGTATACGAGGCGTAGCGGATACACACGCCCATCAGCGAAAACAGAAAAGCAGAGAGGGTGAGTAAGCCAATGGCTTTGATCAGATCATGCTGAGGCGTGGAGGCAGTCATCATCAATCCGGGCGAGGAATAAGGATGTATTCTAGCCGATTTAACGCAGACTGCCGGTCATAATTATTGCTGTTTGAGCTGGGCTTCGAGCAGCTGAATCTGTTCTTCTTTCAGGCGGATCAGTTCATCAGCATCGGCGTGCTGGGCATTGAGCAGCGCGGCCTGATCATCCAGTTGTGCCTGCAGGTCTTCCAGTTTGGCCATTTCTTCTTTGGCCAGGGTTGCGTTGGTAGCAACCGGCTGTTTCAGAATATCTTCACTCACCAGTTGCTGTGGCACTTCTTCCAGTTGCACCGCCGGTTCTGCTTTGGCTTTAGCCGCAGGTGCGGCCGGCTGACTTAGCAGCTGGGCTTCAGGTGTTGCCTCTGCGTTCTGGTTTTGGCTCATCCATTGATAAGACATCACCACAAGTACGATTACGATCAGGCCCCCAATAATGGCCCATAATAGTTTTGAGCTATTTCTCTGATCAAGCGTCATGAATAAATGAACCTTAATTTTTTTACTTAGGATGACGTGGTTTAAATTGAATCACACCCACTTCATCAGGCGCTGCCGGTGGCTGAGGTTCATCGACATGGGTTGGGCGATTTTCGCTATAGCCACAGTCGATACATTCAATCCATTCATCATCACCTGAGGTCAGCATGACCACCCGATCCATAGCCTGGCATTTTGGACATTTTGCGCCTGCAATGAAACGACGTTTGATGGTCATCATACTGATCCTGTGTTCAAATTAAGGCCCTAGTTTAAGCGTTTTTAATTGGCTTCGTCCAACCTTGATGACGCAATAATGCATCTATTTTTGGCTCGCGTCCGCGGAAATTGATAAACGCGTCAAGTGCTGAATCTTTTCCGCCAACTGCTAGAATAAACTGCCTGAACTGCTTTCCGGTGTCGGTGTTAAATACCCCTTCATTTTCGAAGCGATCGAAGGCATCGCTGGCCAAAACTTCGGCCCATTTATAGGAGTAATAACCGGCCGCATAGCCCCCCGCGAAGATGTGACTGAAGCTATGCTGGAAGCGGTTATAATCGGTGGTCGGCACCACCGCATATTTATGCCGGATCTCATTCAGCACATCCTGAATCTGGCTGGCGGTCAAGGCTGGGGTCATGCGGTGAATATTCAGGTCAAACAGGGCAAATTCCAGCTGGCGCACGGTCTGCATGCCGGACTGGAAGAAGCGCGCATTCAGCAGCGCCTGTAGTAAATCATCCGGCAGGGTGGCCTGTGTGTCGATATGCTGACTGAGTACATCCAGGCTTTCTTTGTCCCAGGCCCAGAATTCCATAAACTGGCTTGGCAGCTCCACTGCATCCCAGGCCACGCCATGAGTGCCGGCCACCGCAATGTTGTCGACTTCCGTCAGCATATGATGCAGGCCATGACCAAATTCATGGAATAAGGTCAGCACTTCATCATGGGTCAGTAAAGCCGGCTGATCCCCCACGGGCGGGGTGAAGTTACAGACCATATAGCAAATTGGCTGTTGCAGGCCCTGGCTTTGCTGCATGCGCGAACGGAAACCGCTCATCCAGGCGCCGCTGCGTTTGCCCTGACGGGCATACAGGTCAAAATAGAAACCGCCAATCACCTGACCCTGATCTTGCAGTTCAAAATAACGGGCGTCTGGATGCCAGACTGGTGCTTCACGCTCGATAATATCGACATCGTATAGACGTTTAACGATACTAAATAAACCCTCAACCACTTTCGGTGCCGGGAAATACGGTTTCAGTGCTTCCTGAGACAGATTGAACTGGGCCAGTTTCAGTTTTTCTGAATAGAAACTGGTATCCCAGGGTTGCAGCTGCTGAATACCATCTGCTGCGGCAATGGCTTTCAGTTCGGCAATTTCCTGTTCAGCCGGCTGACGAGCATGTTCGGCCAGCTCAACCAGGAACTGCTCAACTGCTTCGACACTTGGCGCCATTTTGCTGGCTAATGACAGTTCGGCATAGTTGTTAAAGCCGAGCAGCTGGGCCATTTCCTGACGCAGGCTTAAAATTTCTTCCATCACCGCGGTATTGTCAAAGGCCTGATCGGCAGACTGGTCGGAAGCACGGGTGGTGTAGGCTTTATATAATTCTTCACGCAGGCTACGATCTTCGGCATAGGTCATAATGGCCAGATAGGACGGGAAGTCCAGCGTCGCAACCGGCTGCTCCAGCTCACGTTGCTGGCCATACTGCTTGAGCAATTCCACACTGCTGGCAGGTAGGCCGGCCAGTTGCGCTTCGGTGAGCGGTTTAGAGTAAGCCTGTGTCGCATCCAGCACATGGTTAGAAAAGTCAGAAGATAACTGTGACAGGCGTGCTGAAATTTCTGCATAGCGTTTTTTCGCTTCGCCTTCTAAGGCCACACCTGACAATTTAAAGTCACGCAGCGCCAGTTTAATTGCGCTTTGTTGCGCTGCAGGCAAGTCATTAAACATCGCTGCATCATGAACTTGCTGATAGGTCTGATACAGCACCGTGTGCTGACCGAGCTGGGTATAGTATTCGCTCAGGCCGGGTAACAGCGCTTGATAGACTTCACGGGTTTCGGCATTGTTCATCACCGCATTCAGGTGCGAGAGCACGCCCCAGCTTTCGCTCATCTGGTTTTCCAGATGATCGATCTGCGCCAGAACCTGCAACTGTGCATCGCTACTGGCCGGAATGTCTTGGAGTTGCTGTAAAAAGGCCTGCCCTTGGGTGATGGTCTGTTCAACCTGTTGTTTTAATTGGGGCAGCGTAATCTGGTCAAACTGGGGTACTGGCAGGGTTGCCTGTTCTAATGTCATTTCTTTTTCCATGTTGAAGTCCTGTCTTAGCAATAGATGTAGGGCCTCCAGCGTGGGAAATCAAGCGGTGTGTACAGAATTGCTCAACTTCATATAAAAAAGAGCGCCGTGGCGCTCTGTTTCTGATCGGGCTGCTTAGTCCAGCTTGGACTTGGCATTGGACTTTTTCTTTTTCACTTTGGCTTTTTTCTTGACCTTGTCTTTGCTTTCAGCCTTGGCGGTGACTTTTTTCGCCGGCTTTTTGCCATAAGAACTCGGCTTGGATTTGGCCTTTTTCTTCTTCAACGGCTGTTCGCCATCTTCACTCACGGCAAGCTTGACTGGACGATCATGAAAGATTTCTTCGGTGGCTTCAGCACGCGGCGCGGCTTTGGCCACGCGTGGTGCACGGCTGCGGATCGCACGACCGGCATGGGTCAATTGTTTGACCAGCTCGAAATCAATCTTGCGTTCTTCCAGGTTGACTCCGGCCACCTTGACTTTGACTTCATCGCCCAGACTAAAGGTCTGACCGCGTGACTGACCGACCAGTGACTGGCTGGCCTGATCAAACATAAAGAAGTCATCGCCCAGCTGGCTGACGTGAATCATGCCATCGACATACAGGTCTTTCAGGGTCACAAACAGACCAAATTCGGTCACGGCAGAAATTACCCCGACAAATTCTTCGCCTAAATGCTGCTGCATATAATGACATTTCAGCCACATGGTCACAGAGCGGGAGGCTTCATCGGCACGGCGTTCAGTTTGCGAGAAATGCTCACCGGCATCATCCAGCGCGGCACCCGAAATCGGATAAGGTTTCTGGGCCAGATGCGCCTTAATGGCACGGTGCAAGAGCAGATCCGGATAACGGCGAATTGGCGAGGTGAAGTGAGTATAGGCTTCATAGGCCAGACCATAGTGGCCGGCATTGGCCGCGCCGTAATAGGCCTGCATCATCGAGCGTAACAGCACCGCATGAATACTTGGCGCATCAATGCGGTCTTTGGTGGCATCAATCACGGCCTGATAATCGGCCTGGGTTGGCTGTTCCGGGAAATTCAGTCCCAGCAGTTTTACAAATTCACGAACTTTCTGAATCCGTGAAAACTCAGGTGGTTCATGCACACGGTACAGCATCGGAATATCATTTTTGAGCGCAAATTCTGCTGCCGCCACGTTGGCCAGTAACATACACTCTTCAATCAGTTTATGCGCATCATTACGGGTTCGTGGCAGGATTTCCTGAATCCCGCCGAGTTCGTCGAAGGTCATATAGGTTTCGACGGTTTCAAATTCCATGGCATGACGCTGGGCACGTAAACCTTTGAGTACCTGATACAGCTGGAACAGGGTATTCAGCGATTTGCGTACATCCCGGTCTTCCGGAATGGCAGCGCTGTCGCCGTCAAAATATTGCGCCACCTGGGTATAGGTCAGACGGGCTTTGGAATGCATTACCGCAGGATAGAACTCGAATTTGGTTACCCGGCCGGCACGGGACAGGTTCAGGTCACAGACCATACACAGACGATCAACCTGCGGATTCAGCGAACATAAGCCATTCGATAAGGCTTCTGGCAACATCGGCAAGACAAAATGCGGGAAATAGACCGAAGTGCCGCGTTCCTGGGCTTCATCATCCAGTGGTTTGCCCGTGCGGACATAGTGGCTAACATCGGCAATCGCGACCACTACGCGGTAACCACCCCCTGGACGTTTTTCTGCATACACCGCATCATCAAAGTCGCGGGCATCTTCACCATCAATGGTGACCAGAGCTAAATCACGTAAATCGACCCGGCCCTCACGGTCTTTGGCTGACGGTTCTTTAAAACTGTCGGCATCTTTTAAGACATTGTCCGGAAATTCATACGGCAAACCAAACTCTAAAATGGTTTGGGGAATGATGATTTCGGTATCGGCTTTATCAGCCATCGACTGCACCACATGGCCGGTGGCAAATTCTTCACGGCTTGGATAGTCATCAATGGCAACGCGAACTGAATCGCCCAGATTCAGTTTGGCGTGTTCAACCAGCTCTTTTTCTAAAGTCACCGGCTGATGGCTGTTCGGATTGCCCGGCTGAATAAAATATTCACCGTCATACATCGACAGTTTGCCAATGATCTGTTTCACACGGCGCTGCTGGACTTCGGTAATAAAGCCCCAGGCTTTGCCTTTGCGATCGACCGAGGTCTGGCGCACTTTAACGCGGTCGCCATTAAACACCAGACGCAATTCACGCTCGGGTAGCAGGATGTCATTTTGTCCGTCAATATGGGCAGAACCCAGACCCTTGCTATTAATGTAGACCGTGGCTTCATGGGTAGGCTGCTCGGCGGCAAGCTGGAACTTGAATCCGTCTTTCATGAGCTGGCCATCACGCACCATAGCAATTAAGCGGTGGCTCAGGGCATCAATACTTTTCTGATCGGCAATTTCAAAATATTCAACCAAGTCGGCATGCGACTGGGCCTGTTGCAGTTTTTCAATACTTTCAAGAATCAGTGTGCGACTTGGAATCGGATTATCGTAACGTTCGGCTTCAGCTTTTGCTTCAGGATCGACCCAGTTTTTCATCATGTCTTTGGCTTCAAGTCAGAAGATAGGTTTAGCATAAGTCATGCAGCGTCAGACTGCACGTAAATGATTGCAATAATGTGTTTTAAGTCTTTATTTTAAGATGATTGCGAGTAGATAAAATCACATTCCCCATAAATTTGCAGAAAATGCCAGGCTAGAAGCAATAAATTGTTTAAAAAATATTTAATTGAGCAAAAAACTGCAAAAAATAGAGTGACTGCGCTTGCAGTGCTACAGTTAAATTTGTATTATGGCGGCACGTTACGGTGAGATGGGTGAGTGGCTGAAACCACGTCCCTGCTAAGGACGCATACGGGCAACTGTATCGAGGGTTCGAATCCCTCTCTCACCGCCACTTTACTTATGTCGCGCTCATAGCTCAGCTGGATAGAGCACTTGGCTACGAACTAAGGGGTCGGGAGTTCGAATCTCTCTGAGCGCACCAATAAGTAAACCAGGAAATAACGCAGTCTAATATAGACGACACAAGTGACGCGCTCATAGCTCAGCTGGATAGAGCACTTGGCTACGAACTAAGGGGTCGGGAGTTCGAATCTCTCTGAGCGCACCAACTTGAACAATTAACCGCACATGTTGCGGTTTTTTTGTGCCTGCAATTTGGCTACTCAGCTGCATCAGCCGGCTTCCTTATTTGTTACAATTTCAACTGCAATTTAAAACCTGTATAAAATCAGCGCACAAATACATGATTTGTCCAATATCTATCCATTTGGTTGCATTTTTATGAAATAAGACTTAACAAATACCGAAAAGCCCGTATAATGCACCCCATCAAGACGTCGCGCTCATAGCTCAGCTGGATAGAGCACTTGGCTACGAACTAAGGGGTCGGGAGTTCGAATCTCTCTGAGCGCACCAATCTTGATAAAGAATTCTGAAAAAACCGCACATTTTGCGGTTTTTTTGTGTCTATAATTTACTAAAACATTCCCGCATTATTTGATCTTCTGTTGAATCTTTAAGGTCAGCACGGTATTGCCACCCAATGCCGGCAGCAGCTCGTGATACGGCATACTGCGCATGGCGCGTAATAAAAACGGTGCCTGCGCATCAATGTTCATGGCGCTGGTCACATTCAGTAAACTGCCCTCGGCTTGCGGCAAAATCTGCATGCCACCTTGCACATAGCGTAAATCTCCCCCCACCGCCTGAAACTGCTGCTCCAGAGCGCCTTGTGCCTGAAAACGCAGTTTAAAATCAAACGGAATCTGAATCACGCCCAGTCCGACCGAAATTTTATAGTCGGCATCCAGCTGCCGGGCAGAGGGCTGCTGAATATGAACTTTTTTAATTTGCCGTGGAAACAGGTGCTGGTAGGCCTGCGGTTCAAGCCAGGGTTTTAGCTTGCTGGCCGGCTGGGCATAGTACTGATAGCTGCTGCTAAAACGCATGATTTCCTGCTTTGCACCATAGGACACCTGATAGGCCGGTAAAATAAAGGATACGGGTTCTTGTGATTTCTGGCTGATCTGCCGGATTTTGTTCATCTGGCTGACACTTAATTCAGGTGCTGGCACCTCGCCGGCGGGTAAGGCTCGGGGTGTGGTGTTTTTAAATTTACGTTGCAGTGCTTCCAGAATAAAGGCATTGGTGCCGGCCGGCAGGCCCAGTTTGGCATCGGGCAGGGCATTCAGGATGGTACGAAATAAAAAGCCTTTGGGCTGCGCCAAATCTCCCCAGTGCGTGACCGTGACCAGCGTCTGATGGGCCGACAAGGCAAACCATTCTATTTTTCCGGCGCCATACGGAATGGGTGCGTCAATCACCAGGGTTTCAATACTGTTGTCGGTGCGCTGATGTTGCAGGATCACATCCTCTTTAAAGTTCAGCACCGGAATGGGCGTGGGAATATGAATCCGGTATTTGACCTGACTGATGTGCTGACGCTGCTCCAGTATCTTGGCGCTTTTTAAGGTCGGAAACAGCTGGGCATAGTCTGAATAATCACTCAGCAGCGCCGCAACTGTGTGACTGGGCACTGGCAGCACCACCGCAGCGCTATAAAATTTGCCCCGTTTTGTAGATGCGAAAGTTGGCAGCTGAATCGGTTGCGCGGCATGCGCATAAATCAGAATTCCATCTCCGGTCAGCGCGGCCAGCTGTTCGGCACTGCCGCCATAGCCTTGTAAACTGCCTGGTATTTTTCCTGTCCAGCGAACTAAACTGGCCCAGGCAGAAACCGGCAGCAGCAGACTGCAAAGCAGGGCGATCAATCGGGTGTGCGTCTGTGGCATAAAACATCCTGTTTTTGCTGTGGAGGTGAGCGAATCATCCCGTTTTGAATCGGGTTATTTTTTGAATGGTGGTTGCAGCATCATCATGACAGCACTGGCGAGAAAAAGAATAAGGAAATCACCTATTCTGGTGTAATATTTAGCGTAATTTAACTGATTTGATGATGAGCCGATGTCGGAACTCAAGCCTGCCTTGTCGCTACGTTATTTTTTAAATCTGGAAGAATCTCAGGATGGCTTTGCTCTGGCCACCTTTGGTAAAAAACAGTTTACCCGTTTTATTACCCCGTTAATTAGTGTCGGGATTATTGCCTGGGGCATTTATTTGGGCCTCGATGGTGTAGGTCGTTACTATCTGGCGCTGGGGGTATTTTTTCTGGTGCTACAGATGCTGATGCGCTACTGGTTCCTGCCGATGATGTTTAAGCGTCAGTTTGTCAAATACCAGTTTGGAAAAAGCGAACAGGGCATTGCGCTGTATCAAGATTATGCCGAGATTTCTGCCAATGGCCGTGACAAAGTGGTGCATTATAACGAAGTGCAGAATTTTGCTTCAGGCAAGCTGACCTATATGATTGAGCTGAAAAACCGCATGGTGATTATTGTGCCAAAACGCGTGTTTGAAAGCACAGCCGATCAGACCCTGTTTGAAAATACCTTTAAAAAATAAGCCTGTTAAAACCATCACATCATAAGAGGGAAGATCATGAATACATGTCCATCGAAAATTGTCTGTGTGGGTCGCAGTTATGCGGATCATGCCAAAGAACTGGGCAATGCGGTTCCTGATCGTCCGGTGCTGTTTATCAAACCGCCGAGCAGCCTGCGTCCGTTATCTGCCGGGATTGCCTGGAATCCGGCCTGGGGCAGCTGTCATTATGAATGTGAACTCAGCCTGCGTATTGACCAGCCCTTAAAGGCAGAAACCGATCCGCAAAAAGCCTTGCAGGCCGTGGGGGCAGTGACTTTGGGGCTGGACCTCACCTTGCGTGACTTGCAGGATGAACTGAAACAGAAAGGCCATCCATGGGAACGAGCCAAAGCCTTTGATGGGGCTTGTGTACTGGCAGACTGGGTCGATGTTGCAGAAATTAATGACTGGAAAGATGTGCACTATACGCTGCATATTAATGACGAACTGCGTCAGCAGGGGCATACCGCGCTGCTGATTTTTGAAATTGGTGCGCTACTGGCTGAAATTAGCCACAGTTTTAGTTTGGAGCCGGGCGATGTGGTAATGACCGGTACTCCGGCCGGGGTGGGTGCCTTAAAGGCCAATGACCAGTTAAGTATGCGTTTGCAGGGCAAAACCCGGGAATTTGTCTGGAGCACTTTTGTTCAGGCTTAACCGCCTCCCCAGACGACGAGGACTGCAATTACAGTCCTTTTTTATGGCGCTTTTCGAGCCTTCCTGGTTTCAGTGTTTGAGTAAATCCTGAAACTTGCTATGCAGCTTCATCAGTTTGGGTGGAATTACAAAGTTGCAATAGCCTTGCGTCGGGTTATTGGCAAAGAAGTTCTGATGATAGGCCTCTGCCGGATAAAAACGCGGTGCAGCGGTCACTTCGGTGACCACAGCAATGCCCTCGGCTTTGAGCTGCTGGATCATCTGTTCGGCCTGTTGCTGCTGCTCCGGATTTAAATAATAAATCACCGAACGATACTGGCTGCCGACATCATTGCCCTGACGGTTAAGCGTGGTCGGGTCATGGGTGGCAAAGAACACATTTAACAGCTGGGTATAGCTGATTTGACTGTCATCGAAATCAATCAGAATGACTTCAGCATGGCCGGTATCACCATTGCACACCGCTTCATAATTTGGATTGTCCATCTGGCCGCCGGCATAGCCACTCACCACTTTGGCCACACCGCGCAGTTGGAGAAATACCGCTTCGGTACACCAGAAACATCCACCACCAAAAATTGCCTGTTGCATAGGGTCAGCCTTCTGTTTTCAATCGTTCATAAAAAAGGCCTGCAAAGGTGCAGGCCGGTGCAGTATTAACGCGGTTGTACGGCACTTTCCAGCTGAATCAGCAAATTGCCATAACGATCCAGCAGTTTCAGGGTTTTACCAAAGACCTGATAATGGGTCACTTTGGCCAGTGCTTCATTGAATTTCTGATCAATGCCATTGCTGTTGAGGCAGGCCATACGGGTGCCAGCCATTTGGCTTAGCGTTAGCGTGTCACGGCCGGCGCTGTAGCTGCCCATAATCCGGTTACAGCCATCGGCACCGCTAACGCGTTGGGTGGCGCTATCAAATTGCAGGCTTGGAATATTGTGGGCAGTCGGTTCGGTGCGAACCGCGGTATTGCCAATCTGGGTCACAATCCAAGTGCGGTTTTGCAGCTGGACAAGATTGGCAGTTTCAACGGTAGCACCCGGGGTTGGTAAAGTTTCACAGCCGCTAAAAACTAGGGCTGAACCTAAAAGGGCAACGGCAGCAAGATGTTTAAGCATATGGATTTCTCTTTATTTTAAAGCTGATGGATGTATCTAAACAAATTTTAAATTTGATCGCCAGTTAAAATTGTATCATTGATTTGACGGAGAACCAGTAGCGGATGGCGCGGGCAAACCCTGCCGGATTAGTGCTGAAAATTGTGCACTGTCCAGCTGGCCTGGCTGTTCCACACGCGGATTGATATAAGCGTGCTGATACCAGCTTTCAATGCTCAAGCTCTGATCAAGCGCCTGTAAATCATACAAATAATTGGGTAAATAACCCGAAGCTAGCAGGCGATAATCGGTGGGCAAGGTCTGGTTGGATACTGCCTGCACCATGTCAAAGACCAGGGTGGTGCAGTTACTGGTCAGGGTGTTATACCATTTGGGCTGTTGTGCCAGTTCATCGGCTTTGGCCAGATATTCTAGAAACAGGGCTTTTTGCATGTCCCGTGGCATCTTCAGCGGGAAAAAATAGACCTGTTCGCCGCGAATATTACTGCGGGTATAGATAATATCTTTTTCATCCGCTGCCACCAGACTCAGTTCATATTTGCGGAAGAATCCGCCCAGCGAAGAAAATTCTTCATAGCGTTCTTTGCGGATTTCAATCGAAAAAGTCAGCGGTGCGGCATTGGCAAAATCGAAACTGACCAGGGTGTGGGCAATTTGTGGTCCCATCCAGTAGGAAGTGATGATGTTGACGCCCCGAATCTGGTTCAGGTCATAATGGCGACTTTCCCAGCGCTGCTCGTAGGAACCATCGCTGTGCCAGTTAAAGTTACGCACATTGTGCAGAATGACCTGATCGCCGTGACGCTCGGAATGTAACAGCTGCGCCACTTCGGGATTCCAGTCGCGGTCCTGGCGAGGTGGCAGGCCAAAATACCAGAGCTGGCTGCACAGAAACACCAGCAGATAAATCAGCACATCCAGTTTACGGCTAATCAGATGCCGGCTGATATAGATGCCCAGAATGCTCATGGCAAAGGCAATCCACAGGCCAATCAGGATCCGGCTAAACAGCAGTCCAAACGGCTGCTGAAACCACAGGATCAGCACCAGCCAGATCGAGCTGCCAATTACAAACAGGCTAAACAGGCCATGCAAACTGCCTTGAATCAAACGCTGTGCCAGTTCGGGCTGTTGGGGTGTCTGCATGCTGATGAATTCATTCAGAAAAATAAGCTTTATTTTCGGTAGCTGGCAAACTCAAATGCAATGCCAGTTTTGTCATCCAAATGTTGCTCGGCACTGACTTTCTGGAACGCTGCCGGAATTTCCGGATAATGTGCATCGCCCTGCACATCCAGCTCGACATGGGTCAGTTCCAGACGGTCGGCAATATCCATGGTCTGTTTAAAGATTTCACCACCGCCAATAATAAAAATACTGTCCGGCTTTTCTGAAGCCTGCACATCAGCCACGGCCTGAGTTAAAGCTTCTTCAATTGAATAGGCGACTTTGGTGCCCTCAAAGGCCCAATTTGGATCTCGAGTAATCACCCAATTGACACGTTTCGGTAAGGCACGACCCATTGATTCCAGGGTTTTACGGCCCATCACTACCACGCCGCCCTGGGTAATTTCCTTAAAATGTTTTAAGTCAGCAGAAATATGCCATGGCAAATCATTGGCTTTTCCAATACAGCGCTGCTGATCCATGGCCACCACGTGTACAACTTCTAAACCTTGAAATGCCATGCTGTTTCATCCATATCTCATGCGAAAAATTAACCCTATTAAAATGTAAAACCCCCCTCGATGAAAGGGGGATGGGGCATTTGTCCGGAATTAATTGGCTTTAAACCGCTACCGGGGCCTTAATTGCCGGATGTGACTCATAACCGACAATTTCAATATCTTCAAATTTAAACGCGAACAGATCTTTGACGTCCGGGTTCAGTTTCAGCTGGCACAGCCCCAGCGGTTCACGACTGAGTTGCAGTTGTGCCTGTTCAAAATGGTTGGCATATAAATGGGTATCGCCGCCGGTCCAGACAAAATCACCAACCTCTAGATCACATACCTGGGCAATCATATGGGTCAGCAGAGCATAGCTGGCAATATTGAACGGCACGCCAAGAAATACATCAGCACTACGTTGATACAGCTGGCAAGAGAGTTTGCCGTTATGAACAAAAAACTGGAACAGGGTATGACAAGGCGGTAACGCCACCTGACCGGCTTCCTGCGGATTCCAGCCCGATACAATTAAACGGCGTGAATTCGGGTTGGTTTTAATCTCGTTGATTAGCCAGGAAATCTGGTCAAAACCATCCTGATTGTAGCTGTTATCGGCATTTTTGCTGGCGCCAAAGTTGCGCCATTGATGGCCATACACCGGACCAAGCTCGCCTTCAGGACGGCCGAAACGCGCCGTCTGTTCTGCCGTTGACCATTCATCCCAAATCGTAACTTTGTTGTCCTGCAGATACTGGACGTTGGTATCACCTTTCAGGAACCATAACAGTTCAATCACAATTGAACGGAAATGTACTTTTTTGGTGGTTAACAGCGGAAAACCCTGAGACAGATCAAAGCGCATCTGATGACCGAATACAGAACGGGTTCCCGTGCCGGTACGGTCGCCTTTGTCGCCGCCGTGGTCAAGGATATGTTGTAACAGGTCAAGATATTGGCGCATGAAATTCTCTCAATCAAATAGTGATGTGGCTCCTGTGTCGACCCTCATTGCAGCGCAAAAGGCTGGCTGTATTGAAGATCTTGGCTTTAAATGAGCACATAAAATTGCAGCCATCATAACATTGATGCCGGGCTGAGATGAATATTCATCATCATTAAAAAAGGCATCTTAAAAAAGATGCCTCAGCAAAATAGCGGCAGCTTATGCGGTTGGCCGACCGGTGTGCGGGGTGTAAATCAGATCACTCAGGTCATAACCCAGACTTTTGGCCTGCGCCAGATATTCATTTTGTGTGGCTTCATCCAGCTGTGGATGACGATGCAGCAACCATAAATATTTGCGGCTCGGGTCACCGACCAGCGCGGTCTGATACTCCGGATCAAGTTTTAAAATCCAGTAATCGCCTTTGGTAAACGGAATCCAGCGCAGGCCTTCTGGCAAGAAGCTGACTTCCAGTTTGCCATGTTCAGCATCGACTGGGGTGGCTTCACCAATCGATTCATCTAGTTGACCTTGACCATCCAGACGGCGGTTTTGTACGCGCACTTTACCATCTTCATTCAGGTTGTAGGTGGCGGAAATATCGGTACTGTCTTCGGGTTCATGGCGCATTGGCAAACGGGCAATTTCATACCAGGTGCCTAAATAACGTTGCAGGTTAAAACCGGAAATGGTGTTGAGTTCTGAATTCATAAACAACTTCCTGAATTATTTTCATAAAGACTGCAGTTATTCTAAGCAGGCTGAACTGGATTCGGGTTATTGTTGTTAGCGCTCCTGTTTCGGCGTGTATGCAGTGTAAATTCAGCCCAGTTTTCTGTGCAGCAACTGCTACACAGGTTATGAAAATGCAAAAGAGAGGACAGGAAAATAAAGCTTAGGAGTCAAAACGTTTGGCGCGTTGCTGGTAGATCGACACCATAAACAGGCCTACAAAGATAAAGCCGAGTGCTTGCAAGGCCATGGCCCAAAGCTGCATTTTCGGTAGAAATAGCACCAACATAGCCAGCAGGAGCAGCGGTGCCAGATTTAATCCCCAGTACATCAATCTGCGCTGATGTTCCGGCCAGGAACGACGATTGCTCCATTGATACAGCAGATGTAAGCCCATGCCCAGAATCAGACTGAGGATGACCCAAAACGGTGGCAGCTGTGCCTGCGTCGAGGCCAGATAAATCAGCAGACAGGTACCAATACAGATCATCAGTTTGAGCTGACGATGACAACGCGCGGAATACCAGAAACTGAGCATTTATGCCTGATCCTGATGTTGATGCAGCAATGACAGTGGCGAGAACAGACAAATTGCCAGAGCCATAAAGCCAAGTCCTTGTGCGCCCGGTAATAAAATTTCACCCTGTTGCATATTCATGAAAATTAGTGCCAACAGCAGGGCAATCGGAATCCAGGTCAGCAGGCGATACAGTAAACCGGTGGGACGTTGTGCCGCAAAATGAATTTTGCAGTAACGGCAAATCAGAAAAATAATTCCGGTGCCCTTAAACATCAGGATGGCATCATAGTCCAGCGGTTGCATCCAGTATAAAACGCCGGTGACCACTGCAATCAGAATAAACAGCATGAGTTTTTGCAGTACGGATACGTTGGGATTAAACCAGAATTCGAGCATAGCCCACCAGATGAATTGTGCAAGGGTGCATGCACTTTAGCAAAAATGGCATAAAAAAAGCGAGGCCAATGCCTCGCTCCGGTTTAACTATTTTTCTGTGGGCCCCAGTCATAGATTTTTTTCTGGTAGGCGTACCACATCATCCAGAGACCGACCAGAATCATTGGCAGACTCAGGAATTGGCCTTTACTCATCCAGGCAATAAATAGCTGACCATTGTCCGGTTCGCGGAAGAATTCCACCACAAAACGCGCCAGACCATAACCAATCAGGAACAGTGCCGAAACCGCCATACGTGGACGCGGTTTGGAACTGAACCACCACAGCAGAATAAATAACAGCAGCCCTTCAAACAGCGCCTGATACAACTGTGATGGATGACGTACCAGCTGTAGTGGATCGGTCGGGAAAATCATGCCCAGTGCAAAGTTTGGATCAGTGACCGGACGGCCATATAACTCGCCACCAATAAAGTTGCCGATGCGTCCAAACATCAGCCCGGTCGGGACACAAGGTGCAATAAAGTCCAGGGTTTGGAACCAGGTCATCTGGTATTTTTTGCACCAGAACAGCATGGCCAGCATGACCCCCAGGAAACCACCGTGGAAACTCATGCCCCCGGTCCAGACTTGAAACAGCCACACCGGGTTAGCCAGAAACTGCTCAAAGCCATAAAAGAACACATAACCGACACGGCCGCCAATGACTACACCCAGCGCGCCGTAAAAGATCAGGTCCGAAACCATGTCCGGCGTCCAGCCACGCTGCTTGGCGCGATAGGTGGCCAGACCCCAGGCAAATAAAAAGGCCAGTAAATACATCAGTCCATACCAGTGGACTTGTAAGGGACCCAGCGATATCGCCACCGGATCAATATTTGGATAGGTCAGCATTCCTGTTCCTTGTCATTCTGTTTTGCACAGATTTTAGCTGAATAAGATGAAAAATGTTGTACATTCAATGTGTAAAGATAGCGAGCAGGAAATTATGTGTATTGTGGCCTTTGCCTGGCAGGTTCTGGATGAGCTGCCTTTATGTTTAATTTCAAACCGTGATGAGTTTTATCAGCGTCCGACTGCGGCGTTGCATGCCTGGGAAAATAGCCCGATTTATGCCGGACAGGACTTGCAGTCGGGTGGCACCTGGATGGGCGTGACCGCCAGAGGCCGCTGGGCCATTGTTACCAATTTTCGTAATGGACAGGATCAGCACAATTATCCGACCTCACGCGGCCATCTGATTCAGGATTTTCTGGAATCTGAATTAAGTCCAATTCGCTTTGCACAAGCATTGGAGCCGCGCCAGTGCGATTATGCCGGCTTTAATTTATTTGTCGGCGACCGGGAACAGGCGGTGTATATGAGCAACCGAGGGGAGGCCCCGCAAGTGCTGGCCAAAGGGGTATATGTAGTGTCCAATGGCTTAATGGGCGAGCACTGGGAAAAAACTGGCCATTTGCGTAAACGCTTTACCCAGGAATTTTTACCGATGTTACAGCAAGCCCGGATGCCAGAAGCAGATCTGCAGCATGCTGCCTGGGATATTCTGGAAGATGAACGCAAGGTGATTGCAGATTTATTGCCAGAAACCGGCATTCCTGTCGAGCTGGAAGAGTTATTGTCGTCGACCTTTATTCAGAGTCCGGCGTATGGTACACGCTGTTCCAATATTTTAAGATTGAATGCCCAGCAATGGCACTGGTTAGAGAAAAGCCAGCAGGGTGAAACCGCCGGGCAGATCGTGGAGCTGAATATTCCATTACAGAAATAAAAAATACCGGCATCAAGCCGGTATTTTTAAGTTTAAGGATGCTTAAGAGAAAGCGTTTTATGCTTGCTCTAGTGCCTCACCTGCAATCGGACCACCGTCTTTACGGGTGATGACTACAGTAGCTGAACGAGGAACTTTACCTAACGCACTGTAGCGGGTACTTTGGTTCGCTGGCCAAGCACCACCTGGATGCTGAACATTGACAAAGATCGCTTTATAGTCAGGTGTAATGGTTACCCCGGTAATTTCACAGCCAGATGGACCAACCAGGAAGCGGCGGACACGGTCATTAGAAAGCTGGGCGCCCACAATTGTTTCTTGACCACCTGCTTTGGTACTTGCTGCAATCGCGGTACCGCCATCACCGACTGAACCTGGAAGTGCTGCAAGCATCATACAGTTGGTTTCATCTGTATATTGACCATCATCGGTTTGAATCCAAAGGATACCACGTGGGTCAAACCACATACCATCCGGGCTAGAGAAGTCGTTCATATCGTCTAGACCAGACAGGTTGATGTTTGACTCAGCGCGTGCTTCAGCACCAAATAAGAAGATATCCCATTTAAATGCTGTAGCGGCTACCGTGTCGCCTTCTTCACGGAAGCGAATAATATGGCCATTCATGTTTCCGGAACTACTTGCGCTTGTGCCCTTGAAGTCAATATAGCTACGTGGGTTAGCGGCATCAGTTGGATACGAACGACCACGGCTGCTGTTATTGGTTAAGGTGACATAAACTTCGCCATTTTCAGGGTTCACTGCAACCCATTCTGGGCGGTCCATTTTGGTTGCACCAACGTGGTCTGCAGCAAGACGGGCATGAACAACGACATCATCCTGACCGGAGAAAGGATAGATTGCATTCGCAGAGGTGAGGCCATTCTGGTTATGCGACAGTTCTAACCATTCACCGGTACCATCATCATTGAACTTGGCAACATATAATGTACCGTTATTCATATATTTGTCGCCAGCAGCATAGCCGCCGTTTATATCTTTAGGGTCCCACACTGCATCTGATACGAACTTATAGATATATTCACCTGTCGCATCATCACCCATATAGAACGCTAATGGCTGACCAGGGATCGGGTTACTACAACGACAATCTTCATGTGCAAAACGGCCGAGTGCAGTACGTTTTACTGGACGTTCAGTTGCGCTAAACGGGTCAATTTCAACAATAAAGCCACAAGTGTTCATGACATTACGGTAGTCTGCTAGCGCGTTTTCACCTTTAACTGAAATATCCCAACGATCATACAGATCTTTGTCACCAGTTAACTCGGCAACTGGAGTATTCCATAAATATTGCGAAGAACGGGCATTAGCACCACCACGACCATAACGTGATAAGGCAATTTCTTCTTTTGCAATGGCACGTGTGTCATTGGCTTGACGAGCGAAATAACCGCTCCAGTTTTCTTCTGCAGTCAGATATGTCCCCCAAGGTGTATAACCGTTACCGCAGTTTGCAAATGTACCACGTGTTAAAGTACCGTCTTGAGAGAATCGGGTTTTAACCAGATCAGAACCGCGCGCTGGACCACGGATTTCCATTTCAGTTGCGGCAGTAATACGACGGTTAAATTCAGAATTTAAATTAATTTTAACGTCTTGGGTATTTTCATCTTTGCTAATTTCAACAACAGATACACCGTGAGCATTTACTTCACGTAAAACCTGATCTTCAGGGCGGATGCCATCTACTGAAATCGTGCCCACAGGGGTATGTAACTGAGATTGCTGCAGATACTCATGGTTTAATACCAGCAAGCCTTGTTTTGATTCTTTGGCAGCATAGTTTTTGTTGGTTGGATGCATACCGAAGAAGCTCATACCATCATGGTTATCGCCGGCACGGAATTGATAAGATGCACCTGATGGTAGTTCAGCATCGGTTTTTTCTGGATAAGTAGGGTTAATTGGATCGCCTACTGCATATAACACTTTTAGCTGGTAACCTGCAGGAACACTGAAGAAGTTCGCTGTATTTTTTCTCACAGGTTCAAAGGTTAATTTATTCGGGCGGGCGTTCAGATCGCTCCACTCATGTTGATCAGGAGAGGTTGTGTCTGGAGGAGTGGTTGGATTTTCACCTGGATTAGCAGAATCATTATCATCATCTGAACAGCCGCTCACGCTTGCTGCAAATGCTAATGCCATTGCCCCACTTGTAGTTTTTGCAATAAAACCACGACGATTCATATGTTGATCAAGAATCGTTTGAAAATGCGTATTATTTGAAGTGTTACTATCTTCGGTCAGATCCTGACACGGAATCATTTCATCGTTGTTCATTTAAAAGTCCTAGCTTTTCTTTAATGGCTTGGTTGCTGCTTAAAAGCTAGAAATAAACTACCCGCTGAATATGACAGTACCTTGAAGAAAATATTTCAAAAAAGTTAAATAAGAACAATGGTTTACTAAAATAAAAAAGAGCAGCCGGAGCTGCTCTTTTTTAATCGGGTTTGTAAAACTTATTCTGCAGTCAGCCGACGCTTCTCAATCAGCTTGCCAGCAAATAAGCCCAATTCGAATAGCATCCACATTGGAATGGCCAGCATAATCATCGACAGCGCATCCGGTGGGGTAACAAACATCGAAACAAAGAAACAGCCGACAATAATAAAGCGACGTTTTTCGACCAGCTGCTGGGTACTAACCACACCAATTAAAATCAGCAATAGGGTAATAATCGGAATTTCAAAGGTAAATCCGAACACCAAAAATAGCTTCAAACAAAAAGTCAGATAACTATTAATATCGGTCATCGGGGCAACTGTTTCCGGTGACACACTGATGAAAAAGTGCAGAATTGACGGCAGTGCAATAAAGTAAGCAAATGAAATCCCAATATAGAACAGGGCAATACTGCTTATGAGCAATGGCAGCGCCAGACTTTTCTCTTTTTCATATAATGCCGGTTTTACGAAAGCCCACAGCTGATAAATAATAAATGGCATCGCAATCATCAACGCCACAAAAAAGTTCAGCTTAAACGGTGCCATAAAGGTGGCCGTGACATCGGTGGCAATCATGGTCGATGAGGTCGGCAACTGCGCACGCAGCGGCTCAGATAAAATCTGATAGGTGCGATTGGCAAAAGGCAATAAGCAGAAAAACAGTGCAATAACCAAACCCACAATTTTAAATAGATGCTTGCGTAGAATCACCAGATGTTTGGTGATCGGCATTTCTTCTAAAGCAGCCTGCTCGCCCACTGTCGCCGCTGGCAATTGAGAAGGAGAACTTTGACTCATACAGCCACCTTATAATCGGTAAATTGTGATGTGGTCGGAGGAATAGCTTCAGCCGAATTTAGCGGTTGATGCTGAGGACGCAGCAACAGCGAAGGTTGCGGGGCAATAAAGGTATAGCGCATCGGCAAATTTTTATTATCCGTTGCAGCGGTCTGGTTCGGTTGTTCTTCCGCGAATATTTTTTGTTGTTTTAGCTCATACATTTGAGACTGCATTTTTTGTTCAAGTTCCTGAATACGTGCCATTTCCTGTTGCATCTGTTCACGCAGTTCAGAAAGTCGAAGTTCCCGATCAATATCATTTTGCACATTGCTGATGGTACGTTTAATTTTGCCGTACCACTTTCCAACAAAACGTGCAGCTTCAGGCAGCTTTTCTGGACCCAGCACCAATAATGCAATGATGCCGAAAAACAGCAGCTCCGCCATTCCAATATTGAGCATAACAAAATTACCTGAAAAATTATTGTTTTACAGTCGTGTTAACATCAGATGATGTTGCTTGATGTTCAATGGTACGTGGCTCATTTAGGGCCGCAGTGGTCGTTTCATCATCTTTAATTGATTTTTTAAAGTCTTTAACCGCACCGCCCACATCTTTACCCAGGTTTTTCAGTTTAGATGTACCAAACAGAAGAATCACCACGATTGCAAAAATCAGAACGTGCCAGATGGATAAACCAGCCATAATATTTACCTCTTTTTAATTCAAGACATATCTCAACAGGTCTAGATGACAGCGAGGTGACAGGAATATTGCGATTCAAAGACAGCAGATGGGCTAAAAGCATGTTGTGCCATCAATTATGTTAGGATAATCACCACTTTTCTGCCTTCCTGTGTACCCGCATGGCGCTGCTGCTTCCGCTAATTTCATTTCTGATTGGATACTTCGGGGTCGCGTATTTAAAGCCGTTGCGTCCGGTGCTAGCGATGTTACTGGCCCGGCTGTTTATTCCGTTACTGATTATCTACAACATGGTGTTTTATCAGGACGGCAGCTTGTGGCTGATTGGTTTTAGTCTGATCAGTTCCATCCTTTTCTTTGCAGTCTTTTATGTCTTGCAAAAAGATAAACTGATCGCACTGTGCTTCAGTTATTTAAATGGGGCCTGGCTGGGTTTTCCCTTTGCCTTGGCCCTGTTTGGACCTGCGGCCAGCAGTATTATTGTGGCGCTGTATATTGGCGGATCCTTGTTTGGTAATGTTTGTGCGGTAATGGCGGTGAGCCAGACCCGGCAAGAATTAAAGTTTATTGTTAAAAATGTACTACTTTCACCACCGGTGGTTGCCCTGAGTCTGGCGGGGATTCTGTCTTTTTGGGATGTGAGCCAGTTTGAACATCAGACCTGGGTACAAGTGATTTACCAAAGCAATAAAGTACTGGTGACCTTTGCCGGCATGTGCGTGCTGGGGATGTGGCTGAGTAAAGTTCGGATTGGCTGGGCTGACTTAAAGCGCAGCCTGGGTTTACTGGTCGCACGTATTCCGCTGGCCTTGTTGCTATGTGCCATCGCATACTGGTGTTTACCCATTCCGCAGCAGACCTTGATTTATGCCGTCATGCTGATGTTTTTCCTGCTGCCACCGGCTGCCAATATTGTGGCACTAGAAACCCATTATCAGGGCACCGGTGATTCGGCCAAATATATTGCCTCAGGAACGATTGCCAGTGCGATTTTGATTGGCGTATATGGCGTGGTGGTGCATATATTGGTACCGGGTTTATAAAAAGCTTTTTCTAATATAAACTTTAAATATTGAAGTCGAAGTATAAATTCATAAAAGGGGAAAATTCTCTCTTCTTTCAGGAGAAGGCTAGGGAAAGCTAAGAACGAATTGGGGAGATTTGTGCCATTCAAATCTCCCTCTCCCATAGGGAGAGGGCCGGGGTGAGGGGTGTTTTAATAACTTCCCTCTAACTCCCTCCTAAGAGGAGGGAGGACGTTTTTCAAACGCGAGTTTTACTTCTCCAAACTCGCTTTAAACAGCTGCATCGCCTGACCTCGATGGCTGATCTTATTTTTTTCTTCTTTGCTCATCTCTGCGCTGGAAATCCCCAGTTCCGGTAACCAGAACAGTGGATCATAACCAAAACCATTTTCACCACGTGGAGCATCCAGAATTTCACCTTGCCAGATGCCCTGGAAAATTTGTGGTAAAGGATCTTCGGCATGCTGCACCAGGGCCAGCATACAAACAAACATGCCTTCAATCGCTGTTCCATCTTTGCGTAAAGGCTGTAAGTCTGCCAGCAGTTTTTCATTATTGGCGGCATCATTGCCATGTGCGCCAGCATAACGGGCAGAGTAAATTCCCGGTGCGCCGCCCAGTGCCGGTACGCAAATCCCGGAATCATCAGCAATCGCAGGCTTGCCAGAAATTTTAGAGGCATGACGCGCTTTAATAATCGCATTTTCAACAAAGCTCAGACCATCTTCAATGGCATCTTCAATATTGAGCTGGCCTTGCGGGATGACATCAACCGGTAAATTCAGTTCTGCAAATAGTTTTTCAAATTCCGCAATTTTGCCTTTGTTATTGCTGGCCAGAACCAGGGTGCCTTGAGAGAGCCAAGCAGGTGCAGTCATCTCGAATTACTCATGATTGAAAATATGCGGGCTAGTTTAACCGAAAACCACCAGACAGCAGGCATGAAAAAAGCACCCGAAGGTGCTAGTGTTTTTGAACCTGGCTTATTGTGCCTGAATCCATTTGTCGGCACGGTCACGTGCCTGACGAATCTGTTCTTGGGTCAGGTTGGCGGCCAAGGCCGTTTTTTTGCCTTCAGATAAAGAAATTACTTTATTGTCGAGCATGCCATCACGGGTAGACAGTTCATACCACTGATAAGCGCCCATATAGTTTTTCTTTTTCTCTTCCATCATCGCCAGGTTAAAGCTGGCACGGTTATCGCCGCGGCTGGCCGCTTTTTCAAAATACTGGCGGGCCAGGACTTCATCTTTTTTGGTGCCAATGCCATCAGCCAGCATACGGCCTACGTTCAATTGGGCTGAAGACAGTCCCTGATCGGCAGCGGCTTTATACCAGGCAAAGGCCTGACGTTCATCTTTGGCGACATCCTGACCATGCAGATATTTGGTTGCCAGATAGAACTGCGCACCGGCCTGTCCGGCTTTGGCGGCTTTAATCAGACCCTGAATGTCCATCACCGAATACTGGGCGGCCTGGCTCGACACCGAGCTGCCTGGCGCCACGTAATCTGCATGCGCCTGCAGGCTAAAAAGTCCAACCAGTAGCGTCGTGCTTAATAATAATTTTTTCATAGAGCGCTCACTCGATAAATTGCGACTTCACCAAACAGATTCGGGATATGTTTACTGAGTAAACTAACTTGTTGATCCCCATTCACAGCGAGTCGATTAATAATACGGATATTGTTTTCAGCACAGAGTGCTTCGAAATCACGGAAAGTACAGAGGTGGATGTTCGGGGTGTTGTACCACATATACGGCAAAGCTTCTGAAACCGGCATTTTTCCTTTCAGTGCCAGGAAAGAACGGGTCCTCCAGTGGGCAAAGTTCGGAAAGGTAATAATCGCCTGCTTTCCGACACGCACCATATCACGCAATAATACGTCAGGTGCATCTACAGCTTGCAAGGCTTGTGCCATGACCACATAGTCAAAAGACTGGTCGGCAAAGCGGCTTAAACCGAGGTTTAAGTCTTGTTGGATGATATTTAACCCCCGACTGACGGCAATTGCAATCTTTTCTTGGTCAATTTCCAGGCCGTAAGCACGAATATTGTGCTTTTTACTCATGTGGGCCAGCAGTTCACCATCACCACAACCAAGGTCTAAAACGCGGGAACCGGGTTTAATCCACTTTTCGGCAAGTTGCTGATCAATACGCATTACACAGCCTCCTGCGGGGTCGCCTTGAGGTGTTCAGCACCTCCCAAAAATGCTCTTAAAGATTTGACATATAACGGAATCGGGAACAGGAAGGAGTCATGGCCCTGTTCGGCATCAATGTCTAAATAGCTGACCGGTTTATGGTTGCTAATCAGCGCATCGACAATTTCCTGCGAACGCGAAGGCGAGAAACGCCAGTCGGTGGTAAATGAAATCACCAGGAACTGACATTGGGTATGGGCCATAGCCTGTACCAGCGACTGTTCGTATTCACGCGACGGATCAAAATAATCTAGCGCCTTGGTCATAATTAAATAGGTGTTGGCATCAAAGTTACGGCTGAACTGTTCACCTTGATAGCGCAAATAGCTTTCCACCTGAAACTCGACATCGAAACCGTACATGAATTTGCCCAGTTTCAGGTCACGGCCAAATTTCTGCTTCATGGCTTCTTCAGACAGATAGGTGATGTGTCCGACCATCCGCGCCAGAATCAGGCCACGTTTTGGATAGCTGTCATGTTCCAGATAACGGCCATGATGAAAATCAGGATCAGAAAGAATCGACTGACGCGCGACTTCGTTAAAGGCAATATTCTGTGCCGAGAGTTTTGGCGCACTGGCAATAATCACACATTTTTCCAGACGGTCCGGATAATCAACCGACCATTGCAAGGCCTGCATGCCCCCCAAAGAACCGCCAATTACTGCATACCATTTTTGAATGCCTAAGCGGTCTGATAGCATGGCCTGGGTTTTGACCCAGTCACGCACCGTCACCAGCGGGAAATCCGGACCATAAGGGCGGTTTTCATTTTCCGGGTTGGGTGAGGTCGGGCCGGTCGAACCATGACAGCCGCCAATATTGTTCAGTGCCACCACAAAGAATTTAGAGGTATCAATGGCTTTGCCCGGACCAATACAGCTGTCCCACCAGCCAGACTTTTTATCATCTTCATGATGATAGCCTGCCGCATGATGATGCCCGGACAGGGCATGGCAGATTAAAATGGCATTGGATTTGTCGGCATTCAAGCTTCCGTAAGTTTCAACCATCAGTTCAAAACGTGGCAGAATGCGTCCACATTCCAGCTCTAACGGCTCTTCAAATTGAAACTGTTGTGGCGTTACGACACCCACAGAGTTAGCAGGGAAAGACACAGGAATAATTCGCCTTAGAATCTTTAGAATGAATAAATAAAAAGGATACCACTTGGGGTATCCTTTCTAAAGTACTTTATGTGCTTAAACGGCAGCAGCAACCAATTGTTCTTTGCTTAATACGCCCTGATCAATCAGACGGTTAGTGCTAGCAATAATGGCTTCAATGGATGAAGTCACAATGTTGTCATGCACCCCGGCACCAAAGGCAGATTTACCGGTACCTTTCACCTGCAACTCAACCAAGGCCAAGGCTTTGGCATTGGCACCCGAGCTGATGCCGCGTTCTTCATAGTTCAAGACATCAATTGGTAACTGCAAGGCATCCAAAATGGCCGAGATCGGACCGTTACCTTCACCGCGCAACTGCTGTGTCGAGCCATTCACCACCACTTCAAGTTCAATTACCTGTTTGCCATTGTCATCAGACAATTTATAGCTCTTGGCAGAATAATGTGAATCTTTGGCATCGACATAGGTTTGCTGGAACAATGACCAGATTTGCTGTGCTGAAATTTCAGTGCCTTCTTCATCGGTCACTTGCTGCACCACTTGCGAGAACTCGATTTGTACACGACGCGGCAACACCACGTTGTAGTTCGATTCTAACAAGTAAGCAATCCCGCCTTTACCTGACTGCGAGTTCACCCGAATCACGGCATCATAGTCACGGCCCAAGTCTTTCGGATCGATTGGCAAGTAAGGCATATCCCAGATTTCTTCGTTTTTCTGGTATTCAAAGCCTTTTTTAATCGCATCCTGGTGTGAACCCGAGAACGCCGTGAACACCAAATCACCTGCATACGGATGACGTGGATGCACAGGTAAACCGGTACATTCTTCTACGGTCGCAATAATTTCGTTGATGTTCGAGAAATCCAATTCTGGTGCAACACCTTGGGTGTACATGTTCAAGGCAATTGCAGCAACGTCTACGTTACCGGTACGTTCACCATTACCAAATACACAGCCTTCTACACGGTCTGCACCAGCCATAATCGCCAATTCAGAGGCAGCAATACCACAGCCACGGTCGTTATGACAGTGAACAGAGATGATCACCCCGTCACGACGTTTGATGTTGCGGTGCATCCACTCGACCTGGTCGGCATAGACGTTTGGAGTTGAGACTTCTACAGTTGCAGGCAAGTTTAAGATGACTTTGTTTTCAGGAGAAGCTTCCCAGATTTCAGTCACGGCGTCACAGACGTCTTTAGCGACTTCCAATTCGGTTGCGGTGAAACATTCTGGGCTGTACTGGAAAATCCAGTCGGTTTCAGGATATTGCGCTGCGTATTCTTTCACTTTTTCAGCGGCGTTAATGGCCAACTGTTTGGCACCCGCGACATCAACATTCAAGACTTTTTGACGGAAGGTTGGCGAGTTGGAGTTATAGATATGTACAATCGCGCGTTTTGCACCCTCCAATGCTTCAAAGGTACGCTGAATCAAATGGTCACGTGCCTGAACCAAAACCTCGATATACACATCATCTGGAATGTGGTTTTCTTCAATCAATTTACGGGTGAAATCGAAGTCAATTTGTGAAGCAGACGGGAAGCCAATTTCAATATGCTTAAAGCCAATTTTCACCAACATCTGGAACATTTTGAACTTCTGTTCAATGCTCATTGGTTCGAAAATTGCCTGGTTACCATCACGCAGGTCGGTGCTCATCCAGATAGGCGCTTTTGTAATTTCGTTGTTCGGCCATTGACGGTCTGGCAAGTCAACACGTTGATACATGCGACGATATTTTTTACTTGGATCAGCCAACATCATGAGGTAACTCCTTGTGAAGCATGGGTTGCTTAAGCTTATAAAAAAGCAACGTACTACTTATATAGATGGTATCTATGGTATCAATTTACAAGCGTATTTCCGGAAAATATTAGGATCAGTCCACATTTTCAGAAAGAGTTGCTACCTGGCTGGTACCGTTCGCGGTCTTGCAAATTCCTAAGATAAATATAAGCCAACTGAAGTGGAAATTATTCTCTTAATTTGCATCATTAAAGCTTGTGAAGATAAAAAATTTCACTGGATTTGGTTTTTGTGAAAAATATAGCGGTTATTGATCTCATTCAGGCGTGCTGTTCCCATTAAAGCCATGGTCACTTCCAGTTCTTCCCGCAAAATTTTAATCACATGCGCCACGCCTAACGCGCCGGCTACTGCCAGACCATAAATATACGGCCGGCCAATCAGCACGGCGGATGCACCCAGGGCCAGCGCCTTAAAAATATCGGAGCCGCGGCGGATACCGCCATCCAGCAATAAGGGAAAATTTGCCGGCAGCTGTGCGCGTATCATCTTTAGAGCTGTCAGTGGACTAATGCAATCATCCAGCACCCGGCCACCATGATTAGAAATCACCAATCCCTGTACGCCGTATTGCAATGCCTGTTGAGCATCTTCAGGATGCACAATACCTTTAAGCAGCACCGGTAAAGGCGTTTGCTGTACCAGCCAGGCAATATCCTCCCAGGTCGGTGCCTGTTGCATCAGACCATCAAACAGGGGATGTTGCTCGGGTGTGAGGGCAGGGGAGGTAAAGCAAGATAGATGCGGATGAGGCAGATGCGCCGGCACTTGAAAACCGGCCCGACGTTCACGGTCACGAACACCGCTATGCGGTGAATCGACGGTCACGACAATAGCTTTAAACTGCTGTTGCTCGGCCAGCTGCACTAGTGCCAGCGATTGTTCGTGATTGCCTTGCCAGTACAGCTGAAACCATTTAAGAGAGGTTGTTGGCGCAAGTTCACGCAGATCGGTGGTGCTTAAATGACTTAGCACCAGATTACTGCCCATCGCTTCTGCCGCTAAGGCAGTGGCCAGTTCGCCCTGTGGATGAAACAGTTGTTGATGGCCAACCGGAGCTAGAAAAATTGGATGGGGAAATTCCTGCCCGAACAGTTCGCAGCGGGTATGGCCTTGGCTCAGGTCACGCAGCATTCTGGGCAGCAGTTGCAGCTGCTGAAACTGGTCCAGATTCTGTTGCAGGCTGCGCTCATCCATGGCGCCACCCTGTAAATAGTGCCAAGTGGCCGGCGTTAAATGTTTGCTGGCTTGAGCTTCATAGTCGGCAATGGTTTGCAGATAGGCTGGAATCTGGGTAAGCGGCGGCAGTGGCTGGGCAGGCATCATAGTTCGCCCCATTGACGCAGCAGATTATGATAATGCGCGGTCAGTTTCAGCATTTGTTCATTATCGCCAAGTTGCTGACGTAGTTGGCCAATGGTCATATCTAAATTAAACAGCATGCTGCGCTGCCAGTCATCGCGAATCATGCTTTGTGCCCAGGTAAAGGCGGCAATGCGCCGGCCGGCAGTGACCGGTTCTACCCGGTGCAGGCTGGTGGCAGGATAGAGAATCACATCACCGGCATCCAGTTTAACTTCATGTGCGCCATAGGTGTCTTCAATCACCAGTTCGCCGCCCTGATATTCTTCCGGTTCAGACAAAAATAAGGTCATTGAAACATCGGTACGAATCAGCTGCTGATGTGCAGCCGAATAATGCACCGCGCTGTCGACATGATTGCCATACGACCCTTGCTGCTGATAGCAGTTAAACATTGGCCGCAGAATATGTTTGGCTAAGGTCGCAGATTGTACCAGCGGATGCTGTCTCAGTGCCTGTTCAATCTGTTCAGCTAGGGCTAAATACACCGGATGCTGCGGGTCAAATTGCAGATTGTGTTTGCTTTTTTTTGCCTGTGGCCCGGCACTGTGCTGGCCATCAATCCAGGCGGTATGCTGGTCGAGCTGCTGACGGATATCAGCCACGGCCGCTTTACTGAGAACTTGAGGAACATGCAGCATCATGAGACTTGAATCATCCTTCAGACAGAGCGCTGTCTGTCATCATAAAGCCAAATAAAAAATGAAGCAGCATTTCAGATAAATGCTGCTTCAACAGAACAAAATAAAGCTTAGAACTTATAATTCAAGCTGAGTGCTGCCGAGCGTGGCTGTCCAAGCACGACGCGACCACCACCATTGTTTAGCGTGCTGATGTATTCTTTATCGGCAAGGTTATAAAGGTTTAAATTTAATGAGGCATTTTTATTGAAGTTGTAGCCTACCAATGCATCAAACACGACATAGCCTGGAATATTCGGCATGTTGGCTGGTGCGTTGCTGTCAGTCACAACACGCTTTTGTTCGTCGACATAACGTGCGCCCAAACCTAATTTAAAGCCCGCCCAGTCGTAGGTTGACCATAAACTTGCAGTCCATTCAGGTGACCAGCGAACATTATTAGTTTTGGTCACTTCACCTGTCGTCGCATTAACGCTTTGCTGATTTTCTTGCTCAGTTTTCATGTGTGCGATGCCAGCAGACACATTCCATGCATCGGTAATCTGTCCTACAGCGCTGAGTTCAACGCCTTTAACCATTGTTTTACCTTCCTGAATAGATTCTCTGGTAATGGCATCTTGAGTAAACTGGTTTTCATTTTCAGTGCGGTATGCAGCTGCGGTTAGTGCCAATTTACCTTCTAGCAAGTCCCATTTGGTTCCCAGTTCATAATGATGGGTTTCTTGAGGTTTTGCTGCAGCACTATTAATTCCGTCTGCTGAGAGACTAAAGTTGGCGCTGCCGGGCGGAGTCAGCGATTTTGCATACGCAGCGTAAATGCTGCTATTTAACGTAGGCTTATACACAGCGCCAAGTTTCCAGCTAAACAGCGTATCGTGGGTGCTCAGATCTGTGGCCACCAAAGCATTCCCCCCGCGTGGCAGAGTAAGCCCTTGATAATCGGTTTCATAATAATCGACCCGTACGCCACCGTTAAGTTGGAAACGTTCACCAAATTTTAAGGTGTCAAATACATAAGCGGCTGCCGTTTGGGTTTCACCATCAGTATAACCACCATTGTAAATTAGTGGTGGCATGGCTTGATTTCGGTCTGGACGATAAAGATTGGCCCAAGGTGTATCGGCAGTGGCTTCGCCAGGCATCTGGGTTGCCATGAGTTTGCTAGATTGCTGTTCTTTTAAAAACTCCATGCCTGCAACAACATCATGCTGTACTGCGCCCGTTTTGACATTCCAGTTTAAAGTGCTTTGATTGGCCAGAATTTTATTTTCTTGATCGATGCCTTGGCGGGAGCGATTCACTTCCCATTCGGCAGGGTTTGATGAACCATTGGTTCGAAGACCATTTGCACCTGTATTGATGCCTGTTAAAACCCGATTCATGTGGGTTTTCGCTACACGGGTGATATTGGTCAGTTTGAGTTGATCGGTTAAATCACTTTCAATTTTCGCGGTGAACATATCAGCATCAACATCTTCATAGTCATTGACATGACCATAAAAATTCTCCCGATTGACTTTAGGCGCAGTGGCTAACAGTGAATCGGTATTGTAAAAGCCTTGCATGCCCACAGTTGGAATGCCACCATCTGGAATATTGCGCTGACGGACGTGTTGTGAATATAAATACAGGCGGGTCGGGGTGTTCAGACCAAAGGCAACAGATGGGGCAATGGCATAACTATTGTTTTCAATATAGTCGCGTCCTTCTATGCCGCCTTCTTGTCCCATGACATTGAGACGAAAAGCGGTATTGTCATTGATAGCTTGGTTGATATCGGCCGAGAGGCGGGCATTTTCTGCGGTGTTATAGCTGGCAGAGACTTCGCTGCTGTTTTGCAGGTGTGGCAGTTTGCTGACCAAGTTGATATAACCGGATGCTGAACCACGACCGGCTTCGGCACCGGCCGGGCCTTTCACGACTTCAACCTGTTCCAGGTTAAATATATCGCGGCTGACTGCGCCCAAATCACGGATACCATCGACATAGGTAGAGGTTTGGGTAGAGAAACCACGCATCTGGAAGGTATCGCCAGCGCTGGTATTGCCGTTTTCACCCATTTGTAAGGTAATGCCCGGGGTATTGCGTAGCGCTTCGACCAGTGATGTCGCGCCTTGTTCTTTTAATAAGGTTTGATTAATAACAGAAACTGTTTGTGGGGTATCGACCAGTGGCTGGGTCTGTTTCGCGGAGCTGAGCTGATTGGTTTTATATTTATTTTCAGCCTGAGATTTCACCGTGATTTCAGGAAGCTGGGTGACTTCTTCGGTCGCTGGGGTTGCATGTGCCATGAGCGGCAGGGTGGCTGCAAGGGCAACGAATGATGCAGTGCGTTGATGTTTACGGCTCTTAATCTGTGCCATGGTGGTGTATTTCCTGATATGAATGACAAAATTCCCTTACCACAATGATTTGAGTGCGCAGTTCAAATGCAGAGTAATGATGGACTTATTGTATGTTGTATACGCTCAATAAGTAATGCGAATTTTAGTGATAATAATTCTCAGTAACAATATGGAAATTGGTTAAAACAAGCTAAACAATCAAGAAAATATTTATGGATTGCTCGCATTTAATGAAATAAATCAATAAGAATATTTGAATAATCGTATTTTTGATTTAATTTGATCGGTTTTTAGAATTAAAAAACCCTGCCGGGGCAGGGTTTTGGGGAAGAGTAATTTTTAGAACTTAAAGGTAGTGCTTAACTGAACACGACGACCTTCTTGGGTGTTGAGATAGCGGTTATAATAAGCATCTTCTAAGGTCACGTATTGATAATCAACAAAATCAACATCAAAGATATTATATAAGGCTACACCAATATCAATATTGTCATTTACTGAGTAATTAGTACCTAAGTGCCATTGAGTATACCCCTTATAATCACCAAGGGTATTTTTTACGTTTCCTTCTTTACGCACTTGGCTACTACGATATTCTCCACGTAACCAAAGTGAGGCATTGCTTGCAGGCTGATAATTTACAAGTACGTTTGCTACATGTTTAGCGTTGTCTGTGTCGTCAATAGTTTTTCCAGAAGAATCAGTTAACTCACCTTCGGTCCAGGTGTAGTTACCTGAAACTTTCCACTGATCATTAACCTGATAGCTTGCAGCCACTTCTACACCATGACTTTCAGCTTCTTCAGCATTATAAGGACGTGCTAGAGTTAAATTGCGATTGGCTGCTGTAGTCCAGTCAATACCCCATTCATTGAATTGAGCATCACATGCAGCTTGATTACCTGTACAATCGAATCCGATTGGACGGCCATTGTAACTTACGCCTGGAACATAAGTACCATCGCTAATTAATTTATCAACATCACTTTGACGAATATGAACTAAGGCATAGTCTGCACCTGTAGTGGTGATCTTATCCTTTGTTTTATTCTGGAATAAAGTTACGTTCGCGTTAAAGCCCTGTAGGTTGTCAAAATAAATGCCAAGCTCCATATTTTCACTAGTTTCAGGCTGTAGGTTAATATTTCCTAAAACAGGCGAGCGACCTTGGCTAGCTACATTTGATAAACCTTGAGTTAATTGTTCTAAACGTGGAACTTTATAGCCTTCAGCGTAACCACCTTTAGCAGTCCACTGGTCATTCATATTCCATACTAAATAAGCACGTGGTGTAAAGAAATCACCAAATGAGCTATGGTCATCAAAACGTCCTCCTAAAGTTAAATTAAGATTAGGTAAAATTGACCATGTATCTTCAATAAAAAGACCATATTGCTCAAAACTTAGCTCAGGGTTCTGACGACGAATACCATCTTTTTGGCTTGCATCCCACCATTGCCCACCAACAGTAATATTATGGTTGGCAAAGTATTGGGTTGTAAATTTAGTATCGTAATACGTATCTTCGCTTTTTAGCTCACGGTTGATAAAGTTTTGTTTTTCTGCAGTGCTGAGCATTCCAGCTGGTAAATAACGCCCCACAGTTTCTGTTTCAACATGAGAAATGCTGCTCTCTAAGCGACCAAAATCGGTTTGCCATTCATGTGAAATATAGCCTTTGTTACGTTCATATTCTTGACTTGGGCCATAACCTTGGGTGGCATCTGGAGTGAGTACCTCCCCATTATCATTTAGATAGGTTCCTAATTGACCACGGCTGTTATCAAACCACTGTTGTGTATTCTCAAAGTCAAGAGCAAATGTATGATCTGGGTGAGGAGTAAAAGTTAATCGTCCACCAAATGTTTCAATATCCGATTTAGTTGGGCTGTTACCTTGTGCTAACTGTTCAGTACCGTCTGTACCAGGTACTGTAATATAAGATTGTTGTCTTTCTGCTTTACGTCCGCGTAATTGTAAGCCTAATAGGTCTTGAACTAAAGGACCTGATGTAAAGATTTCAGCTGCATATTGATTACCAAATTCTGAGCTATTAGGTAACAGGGTTCCATTAAGGCTGACCGAACCTGTCCATGTGTCTGCAACCTTTTTAGTAATAATATTAATTACACCGCCCATTGCATCTGAACCATATAGGGTAGACATTGGGCCACGGATCACTTCAATCCGCTCAATTGCAGAAATTGGGGGAATAAAATTATTGTTAGACTCTGTAAAACCATTGGGTGTAATACTGCCAACACTATTTTGACGTTTACCATCAATAAGAATAAGGGTGTATTCCGAAGGCATACCGCGCATACGGATATTTAATGTTCCTGTTTTCCCTGCTGCAGGACTAATATCTACACCTTCTACACCTTTTAATGCATCTGCCAATGAGGTAATGCGTTTCGTTTTAAAATCTTCTTCGGTAAGAACTGTAATAGAAGCCGGCGCGTCTTTAATTTTTTGTTCAAAACCTGCCGCAGAAACCACAATCGTGGATAATTGATGTGTCGGGTCAGCTGTTGTTTCAGTGGTTGTATTTGCAAATGCGGAACTAGCAGAAATTCCAAGAATCGCGAGCGAAAGCGGGCGAAGGTTAAAGGTGCGCATAACCGAATTCCAGTATTGGGATATAAGAAGAATAGTTAAAAATATGAGTTAAAAACCATTGAATATTAATGATAGTACTTATCATTTGCAACAAATATTAGACAATAGATAAAAATAGCGAAGGGAATGTGGAGAATTTAAGCCGAAAAATTGTTCTGATCGCTTGTTATTTTGTATATCTTTAAATGTTGTCATATAATATGGCACTTTTTTAAAAACTGTTATTACTAAATATCGAGGAAGCCATGCAAGTAACTTCTGAAGCGGTTTCGGGCGTTGCCCGTCGTTTAAATGTATCTGTACCGACGAGCCGTATTAACGAGCAGTTCGAAGCTCGCTTAAAACGCACAGCTAAAACTGCGAAGATTAACGGCTTCCGTCCAGGTAAAGTGCCTGTAAACGTTGTACGTCGTGAATATGGCGCGGGTATCTATCAAGAAGTTGTAAACGACATCATTCGTGACACCGTATTTGAAGCAATCCAACAAGAAAAAATCAATGCTGTTGGTATGCCAAATATTGAAAAAACTGAAATGAAAGACGACGCTTTAGTATATGAAGCGACTGTTGAAGTTTATCCAGAAGTTGAAGTGAAATTCGAAGGTCTGGAAGTTGAGCGTAAAGCATCTGAAGTTAGCGACAAAGATGTAGATCAAATGATCGAAAACCTGCAAAAGCAGCGCGCAACTTGGGCTGAAACCAAAGGCATGGCGAAAAAAGACATGCAAGTCACTTTTGATTTCGAAGGCACAGTAGATGGCGAGAAATTTGAAGGCGGCTCTGCTGAAGACTTCAAACTGGTATTAGGTTCTGGCCGTATGATCCCGGGCTTTGAAGATGGCATCGTGGGCATGAAAAAAGGCGAAGAGAAAGTTATTGATGTAACTTTCCCGGAAGACTACCAAGCTGAACAGCTGGCAGGTAAAGCAGCTCAGTTCAAAATCAATGTAAAACTGGTTGAAAAACAAAAACTTCCAGAAGTTGATGCTGAATTCTTAAAAATCTTCGGTTTAACTGAAGAAGAAGGCGTTGAAAAGTTAAAAGCTGACGTTCGTAAAAACATGGAACGTGAAGTGAAAAACGGTCTTCGTAACCAGGTGAAAGGTGCAACGTTTGATGCGCTGGTTGCTGCGAACGAAATCGAAGTTCCAGAATCTATGGTTAAGCAAGAAATTGACCGTCAACGTCAACAAATGATCCAACAGTTCACGCAGCAGTTTGGTGCGCAAGGTGCGAAAGCATTTGACTCAAGCATGCTTCCAGACGAACTGTTCAAAGAACAAGCTGAAAAATCTGTAAAACTTGGCGTATTGGTGAGCAAAGTTTTAGCAGACGCGAAACTTGAAGTGGATGCTGCACGTGTTGATGCTTACATCGAAGACATGGCATCTTCTTATGAAGATCCAAACGAAGTAATTGAATACTTCAAAAATGACAAACAGCAACGTGCTCAAATTGAAGCAGTTGTGTTAGAAGACCAGGTGGTTGATCACATTCTTGCAGCTGCAAAAGTGACTGACAAACAAGTCAGCTACGAAGACTTATTGAAAGAGCAACAAGCTCGTCAACAAGGCTAATTTCAGCTGAAGTAAAAAAGGCGCCTAAGGCGCCTTTTTTATATAATATAAAAACTTGGATGGTTTTAAAGTTTACAAAGCTTATGCAAAAAATATCCATGAATTGTGAGTGAATATTTTGCAATTTAGATGATTATCCCTCATATTGTGATCATGGGTGAACTCACAAGAATTTAGGAATAAATAAACGTATGTATGTTCCATCAATTGATAACGCATTGGTTCCAGTAGTCGTTGAGCAATCATCTCGTGGTGAGCGTTCTTTTGATATTTATTCACGTCTTTTGCGTGAACGGGTGATTTTTTTAACGGGTGAGGTTGAAGACAACATGGCCAACTTGATTGTGGCGCAAATGTTGTTTTTAGAAGCAGAGAACCCAGATAAGGATATTCATTTATACATTAACTCGCCAGGCGGCTCAGTTACTGCCGGTATGGCGATTTATGACACCATGCAGTTTATCAAGCCAGATGTGGTGACTTACTGTATGGGTCAGGCAGCGTCCATGGGTGCATTCCTGCTGAATGCCGGTGCCAAAGGCAAACGTTACTGCCTGGAAAATGCCCGGGTCATGATTCACCAACCTTTAGGCGGTTTCCGTGGTCAGGCTTCTGATATTGAAATTCATGCGCGTGAGATCCTGTTCATTAAAGAGCGCTTGAACCGTTTAATGGCAGAGCACAGTGGCCAGGACTATGAAAAAGTGGCCAAAGATACCGACCGTGATAACTTTATGACTGCACAGCAGGCCAAAGAATACGGTTTAGTGGACGAAGTGTTATCTAAGCGTCCATAAGTTTTAAAGATTTAAATTGGAGAGAATATGTCCGAACATCCTCAAGGACAAAAACATTGTTCATTTTGCGGTAAAACGCAGTCTGAAGTCGGGAAGCTGATTGCAGGCGAGGACGCATATATCTGTAATGAATGTGTGGACGTATGCCTGGATCTGGTTCAGACCAGTCAACAAGTTGAGTCGAGTGACTGGGCCGCCCGTCCGTTGCCAAAACCGCATGAAATTCGCGCTGCACTGGATCAGTATGTGATTGGTCAGGACCTGGCGAAAAAGACTTTATCGGTGGCAGTTTATAACCACTATAAGCGTTTGAAAGTCACGCATAACGGTCAGAAAACCAATGATGCAGTCGAAATTGCCAAAAGTAATATCCTGCTGGTGGGTCCAACCGGTTCGGGTAAAACCTTATTGGCACAGACCTTAGCGCGTTTGCTGGATGTTCCGTTTGCCATGGCTGATGCCACCACCTTAACCGAAGCCGGTTATGTGGGGGAAGATGTAGAAAACATCGTGCAGAAGCTGCTGCAAAAAGCCGATTACGATGTCGAAAAGGCGCAAAAAGGCATTATCTATATCGATGAAATCGACAAGATTACCCGTAAGTCTGAAAACCCGTCGATTACCCGTGATGTATCGGGCGAGGGTGTGCAGCAGGCCTTGCTGAAAATGATTGAAGGCACAGTGGCTTCTATTCCGCCGCAGGGTGGCCGCAAGCATCCGCAGCAGGAATTTATCCAGATTGATACTTCCAACATCCTGTTTATCTGTGGTGGTGCATTCTCGGGTCTAGAGAAAATTGTGCAGCAACGTCAGGAAAAAGGTGGTATTGGCTTTACCGCTGAAGTACGTAACAAGGATGAAAGCAAAAAACTGTCTGAACTGTTCCGTCAGGTTGAAGCAACAGATTTGGTGAAATTCGGTTTAATTCCGGAATTTATTGGCCGTTTGCCAGTTATTGCAACGCTGGATGAGCTGGATGAAGATGCATTAATGCAGATTCTGACCGAGCCGAAGAATGCCTTGACGCGTCAATACGAATATCTGTTCGAGATGGAAAATGTCGACCTGATCTTTGATGACGCTGCATTAAGTGCGGTGGCGAAAAAAGCCTTGGAACGTAATACAGGTGCGCGTGGTCTGCGTTCAATTCTGGAAAATGCCTTGCTTGAAATCATGTATGACTTGCCAAGTCGTAGTGATGTAGGCACGGTTATTATCACGGAGGCAGTGATTAATGGTCAGGCCAAGCCAGAATTAAAACCGGAACGTCAAAGCAAAGAAGCTGCGGTAGAACAGCCGAAAGCCGATTTAAAAGTCGTGAATTCAAAAACGGCTTAAGACGCTATTCGTCAGAAACGTGCGGAAATCAACGGTTTTCGCACGTTTTTTATTTGAAAAAACAAGACAGAGTGCTAATCTCTGCATCAGGGCCTGGATGCCAAACCCAATAAAAATATTGAAAAAGTGTTAAGTGTAAAAATAAAAACGAAGGAATGAGGGATGTTCATGCGTGCTATATCAATCGTATTTCTGGCTGTCGCATTGGCTGGCTGTCATGGGAAGTCGTCAACCGAGGCGCAGCTGCCGCCCACCTCTACGTTAAAAGCTATTGACCAGAATGAAAAGCCAAGTTTGCTGGAACAGTACCGCTTTGGCATGTTTACCATTGGCGGTTGGGTCAATCAGAAACTGGGTCAGCGCTTTCAAGCCATTCAGCCGCAGCATGATCAGGCCGCCGTGGTGTATTTATATCGTCCGGATTCACGCTGGAACCGTCAGGAAATTGTAGCCTCCAGCCTATTTATCAATAGCGAACGCATTCCAAGCCTGCTGCATAATCATTATTACTGGATTGAATTGCCAGCCGGAGATTACCGTTTATCTACCAGTCGTCCTTTAGGCGTGCAGCATTTCCAAAAGCCGAAGTATCTGGATTTTTCCGTTGAAGCAGGCAAGTCCTATTTTATTAAATATGATGAAGAAAATAGCAGTACCCGCCGCACGGTTTCTGGTCCCTTAATCATGATGCCGGAAACGGTAGGTCTCAATGAAATTGCTTTTACTCAATTGAAATCGCACAGTTATAATTTTGTGGCTGAAGACCAGAGCACCGGTAAAATTCGCTCCAAGGCACAAAAAATCAAACATGCTGATTATGACCCGGCCAGCGATGTGCAGTTGACCAAGCCATTTAAATTGTGGGACCCACGCACCTGGTAAAAATGCTTGATATTGAGAAATAAAAAAGCACCCAGATTTGGGTGCTTTTTTAATCGCTTCAACAGCGTTAATTAGCCAGCAGCGGCATCAACCACTGGAATCTTGCCAATTTTAGCTTGCCAGATTTTTGGCGCAGTCGCGTGTACAGAAGTACCGTTTACGTCAACTGCGACAGATACCGGCATGTCTTTTACTACAAACTTGTAGATCGCTTCCATACCCAAGTCTTCAAAAGCAACCACTTCAGCTTCACGGATTGCTTTAGATACCAGGTACGCAGCACCGCCCACAGCCATTAGGTAAGTTGCTTTGTTGTCTTTAATCGCTTCAATGGCTGCAGGACCACGGTCTGCTTTACCAATCATGCCGTAAAGGCCAGTCGCTTCTAGTACTTGACGTGTGAATTTGTCCATACGAGTCGCTGTTGTCGGACCTGCAGGGCCAACCACTTCATCACCGACTGGATCAACAGGGCCTACGTAATAGATGAACTTGCCTTTCAAATCAACCGGTAATTCTTCACCGTTGTTGAGCATGTCAACCATACGTTTGTGTGCAGCATCACGGCCGGTATAGATGGTCCCGTTCAGCAGCAGTGTGTCGCCTGGCTGCCAAGAGTTCATTTCTTCTTGGGTGATGTTGTCGAGGTCAACACGTTTAGACGAAGATGAGTCCCAAGTGACTTCAGGATAATCTTCAAGACGTGGTGCCTGAATATGGGCAACGCCTGAACCATCTAAAGTGAAGTGTGCGTGACGTGTTGCAGCACAGTTCGGAATCATACCGACTGGTTTGCCCGCAGCGTGACAAGGGTAATCTTTAATCTTGATGTCAAGTACAGTGGTTAAACCGCCCAGACCTTGTGCACCAATACCGAGTGCGTTTACTTTTTCGAAGATTTCAATACGAAGTTCTTCAAGTTTATTTTGTGGACCACGACGAAGCAGTTCGTCCATGTTGATCTCTTCCATGAGTGCTTCTTTGGCAAGCATCATGGCTTTTTCAGCAGTACCACCGATCCCGATACCGAGCATACCTGGTGGACACCAGCCTGCACCCATGGTTGGAACAGTTTTCAGTACCCAATCTACAATTGAGTCAGATGGGTTAAGCATTGCCAGTTTAGATTTGTTTTCTGAACCGCCACCTTTGGCTGCAACAGTAATGTCGACTTTGTTGCCTGGAACCAGTTTGTGGTAGATCACCGCAGGGGTGTTGTCTTTGGTGTTCTTACGACCAAATGCAGGGTCAGCAAGTACAGATGCACGAAGGACGTTTGAGTTTTCTAGGTAACCTTGACGCACACCTTCATTAATCGCGTCGTCTAAGCTCATTGTTAAATCAAATTTAACATCCATGCCCACTTCAACGAATACGTTGACGATACCGGTATCTTGACAGATTGGGCGGTGACCCTCTGCACACATACGAGAGTTAATTAAGATTTGTGCAATCGCATCTTTTGCAGCTTTGTTTTCTTCACGGTCATACGCACGGCTCATCGCTTGGATGAAATCTTGTGGGTGATAGTAAGAAATGAACTGAAGCGCATCTTTAACCGATGTGATCAAGTCATCTTGCTTGATAATAGTTGTCATATCAAAATTCTCTTGAGCGGGCTGATAGCTAGCGGGCTAAATTATAAGACAAAATGACGGCATTGTGGGCGTTTTAGAAGCGGATTGGCCGAAAGTTTATAGTGATGCTTTTACGCGGGATTTTGGGTGATTTTTACTGTATTTGGCGGGTGGTTTTGTTATATTTGAGCTGAAATTAATGTCATATTACAGCTTAAGTTTAGATGAAATTTTATTAAGTTGTTGAATTTTAATTATTTAATAAAATTTAAATATTTCGGTTTTGTCATATAACTGTCATAAAAATTTCGCATAATTGTCACATCCAAAAATGAGACTTTAAAGATGACAACAGGTATTTTGATGGTTGCGGGCTTTTGTGTATATATCGCTGCAACTTGGATGTATGGTCAGAAAGAAGATCAAGCCTAAGCTTTATCTTCTTTTTTCATTTTAGCCTGATAAAAATAATATTTTTCTCAATTCTCAATTCTCAATTCTCAATTCTCAATTCTCAATTCTCAAAATTTGTTTATAGCTTTGCTTTATCCTCCTTTAAAGAAGGCAAGTTCTAAAGCTCGATATGCTGAAATCTGATACCCCACTTTGTCTTGCATTAAACGATAAAAACTTTCAAAAACCGCCTCATTTTTTAATTCGTCCAGAAGCGTTAGATATTCCAGATAAGTTTCAGGACGTTTAAATGCGAAGTTATGGGGTTCGTTGCCGCTTAAGAATCTAAATACACGGCTATCCCAAATCGCATAGTGTTCAGGATGAATAAAGTGCAACAATTTAGATACACCGACAAGAGAGTTATTGAATGCACTTTTGAGTGTTTGAAGTTCTGGTACTGTTAATTGATGACCTTGTTTTGCTTTGTTAAATATTTTGATCAGATCATCTGCTGCAGTTAAATCAATTTTTTTCAAAATAGTCGGCATCCACGAATAGGTAAAGCTGATGCCGATAACAATGTCATCCAGGGTGAGTACATCTGTTTTTTTGAAATAATTTAAAAAATGGGAATACGCAATGAGATAATTTTCTTGCTCTTTGTCAAATTGATTGGCGATTTCAAAGATCTGTTTAAAAACTTCGTTGTTATTTTTTAATGTTAAAGGCATGTGATTACCACCTAACCTATACAGAAAATGAGATGTATTTGATACGTCTGGTCTAAATTAAAAAACCACCCTATCTTTCGACAGGGTGGGTGAAGCGGAGCTTGTTAAAAACAGTTGTTTAAGCAGACTGCTGTTCAGCCTGAATTGCAGTTAGAGCAATGGTAAACACAATATCATCGACCAATGCACCGCGTGACAGGTCATTTACCGGCTTGTTCAAACCTTGCAACATTGGGCCAACACTCACCACATTGGCAGAGCGTTGTACTGCTTTATAAGTGGTATTACCCGTGTTCAGATCAGGGAAAATAAACACATTGGCACGACCAGCCACCTGAGAGTTTGGCGCTTTAGAACGACCAACGCTTTCAACCGATGCAGCATCGTATTGCAGCGGGCCATCAATCAGCAGGTCTGGACGGCGCTGTCTGGCAATTTCAGTCGCTTGCGCTACTTTTTCTACATCGGCACCGGCACCTGAAGTTCCGGTTGAGTAAGAGATCATGGCAATACGCGGGTCAATACCAAAGGCTTTGGCCGAGTCAGCAGATTGAATGGCAATTTCAGCCAGTTGTTCTGCATCCGGGTCCGGGTTAATTGCACAGTCACCGTATACATAAACTTCATCTGGCAGCAGCATAAAGAACACTGAAGATACCAGTGAATATTCAGGTGCGGTTTTAATCAGCTGGAAGGCCGGACGTACGGTATTGGCCGTGGTGTGTACTGCACCTGAAACTAAGCCATCAACCTGATCCAGCGCCAGCATCATGGTACCTAAAACTACCGTATCCTGAAGCTGTTCACGAGCCTGTAATTCGTTAAGTTTGCCTTTACGCAGCTCAACCATTTTCTCGACATAGTTTTCGCGAATCAGGTCTGGATCAATAATTTCTAAGTCATGCGGCAATTCAATACCACGGGCTTTGGCCACTTCAACTACGGCTTCAGGTTTGGCCAGCAAGATACAGTGCGCAATACCACGCGATTGGCAGATGGCCGCAGCCTGAACTGTACGTGGCTCATCACCCTCAGGTAAAACAATGCGTTTTTTCGCCGCAATTGATTTTTGTACCAACTCATGACGGAAGGCAGAAGGCGATAAACGTGGGCTATGCGCACCGCTAATCAGCGAGTTTAACCATTCCGGATCAATATGGCTGGACACAAAACGGGTTACCTGTTCAGCGCGTTCAATATCATCGACCGGAATTTCATTACCGAAAGTCGAGAGTTGTTGCGCCGTTTCAAAGGTGGTTAAAGGGGTATGTAATACTGGTAAACCTTGCTTGATGGCAGTTTGACAGAAATTTAAGGCCTGTTCATTCGGTTGATGCTGCTCGGTTAAGACTAAGCCTGCTAAAGGAATGCCATTGCTGTTTGCCAGACTGCTGGCCAGTAGTACATCGGTACGGTCAGCTGCGGTAATAATCAGTTCACCGGCCACAAACTTGTGCAGTTCATGCTTGATATTCGAAGTAATCAGGCTGCTATGTAACACACGGCGTGTATTGGCTTCGCCTTCATGAATCCACTGGGCAGAAATATGCGCCGCCAGATCAGACAGGCGCGGCACGCTCAGGGTATTACTAAATGGTACCAAACCAATCACTGGCAGTTTTTCTGTGCCAATGTAGCTATAAGTTTGCTGAATGCTGGCCACAAACTTGCTGGTATCTGACAGTAAACGCAGGTTTGGATCAATCGTCACAGGAATTTGCGCAGAATCTTCTGGCAAACCTTTGGTACGCATAAACAGCACACCGCGTAAACGATTTGATTCTGCACCACCGAAGTTACGAATCTGGTGTTCAATTCGTTCAGCAGACCGAAGCGGATTGTTGATGTCGGCACCGCTAACAATCACTACCTGTGCATCTAGGGCTTGAGCCAGCAGGGCATTCAGGTCATCTGCGAAGCTGTCACGGAAATTCGGTAACAGACCTTCGACAATAATCAGGTCATGTTGTTTGGCCACTTCACGGTGTAAACGAACCGCTTCTTCCAGTAATTCATCTTGCTGGTCATGGCTCAGTTGATGCACCACCTGTGCATAAGGAATGGGTTGAACCGTTTTGGTTTTAGATACATGCTCAAACAGCGCTGTCGTCCGTTCGTTTTCAGGCTGTAATTCTTGAGAGAAAGGTTTGACGAAACCGGGTTTAATGCCCTGGCATTCCAAAGCATACACCAGACCTAAACATGCAGATGTTAGACCAACACCTTCTCCAGTCGGGACAAGTAGAATTGTTTTCATAAGGTATTATTCAAATCAGCCAAAAGTAAACAGGGTAAAACTGCGATTGCTTAAGCAATCGCAGTTTCTAATTCAGACTTTTTTGCCGGAGTTGCTCCCAACTCAGACTCCACCACCGCGCTGGTTTCTTTGGCGATACGGCCTTCTTCATCGGTTGGAACCACCCAGATTTGTGGACCAGTACCGTTATCGATCCGACCTTCGGTGCCACGTTTCAGGCTGTCATTCTTCTCTTTGCTAAAGTTAAAGCCGAAGTGTGGTAAGTAAGACAGGGTTTTTTCACGGATATAAGCCGAGTTTTCACCAATACCACCTGTGAAGAACAGGCCATCTAGACGCGGTAAGCCACAGCTTAAGGCTGCTAAAGATTTCGCTAAACGGTAGCAGAACACTTCAATGGCCAGGGTTGCATCTTCATTGCCTTGTTCAGAAGCTTCAATCAGGGTACGCATATCGTTAGAGAGGCCAGATAAACCGAGTAGACCGCTTTGGCTGTTCAGCATCTTGTCAATTTTGTAGATATCCCAACCCAGGTTGCTGGCCAGGAAAGTGTGTAAAGATGGATCTACATCACCACTACGGGTACCCATCACCAGACCTTCAAGTGGGGTAAGGCCCATAGAGGTATCTACACTTTCACCGTTCCAGATGGCACAGGTCGAGCTACCATTGCCGAGGTGCGCTGTTAACCAGCCGCCTTGTTTCAGGCTGCCGGCCAGTTCTGAACCACGTTCAGAAACATAGGCATGGCTGGTGCCGTGGAAGCCGTAACGACGTACGTTATGATCGGTGTACAGGAATTTTGGCACGGCATAACGATAAGCGTGCGCAGGCATAGTTTGGTGGAATGCGGTATCAAATACAGCAACTTGAGGTAATTCAGGGAATAAACGCATGGTCGCTTCAATGCCTACCAGGTGCGCCGGGTTATGTAACGGTGCCAGTGGGGTTGCTTCACGAATGCGTTGAATAATTTCTGGGGTTAAGCGCTCGGCTTTGGTCAAGCTACCGCCATGTACCACACGGTGGCCAATCGCTTGAGGATTGTATTGTGACAAGCGCGATAAAATGGTTTCTAAGGCTTTTTCATGATCTGCATGCGGAATAGAAAGTTCGAGCGGTTCACCTCCGACAGTGATCCCTTTAATACGTGCCTCGGCAGATCCTAAATTTTCAGCCAAACCAAAAATACGGTCTTCGCGACGTTCAGAAACAAGCGCGTATTTAATTGAAGAAGATCCGCAGTTAATTACTAATACAGTTGTAGACACGTTGTTTTACCCGAATTCTAATTGAAATATTTGTATCCCGTATTGATCTGCACCTGTTCCAACACGGTGCAATCTTGATCAATAACTAATTTTTATCATGGGATGGGTATCGCTTCTAGATAGACTTTAGGAGATTAGACTTAAGCACTATCGACCCTTTCGGGAATAATAACTAAAATTTATCGGTTGATAGATTTCATTTATTAATAAAATAGTAGTCATGTCCAGTCGCGTTGTTCTTCTCTTTACCATAACACGCCTTGAATCAAAGCATCTGACAGAACTGTTTGAAAATATTTCTTATTCCTTCATATTCAAGGTTTCTGATACTTCATTTCCGACCAGCGCACAATCACATAGGCAAATAGCGCCACCATAAAAAATACCAGCATCATCCAGGCCAATCCTTGCAGGGTTTCAATTAAGGTGCGGTAAATTTCCAGAAACCAGCGTTCCTGCGTCAGTTCAATAATAATTTTCTGGTCGTTTTCGCTATAGGTGAGCGGGGTAATGTATTTTTCCATGTCATAAATCCGGATTCCGGAGGATGTTCCAACCACCATGCCGGCAAATTTGGTATATCTGGCCCAAGCTTCATGAATCGGATCATGAATAATACGTGCCAGAATACGGTTAATGGAACTGGAAAAAATACGCATCACCACAAATGACACCAGCAGCGCCAGAACAAATGTGGTCACAATTAAATAATAGAACATTGTCCACCTCTTATTCTCATTCTTAAGACAGTGTACGGTGGAATAGGCTGGGAAAACAGCATAAAAATGTTCAGCCTCCGCAAAGGCTGAACATCCATATATTTAGAAAAGTGAGTTATTGGCGAATCTGGCCATCTCCAAACACCACCCATTTTTGCGAGGTCAGACCTTCCAGACCGACCGGGCCGCGGGTGTGGATTTTATCGGTAGAAATACCAATTTCCGCCCCTAAACCATATTCAAAGCCATCGGCAAAGCGGGTAGAGGCGTTAATCATCACTGAACTGGAATCAACACGGGCCAGGAACTGACGCGCCAGACTGAAGTTTTCAGTAATAATGGCATCGGTATGATGCGAGCCATATTTATTGATATGGGTAATCGCTTCATCCAGACCCGATACCACTTTAATGGCCAGAACCGGACCAAGATATTCGGTATACCAGTCGTCTTCGGTAGCCGTTTTAACGCTATCGCCTAAAATGCGCTGGGTTTCGGCGCAGCCACGGAGCTCGACCTGTTTTTCTGCATACAGCTCGGCAATGCGCGGTAAAAACTCATCTGCAATGGCTTCATCCACCAACAGGGTTTCCATGGCATTACAGACGCCATAACGATGGGTTTTGGCATTCAGGGCAATCGGTAGGGCTTTTTGTAAGTCAGCCTGTGCTTCGACAAAGACATGACAGTTACCATCCAGATGCTTAATTACCGGAATACGGGCTTCATTGGTGATGCGCTCGATTAAGCCTTTACCGCCACGTGGCACAATCACATCGACATATTCCGACATGGTAATTAACTGGCCTACAGCAGCGCGATCTGGTGTATTGATGACCTGTACCGCCGTTTCTGGCAAGCCTGCGGTTTTCAGACCATGCTGAATGGCTTCGGCAATGGCTTTATTCGATTCCAACGCTTCTGAACCGCCACGTAAAATAATGGCATTGCCTGATTTTAGCGCCAGCGAGGCCGCTTCTAAGGTTACGTTCGGACGGGATTCATAAATCATGCCGACCACGCCCAAAGGTACTCGCATTTTGCCAATCTGGATGCCCGACGGACGATAAGCCATATCGGTAATTTCACCAATCGGGTCAAGCAGGCCAATCACATCTTTCAGGCCCTGTAACATACCTTTAAAGCGCGGGGGAGTCAGTTCTAAGCGATCAAGCAGGGCGCTATCCAGATTGTTGTTGCGACCTTTGGTCATATCAATCTGGTTGGCAGCTAAAATTGCTGTTTCACTGTTTTCAAGCGCAGTGTAAATAGCAGATAAAGCATGGTTTTTTGTTTGGGTAGAAGCACTTGCCAGAATTGCGGAAGCTTGGCGCGCTTGTTGTCCTACCGTTTGCATATATTGTTCAATAGACTCGTGCATAGCGGTTTGATCACTTAGAAATTTCTCCTCGATATTAACAGTCTAGGTCGGGACAATGAAGCAGTTTGATGGAATTTTCCGCAGGAAAGCCGGAAAAGCGCTAAACATTTTGAAATTGTTTCCTGTTTAAAAGCAGACAAGTGGTTGCAGAAGAGGTTGCGTGTCAAAACGACACCTGTATAGAATGAAACACGATGGACATTGAAGTCATACAAATAACAATGAAAGAGCAGGATGCGATTTTTGCTCAATTTTAGAAATCATCTCTTGCACAATAAAAATAAGCGCGAGAATGGAGGAAAGGAATATGAATTCCATTATCCAAATGGACTCGGAAGTCGGGCAGTCAAGTGCTCACTTTGGTTTTTTTGATCTTTACGATAAGCACAGTTTCAAACAGCCAGCGCGTACAACCTGGATTGACGGTTGGAAGATTGAATACATGGCGATTGCTCGCCCAGACACCTTGCACATGACGCCGATGGTGATTATCGGGGGTGCTTTTCAGAATTTTAACTCCTATAAATACTGTGTTGAACAACTGTTTGATGCCGGCCCGATTATCCTGATTGATTTACCCTCCATGGGCGCCAACCAGCAAATCAGCAATGTCGATACTGGCGTATCTGCCGGTACGCTGGAGCTGGAAGATCTGGCGGCCATGCTCGGTCGCTGGCTGGATATTGTTGGCTTGAGTCAGGTCGCGGTATTGGGCATGTCCCTTGGTTCGGTGGTGGCATCTTGCCTGGCGCATCAGCGTCCGGAACTGATAGACCGCATGGTTCTGATGGGTGTCATGCAAAAGACCCGGAAAAGCTGGCGTATGCTGCTGGAAGAATCGCTGCATTTAATGAAAGAGCAGCGCATGGATGAGTTTGGTCAGGCGGTAATTTTATATCTGGTCAATCATGCCAAGCTGGAAGCGACCCGCATGTCGCCAACCGCCAAGCGGCTGTTCTTCCGGCAAATGGCCGAATTCACCGCCACCGAACAGGAACGCTATGATATTAATTGTAATCGTCTGCTGCGTCTGACCCACGTTCCTATTCCGCAGTGCAAGGTGCTGGTGGCCTGTGGCCAGTATGACAGTTTTACCTTGCCACATGAAAATGCCAATTTTGCCCTGCAATGTCCGGACATGGAATTTGCCATGATTGCGAATGCCGACCATGTGCCACAGTTGCAGCGCCGTAAAGAAACCATGCGCCTGTTTGCCACCTTCTTAAGAGATGAGCCGATCCAGTCGCTAGAAGGCATTATCCCCATGACTCGTGCCCAGCTCTTGACCATGGAGCGCCGCGGAGAAGAACGCATTGCCGTGCAGCAGCCATTTAGTCAGTTAACACACCGTCATTCCGATTTAAGCTTTGCCACGGAAATTGTCGATCTGAACTTTTTTGGCGTATTGCTACGTTTTGAAGACGGACAGGCAGAACGGGCTGCGCAATATGAGCGTGATTTAGCCCTGACACTCCAAGATGAAGAGGGCAGTTTCCAGATTGAGTGCCTGATTTTTGAAGTGCAGGATCAACAGATTCGCGCCTTGTTAAAACATGGCAGCTTTGATATTGCCGAACGTTTGCTGCGTTATATCCAGCGTCAAAAAGGTTGTCTGGCAGCAATTGCCTAAATTGAGGTGTCTAAAAAACAGCGCAAAGGCGCTGTTTTTTATGGGCTGACGATGCTCAGAACTCTCTTTTAGGCACTGGGCTGTTTATGGCAGGCGTGCAGCACCCAGACAATATCACCCAAATGTTCTTCAGGGGCGGGTAGGTCTGGAGTGTGGAAATAGTGCTGTGGTTGCAGAATATCGACCCGCTCGAAACCGCTGGCTTTGACAAAATCTCGGACTTCGCCCGGACTTTGAAAATGAAAACTAAAGGCGCTGCGTGACATGACTTTCAGTAATTTACTGCTGGTCCACATAAAGCTGGCCAGCTTGTTTTTTACCGGTTCAGGGTAAATATCACTCAAGTAATGCAGTTCCTGAAAATGTTGTCCATATTGATAAATCCCATGCAGCAGTTTGCTGAGCATCGGCTTGTCGAAATAATTGATTAAGCCTTCACTAATAATCACCAGCGGTTGCTGCGGGTCAAAATGCTGAAAAATCTGGGCAAATTCTTCACTGAAAATATCGGCACTCAAGACTTCCGGTGCCTGCTGGTCCAGCTGTTGCAAGGCGGCGGTTTTCACCTTGGCCATATCTGGTAAATCCAGCTCGCGGTAATTCAGTTCCGGGTATTTCTGGCGGAAATTCCAGCTCCGTGGGGACAGGCCACAGGCAATTTCCAGCACCTGGATGCGAGGATTGCGGGCAATCAGCTCGGTCAGTTGCTGGTCAATAATGGTGTGACGTTCTTTCAGAGTGGTACGCATACTGCCACCGACATATTTTTCGGCCCAGCTTTCCAGCGGATGGACCAGTTTAGCCAGAAACTTGCCTTTTGAGGTGGCAAACACCGGATGCGAGATGCCCATTTGAAACCAGATATAGCCGGTATAGTGGGCGGTAAAGGAAATATGGCGATGTTCGGAAAGCGGTTGGCTCATGCAAGGTCCTCTATTCTTTTTATTTATTCGGGGGATTGGATTTATGTATTTGCATCATAAAGAAAAAGGAACAGCTTGTCCTGTTCCTTTGTCGGTATTACTGACCGCTGTCTTTAAAGCGGACAATACGGTCGCGTACCGCTTGCCATTCCGGGCCGAGCTCCAGTACATCACCAATCTGAATTTCTGGAATCTGGCCACGCATACGCGCTAAACGGGTCTGATTCGGTAACGGTACATCCTGAATGCCTTCCAGTGCCAGACAGGCGGCAGCACGGTCATTACAGACCAGTCCCATGTCACAACCGGCGTTTAAGGCGGCTTGAATGCGGGCATCGGCACCACCTGCCACACAGGCGGCCTGCATGCTTAAATCATCCGAGAACAGCACGCCATCAAAATTCAGCTGTTGACGTAGCACGGTCTGAATCCAGTACGGAGAGAAACCGGCCGGGTTCGGATCGACCTGATCATAAATTACATGCGCAGGCATTAGGGCATCCAGTTGGGCTTGCAGCTGGATAAAGCTTTGCATGTCTTTTTGCTGAATCTCTGCATAAGAACGTGAATCAATCGCAGCGGCCACATGCGAATCGGCCTTGACCGAGCCATGACCGGGGAAATGCTTGCCGGTGGTGGCCATACCAGCGCGCTGCATGCCGCTTAAGAAGGCACGTGCCAGCACAATAATATCGTCCATATTGCGGGCAAAACTGCGGTCGCCAATGACATCGCTGATGTCGTTTAAATCCAGCACCGGGGCAAAACTGAAATCAATACCGACCGCTAATACTTCGGTGGCCATCAGCCAGCCGCACTGTTCAGCCAGCTCGACCGCCAGTTCCGGCTGCTGCTGATACAGCTCGCCAAAACGGCCCATGGCCGGCAGTAGGGTGAAACCCTGTTTTAAACGCTGCACCCGGCCGCCTTCCTGATCGACTGCAATTAAAATATCCGGACGTACCTGACGCATATGATCGGTCAGGGCGCGTACCTGCCGCGGTGATTCAATATTTCGACCAAATAAAATGACGCCACCGACTTGCGGAGCTTGTAAGAGTTGAATATCTTCTTGAGTAAGTGCTGTGCCAGCGATGTCGAGCATCAATGCGCCAATCATATCGGTTCCGGATTCAAATTTTTATCGAAAAACAATACCTGAATTCTGCAATGATTTGCTACATTTTGTCAGCACAGAATATGATAAAACTACACGACATAAACAGATTAAGTTGTTTAAGATTTTGAATCTGCTTGATTCGTCGCTAAGCAACCTTGTACTACTGGTCGAAAACCAAGGAAATACACATTATTTATGAAACTTCAAACGATAGCTTGTGCAGTTGCCGTGGCAACTGGGGGATTCTTCTTTAGTCACGCAATCAACGAAGCCATTGCTGCCAATAATACTGCTGCTGTTTCCAATACCATTGTTCCAACCCGGGAACAGGCCTTGGTGTCACGCCAGTTAGCGACCTTGGTTGACCGTCAGCATTACCTGAACCAGCGTTTAGACAGCAACACCTCCAATCGCATTTTTGATTTTTACATCGATAGTCTGGACCCGGAGCACACCTTGTTCCTGGCCAATGAAGTCGAACAGTACAAGAAAAAATATGGCGCCAATTTTGGAGCCGCCTTAAAAGCTGGCGATTTATCGGGCCCGTATCAGATTCATGCGCACTATCGTGAGCGCATGCAGGCCTTTTATCAGTTTATGCTGGCCGAGCTGAAAAAACCGCAGAATTTAAAACAGCCGAATGTCACCATTGAGCTGGACCGTGAAAAAGCACCGTTCTTTAAGACTCAGGCCGAGCAGCGAGCCCACTGGCAAAAAATGCTAGTGTCCCAGCTGATTAACCTGACCATCAGCAAAGAAGAAGAGCAGGCCAAACAAAAAGCCCTCAAGGAAAATCCAGAACTGGCCAATGGGCAAGATTTATCCGGCCCGGAAGATATGACGCCGGTGGAAACCCTGACCAAGCGTTATACTCGTCAGCTGGAACGCATGAGCCGTCTGAAAAGCGACGATGTGCTGGACAAAACCTTAAATGCGATGATGCTGACCTATGATCCGCACAGCAACTATTTCCCGCCTGTTGATGCAATGGAGCTGAACCGTCAGACCACCTTGCAGCTGGAAGGGATTGGGGTGTCGATTCGTCCGGATCGCAGCAATGAAGATTACACCAAGATTGAAACCATTGTTGAAGGCGGACCGGCGAGTAAATCTGGTCAGGTCAAATCTGGCGACCGGATTATTGGTGTCGGTCAGGATGGCGAGAAAATTGTGGATGTGATTGGCTGGCCAAGCAATGAAGTGGTCGGTCTGATTCGCGGTAAACGTGGCACCAAAGTGACCTTGCGTTTACTCGGTCCGGGTGCCTCGATGAGTCAGGCACGTACCGTGACGTTGGTACGTGACATTATTCAGGAAGAAGATGCCGGGGTGCGTAACCGAACCGTGCAAATTCAACGTGATGGCAAAACCTATACCTATGGCGTGATTGAAATTCCATCATTTTATCTGAACTATCGGGCGCGCCGTGCCGGGGTGGAATACCGTTCGGTATCGGAAGATACCAACAATGCCTTGAAAACGCTGGCTGCCAAAAATGTCGACGGGATTATTGTCGATTTACGCAATAACCCGGGCGGCTCACTTGAAGAGGTGGCACGTATGCTGGGTCAGGTGATTAAATCGGGTCCGGTAGTACAAATCCGTGATGGCAATGGCAACGTGAGCGTGTTTGAAGACAATGATGGCGGTGAACAGACCTATGCTGGCCCGCTAGCAGTCCTGATTAACCTGGCTTCGGCTTCTGCCAGCGAGATTTATTCAGCCGCGATTCAGGATTATGAGCGCGGTATTGTGATTGGTAGCACAACCACCGGTAAAGGGACAGCACAGGTGCAGCTGGATACCTTGGCCTATGGTCAGGCCACGCTCACCCAGCGTAAGTTCTACCGGATTACCGGCGGCAGTACCCAGAACAAAGGGGTGATTCCGGACATTAAACTGGTAGATATCTACAATGAAGAATTTGGTGAGCGTAAGGCCAAGAATGCGCTGAAGTGGGACACCATTGCCACCGCACCATTTAAACGTGAGGGTGTGGTGCAGTCTTATGTGCCGCAACTGGCCAAATCTTCGCAGACCCGGGTCAGTATTGATCCGCAGTTCAAGTATCTGACTGAGCGTAAAAATATTGCCAAACAGGCAGAAGAGGGCAAAACGGCGGTGCTGGATTTAGATCAGCGCCGTGCCGAGCTGATTGAGCTGGAGCGTAAAACCTTAGCCGCTGAAAACGTACGTCGTCAGGCGACCGGTTTGGCGCCGTATCCAAACTGGGAAAGCTATCAGGCCTCACTGGAAGCGCAAGCCGAGTCACGGGCCAAAATGAAAGCCAACCAGCGTCCACCGCTGCCGGAAGAAGAAGTCTTTGTGAGCGAGGCGGCCAACGTGTTACTGGATTATAGTCAGTTACAATCAGGTACAGCCAAATAAGACCTTGGATGTGAGAAAAAGGCCGGTAGATGTACTGGCCTTTTTTGATGCTTTTGAGTTGAATGACTCAAAAGGCAGATGAGCTGGTAAATCAACGTGAAAAATGATGGCTTTCGGGGCGGAAAAACCGCATTTAGGCTTGACCTCAATGCGATAGTATAAGATTCTAGTTTGAGTTTTAATTCCTTGTTTTATTTTTATCTTTTAAAGCGGCAAATTCATGAGTATTTAGCGTTGAGTATAGTAACAACAAAAAAATAACCTATACGGAAGCTTTTTATGGTTCATATTCACTATGACTTTAGCCTGGTGGTAGGTTCAATTGCGGTTGCAATTCTGGCCAGTTATCTGGCTATCTCAACCCAGCAGTTCCTGCTCGGGGGAATCCGCCAGAAATCTGAAAAAGCCATGCTCTTGCTCAGTGGCCTATGCTTTGGCGTTGCTATTTGGGGCATGCATTTTGTCGGGATGCTGGCTTGCCAGTTACCAGCCAATTACGCGTTTAATCTGCCGCTAAGCATTTTTTCTGGCGTTATTGCCTTTATTGCTTCCACCTTTGCCATCTGGCTGACCACCAAACCCACCCTGCCTTTTGCCCGTCTGGTGATTGGGGCAGTGTTAATGGGGCTCGGAATTTCCGGCATGCACTATACTGGTATGCTAGGCATGGTCGTAGAGAATCACCGGACCTACTATGATCCGCTACTGGTGGTGTTTTCGGTGCTCATTGCCATTAGTGGTTCCGGCCTGACCTTCTGGCTGGCGTTTCGCTTTAAAAATGCCTTGCTTTACCATCGTCACTATAAGGTGATGATTGCCATTATGATGTCGCTGGCTATTGTCGGGATGCATTATACCGGCATGGCCTCGGTGTCTTACTATCCGATTGATACGGAACGTCTGGGTGCGATCTATAAAACCGGCAATGGCATCTTGCTGTTTACCGTGATTTTTGTGACCAGTCTGGTGATCGTTGCCGCCTTTAGTGTGGCCGTGCTGGAGCAGCGTCTGGAAGAGCGTAACCGCCAGTTGTCGCTGGTCAACCGCGAGCTGGCCAATCAGGCGGTGCAGGACAATCTGACCAAATTACCCAACCGTTTATATCTGGCTGAATATGCGCATTTGCTGTTTAGCGCCCAGCGCATCAATCAGCAGAATGTCGCGTTTTTATATATTGATCTGGACCGTTTTAAGGCGGTGAATGATGTATTTGGCCATCATGTTGGTGATCAGTTGCTGATTCAGCTGACCACACGACTGCATCAGCAGCTGAAATCGCAGGAAAAATTATTAAGAATTGGCGGTGATGAGTTCTTGCTGGTGTTGGAGCAGGCCACGGTTGAGGATGCGATTCAGGCGGCAGAAAATGTGCTGCACAGTGTACAGGAGAGTTTCCTGATTGCCGGCAAGAGTATTAATATTTCGGCCAGTATTGGTATTGCCATGTACCCGGAGCACGGCAACAACCTGCAAGATGTACTGATGAATGCCGATGCCGCCATGCTGACTTCAAAATATCAGGGCCGTAACACTTATTCGGTGTTTAATTACAGCATTGACCAGCAGGAAACCAAAAGCCAGACCAAGCTGCTAAATGATTTATATAAAGCTGTCGATGAACAGCAGTTTATTCTATTTTACCAGCCCAAATTTACCACCAGCACCCGGCGGATTTGTGGCGTCGAAGCATTAATTCGCTGGATGCATCCGGTGCATGGTCTGTTGACCCCGAATATGTTTATTAAAGGTGCGGAGAAGTCCGGCCTGATTATCCAGATGGGCTATTGGGCCCTCGAGCAGGCCTGCAAACAGATTCAGCAATGGGAACAGCAGGGACTGAAACTGTTTCCATTAGCAGTCAATCTGTCGGCGGTACAGTTCGAACATAAACATCTGTTTAGCACCTTAGAAAACTTATTCCGCCGTTATGCGATTGACCCGAGTCATCTCATGATTGAAATTACCGAAACCACTGCCATGCATCATGTGGAATCGAGTATTCGTAGTTTTAGACGCTTAAGAGAAATGGGCGTAAAACTGGCGATTGATGATTTTGGCACGGGCCATTCCAGTTTCCTGTATTTAAAAGATCTGCCGGTGGATGAGCTAAAAATTGACCGTGCGTTTATTAAAGACCTGTATCGCGATTCCAAAGAAGAAATGATTCTGGAAAGTATTATCCAGCTGGCGACCAAACTGGGATTGACGGTTACCGCAGAAGGGGTGGAAACGCCATTACAGGCCGAAATTCTGGCGCGTTTGGGTTGTCAGCAATTACAAGGTTATTTGCTGTCGATGCCGGTTGAGGTCAAGCATTTGGAAGACTTGCCGCAAGTATAAAATGAAATTATCGGGTCTGATTAAGGTACTGTTTTTAGATAGCCAGATGTTTCAAAAATCACGGTCGATGTTGCAAGAAAAAATGGTTTGAAAATGGATGCCAGATGACATCCATTTACCCCACATATTAAAAACGATAACGAAGCGCGAGCTGTGCATTCAGTGGGTCGCCCATCATATTGGAATCGTTTCCTTCACCATGTCCTGAGATAAAATAATCACGGTCAAACAGGCTGTTCAGATTCAGCGCTACATCATACTGCGCGGTCTGATAACCCAGCGCGGCATTGAAAACCGCATAGCCCGGCAAGACATTTTTGTGGATTACTGTCCGTAATTTTATTTTGGATATTGCTCTGGGTCATTTCAAATACGGCCAGGGTTATATTCAGCCGATCATTGATGTCATACTTGGTCCCGACTTCCAGGTTTCTGGTTTTGGTCGGTTTCAGGTCGGCACTGTTGCTATAAAACACGAATGAATCTGCAAGCGGCTGGAAGGACTGATTATAGGCGGCATATAAAGATAAATTTTTGGTCGGTTGATAGACCACGCCCAGGCGAGGGGAGAGGGTCTGGTCATCGCGCTCAATACTGCTGGTATTTTTCTTATCATGCCTGTACTGGGAAAGAACGTACCCGGCCAAAACCTTGAGCTGTTCATTCAGGATGATCAGGTCTTGTACATAGACAGCATAATTTTCAAATTTGCTGGCGGTATTGACTCTTGGAGTGGCAGAGGTATCGACCGGTGACCAGTGCGGCAAGACCGGATCATACAAATCGGTCGTGGCTTTTGACCCTAACCAGAATATTTCATCTTTGTGCTGCTGGCTGTATTCCGTGCCGATTAAGGTGTCGTGTTTGATTTGACCAGTATGAAAGACGCCAGATAATTCATTCTGCAAGAAGATGCCATCTTCATCGCGCATGCGTTTAATCTGGCTGAGCGTGACCTGATCTGCTGCTGGACTGGCGTTGCTGTATTCCCGGTCCAAGGCATAATTATAATGCCGGGCGACACCGCGATATTTCAGCTGATCATTGAACTGATGTTCTAGCGTAACCGTCTGGCTGGACACTTCAGTATCGACATTGCCTACATCTTTTGCGTTGGATGCGCCATAGAATGTTTTTGGATTGGTACGTACCGGTTTACCGGTCAGCGGGTCCATGGGAAAGCCCTGATCGGCCAAACGGTCATCGTGCAAATGATCGGCTTGCAAGAGCAGAGTGGTTCGATCTGAAATATCCCATTGCACAGACGGTGCTACAGTTTCCCGGTTCACGAAACTCTGATTGCGATAGCCATCTGAGTGTTCAAGCGCACCGGTCAGACGGACTTTGAGCTGGTCATTGAGAGCATCGGCAAAATCAAGTTCGGCACGTTTTTGCCCCAAGCTGCTGCCGATCAGGCTGATTTCATGCAGTGCTTCATCCAGGGGTTTCTTATTGATCCGGTTGATCAGGCCACCTGCTGAACCCCGGCTATATAACACCGAACCCGGCCCTTTTAGCACTTCCACCCGTTCTACATTCGACAGATCACGATAATACAGCGCATCATCGCGTACTCCATCGACATACTGATCGGAAATAGCCGAAAAGCCGCGAATCATGACCTGATCACGCTGGCCATCTCCGACACTAAAACTTAAACCGGTCACATTCTGCAATGCGCCTTGCAGGGAGGTCGCATTCTGTTCTTTTAAGACTTGTTGCGGAACCACATTCACAATTTGAGGAATATCTTTCAGTTGTGCCATACCTTTGCTGGCGGTGGAGGCTTGCTCTACTTGCGTTTTCAGGCTAAGGCTTGCCTGTGCCGAAGAGTTGAGTGTAGGTAAAGTCACAGTACTGGCTGTTTCGTTGGCATAGGCTTGCGCTGTCATCAAGCCGATTGAAGACAGCAAAAAAAGAGAAGATTTCATAACACGCTCTGGATGGACCCCGAAAAAAAGTGCATGCAGTGTGGGGAATAAATAGCCTGCTGTAAATGATATTGAATATCACTCTCTATTGATAATAATTATTATTTAATTGGCTTTAATGAGATATTTAAATCAAAAATATCCGCAGAGAGGATGCTGATTTTCCCTGATTTTTCCAAATGATAAAGAAATATGGGGAGTTCTGTTCTGCGGTGAAAAGCCTAAGTCTTTTAAAACTAAATAGATGGTGATTTTGAAAACTTTTATCGCAAAGTCGCGATCTCCAGATACTTTTATTTTCCACTTAAAATTTAAACCGATTCCGGCCCAAGTGCTCTAATGATTGTTGGCTGAAATCTGCTACAATTGCGCCAATTTTAAGTTATCCCTTCACGGCTTGGATTCACATGAAAATGTGTGTCGCAAACTGTGTATATATTGAAGATTTCCCTTATGTTTAAAGATCAACTCGCGAAAGAAGTCGCGGCGCGCAGGACCTTTGCGATTATTTCCCACCCCGATGCCGGTAAAACCACCATGACAGAAAAACTGCTGTTATGGGGGCAGGCGATTCAGGTGGCGGGAATGGTGAAAAGCCGTAAATCGGATCGGGCGGCGACCTCGGACTGGATGGAAATGGAGAAAGAGCGTGGGATTTCGATTACCACCTCGGTCATGCAGTTCCCGTATAAAGACAAGATGATCAACCTGCTCGATACCCCGGGGCACGAAGACTTCTCGGAAGATACCTACCGAACCTTAACCGCGGTAGACTCGGCACTCATGGTAATTGACGGGGCCAAAGGTGTCGAAGACCGGACCATCAAACTGATGGAGGTGTGTCGTATGCGTGACACGCCAATTATCTCTTTCGTCAACAAAATGGACCGTGAAATCCGTGAGCCTTTAGAGCTGCTGGATGAAATTGAAAACGTCCTGAAAATTAAATGTGTACCGATTACCTGGCCGCTGGGCACCGGGCGTGATTTTGCCGGCGTGTTTAACCTGCTGGAAGAAAAATTTTACGTGTATAAAGCCGGTTTTGGTTCGACCATTCCCGAGATTGAAGTGCGTGATGGCTATGACCATGCTGACCTGCGTGAAAAAGTCGGTGAACTGGCCTGGGCGGCATTTGAAGAATCTTTAGAACTGGTGCAAATGGCCAATGAACCGTTAGATCGTGCAGAATTCCTGGCGGGTCGTCAAACGCCGGTACTGTTCGGAACTGCACTGGGTAACTTTGGTGTTGACCATGTCCTGAATGCTTTTAGCGACTATGCACCACCACCAAAAGCGCATCCAACTCAGGACCGTGTGGTCGAAGCGACTGAAGAAGGTTTCACGGGCTTTGTCTTTAAAATCCAAGCCAATATGGACCCGAAACACCGTGACCGGATTGCCTTTATGCGGATCTGCTCAGGCAAATATGAAAAAGGCCTGAAGATGAAGCATGTGCGTATTGGTAAAGACGTGCGTATTTCAGATGCTTTAACCTTCCTGGCCGGTGACCGTCAGCATCTGGAAGAAGCATGGCCGGGCGATATTATTGGTCTGCACAACCACGGTACCATCCAGATTGGTGATACCTTCACCTCAGGTGAAAACCTGCAGTTTACCGGTATTCCGCACTTCGCACCGGAAATGTTCCGCCGTGTACGTTTAAAAGATCCGCTAAAATCGAAGCAGCTGCAAAAAGGCTTAAAAGAGCTGTCGGAAGAAGGTGCGACCCAGGTATTTATGCCGCAAAACAGCAATGACCTGATCGTGGGTGCGGTCGGTGTGCTGCAGTTTGAAGTGGTGGCCTATCGTCTGAAAGAAGAATACAAGGTCGATTGTATTTACGAGCCGGTCAGCATCAACACGGTACGTTGGGTGTCTTGTGAAGATGAGAAGAAATTCAACGAGTTCAAGAAAAAAGCCCATGACCAGTTATCGGTGGATGGTGGCGGTCACCTGACCTATCTGGCGCCAAGCCGGGTTAATTTGCAGTTGATGCAGGAGCGTTATCCGGACATCGTGTTCCGTAACACCCGCGAACACTAAAGGGTTATCGCCGTTAAAACAGCTTCTTCGTGAAGCTGTTTTTCTAGGATGGGGAAAATTTCAGGAAGAGAGATCAACAATGCAAACAAAAATCAGTTTTATCGCTTGTGCCGTGCTGGCACTGTCTTTGGGTGGCTGCGACTCATCTTCCCAGAACAATGAATCGGCTGAAGATGCACGTCCTGAAAAAAATATCTTCCAGCAGGAAAAGGCTGAGGTGCTGCCATTCCTGCAGATTAAGCAGCAGCCGGCAGAGATTGCTTTGCCATTTTGTGAAAAGAAAAACTGTATTGATCTGGATATTCAAACCATTCAGACACAGGATTCATGGCTGAACCAGTGGATTGCCAAAAGTCAGGCCAAGGTGATTCAGGATCAGATCGGGCTGAAACAGGACATGAGCCTGCAGCAGGCGGTGAATGCCTATGTGAAAAAATCTGATGCCTGGCAGGCCGAGTTTGCCAAAAATCCGGCCTATGAACTGGCGCTGTATACCCGGCTAGCCTATCAGCGCAACCAGTATGTGTTATTGCAGATAGGGGTGGATAGCCATCAGGAAACAGTAAAAGTCAAAGAGCGTTATTATTTTTTCGTGGCTGATCGTCAACAGCAGCAGGCTTTAACCGCACTGGATATTATTCAGCCCGAGCAGCAAACTGCGATGCATGCAATCGTGCAGCAGGCCTATCGGCAATGGCTGAAAGAACAAAGTGCAGAGGTGCAAAACACGGCACCGAAAACCTTATATTGGGGACAGGCCGACTGGTTCTTTGATCATGAAGGCATGGGGCTGCATTATCGCACCCATGAAATTGTGAAAGATGGAACACAGCTTGATATTTACTTAACGAAAGCACAAACTCAACAAGTTGTAAAAGCTGAAATTTATTCGCGCATGTTTTAATAATTAGAACATCCGCTTTGAATCTGGGATGCACAAAAGGCAATAAAGGTTATTCAATGTTAAAGCAAAAAACAGCATGGGTGATGAGTGTCTTGGCCGTGTCCATGGCATTGACCGCATGTCAGCCCAAAAATAATGAACCGAAACAGGAACAGCAGGCGCAGGCCGCAGAAGTTGAACAGCAGGCGCTAAAACTGATTGGCGAGCCGGAAAAGCTGCAGCTGAACTTGCCGGAATGTGAAGGCAAGAACTGCCCCGAGCTTTCTGTTGAGCGCTTGCAGAGTAACCAGCCTTTTGTCGATGAGCAGATTGATCAGTACATTCTTAAAGAACTGAACCAGACCCTGGAAATTGCCCCGGCAGATAAACCTCTGAATGTTGAAGCGCCGGCCTCTGCGGCAGAGCCAGCTTCCTCGGCACAGGCACTAACGCAAATTCCAACGCCAAAACAGAAACTGGAACAGCAGGTGCAGCCCTTTATTGCGGCCTTCTTGAGTCTGGATCAGGAAATCAAGGCGCTGAGTGCCAATCATCAGATTAGCCTGATGATTAAACCAAAAATTTTAAACTCGGAAGGGCCGCTGGCCACCGTGGTGGTAAATAGCAGCAGCTATCTGGGCGGCGCACATGGCGCTACCGCACAAACCTATTTTAATTTTGATCTGGAGCAGAAAAAGCAGGTCAAACTGGCTGACATCTTGCAGCCGCAGCAACGAGCTGCATTGGAAGCTGCCGCCTATGACGCCTTTAAACAATGGGTGGTAGACAGCAAACTGGCCAATAATGTTGCCGAATATGAGCAGGCCTGGAAATTCAAGCTGTCGGATAATTTCTATCTGGGGCAGCAAGGCCTGATTCTGCAATATGCCGAATATGAAATTGGACCGTATGTGGTCGGTTTGCCACGGCTGATGATTCCTTATGCAGAGCTGCAGCAGGTGCTGAAAAAACCATATTTGCCGGCACCTGAAGCGCCAGCCAGCGAAGCCACTACAGCAGCTGCGTCCAGCGCTGACGCGAAAACCATCTAATGACACTGGTGCTGTTTGATACCCATACCCACTTTGATGTGGCGGATTTTGATGCTGATCGGGAGCAACTGGCCTATCAGGCGAAGCAGGCGGGTGTCGAACAGCTGATTTTAATTGGCTTTGTGCAGTCGCGTTTTCAGCAGTTGCTGGATACCCATCAATGGCTGAACCGGTTAAGCCAGGCGCCGCGAAGCCATCTGGCACCGGGTTTGCATCCGTTTTATATCGAGCAGCATCAGCCGCAACATCTGCTGGATTTAGAACAGTTATTGCGTGAACAGGACTGCGTTGCGGTTGGTGAAATTGGCCTGGATACCTTTTTAAAGCAGCATAAACAGCCCGAGCTGTATCAGAAACAGCAAAAGTATTTTACCGCCCAGCTGGAGCTGGCACACCAGTTTCAGCGTCCGGTATTGCTGCATATTCGTAAAGCCCATGCCGATGTGCTGGCGCTGCTAAAACAGCAGAATTTTAGCTATGGCGGAATTGCCCATGCCTTTAGTGGCGGTGTTGAAGAAGCCAAAGCCTTTATCAAACTGGGTTTTAAAATTGGCGTGACCGGACAAATTACCAATCCGAATGCCAAGAAACTGCATCGGGTGGTGCAGGAATTAGGCCCAGAACATCTGGTGCTTGAAACCGATTGTCCGGATATGACACCGCTGTGCTGCCAGTCCTCGACCGAGCAGCGCACCCGCAATACGCCGGCCAATTTGCCTTATGTACTTGAAGGGCTGGCGCAAAGCCTGCAGATGGAGCAGACAGCACTGGCTGAGATGATCTGGCAGAATTCGTTACAGGCTTTACATCTGGCCTAAAATTTAAATCTCTCGCTGATGTTGCGCCGTGCAAAAATCCTCCAATCTCACACGCCATGTGAAAAAACCGTTAAAATAAGCCCTCCTGTATAAGATTTGATTGTGCAATGACTGAACTGCTCCAAGATGATGAATATGATCGCCGTTTTGCCGGTGTTGCCAAAATTTATGGTGAGGACAGCTTTCAGTATTATGCCAACAGTCATGTCATGGTGATTGGTATCGGCGGGGTCGGTTCCTGGGCGGTTGAAGCCTTGGCGCGAACCGGTATTGGTGAGCTGACCCTGGTGGATATGGATGTGGTGGCTGCCTCCAACATCAACCGGCAATTACCGGCCATGAGCAGCACTTTGGGCCATGAAAAAATTGAAATTATGGCCGAGCGTTGCCGTGCTATTAATCCACGCATCAAGATCAACCTGATTGATGATTACCTGACCCCGGACAATGTCAAAGACCTGCTGGCGCATACGCCCGATGTAGTGCTGGACTGTATTGATGATGTCAAAGCCAAGCTGGCGCTGATGCTGCATTGCCGCTTTAATAAAGTGCCGCTGATTGTGTCTGGTGGTGCCGGCGGCAAACTCGATCCGCTGAAAATTCGTGTGGCCGATTTATCTAAAACCGAACAGGACCCGATGCTGGCCAAACTGCGTGCCCAGTTGCGTAGCAAAGGCATTTGTAAAAAGCCGAAAGAGAAGTTCGGGATTACCTGCGTCTATTCAATTGATAATCCATTTTCCAGTGCCGATGTCTGTGCCAGTGCCGGGCTGCGCTGTGGTGGCTATGGTTCGGCGGTGGTGGTTACTTCCAGTTTTGCGATGGTGGCCGTGGCCGAAGTTCTGAAAAAACTCGATCAGCTAAAAGCCAAACAGGCATAATCCGGTTACGATCTGATTCTAAAAAAAGCTCAATTGAGGGCTTTTTGTTGATCTTTTAAGGCTGAACAGCGTGTTCCTGCAGATAGTTTTCAGTACGCTGCATCGCGGCCTGAATATTCTGAATGGCCACTTCCACATCTTTTAAGGTTTTGGCATTGCCGCCACTTAAGGCCTGACGCCATTTGCGTGCGCCTGGCAAGTTCTGGAACAGGCCCAGAATATGACGGGTGATAATCGACAGCGGTGCACCTTCAGCCACGCGCTGTGCGATATATGGCATCATCTGCTGCATAATCTCGAAACGGTCCGGGAGGGGCAGATTCCAGAAATGTCCCAGCTCGGCCAGTAAATACGGATTGTGATAGGCTTCGCGGCCAATCATCACCCCATCGACATGCTGTAAATGTGCCTGTGTTTCTGCCAGGGTTTTAATGCCGCCGTTAATTTCAATGATCAGCTCCGGGCGATCCTGCTTTAAACGGTAAACATCTTCATAGCGTAAAGGCGGCACTTCACGGTTTTCTTTGGGTGATAGGCCTTGTAACAGTGCAATCCGGGCATGCACGATAAAATTATTGCAGCCGGTTTTGGCAACGGTATCGACAAAATGCAGCATTTCTTCATACGAATGCATGTCATCAATCCCGATCCGGTGTTTAACCGTCACTGGAATATCCACCGCATGGCGCATTTCTGCAATACATTCTGCCACCAGATCAGGCTCGGCCATCAGGCAGGCACCAATTTTATTGTTCTGCACGCGGTCACTTGGGCAGCCGACATTCAGGTTAACTTCATCATAGCCCCAGTCTTGCGCCATTTTGCTACAAGTGGCCAGATCTTGAGGATTGGAACCGCCCAATTGCAGCACAATTGGATGTTCTTCCTGATTAAAGTCCAGATGGCGTTTGGCATCACCATGAATAATGGCACCAGTGGTGACCATTTCTGTGTATAAAATCACGTTTGGGTTAAACAGGCGCGCAAAGAAACGATAATCCCGGGTGGTCCAGTCCATCATGGGGGCCACGGAAATTCTTGGCAGTTGGATATTTTCAAGCGTATTTACATTTGACATTCAACAGCAAACCTTGCAACGACGGGAAACAAAACTGAGGCGCTATTCGCACAGATCGGGCAGCACAAGGCAGAGGGTTTTACTCACATCCACCGGGCGTGCAGGGGCGAGATAGTAGCACAAAATCCGGCTGACGAAAAAAGATTGTTGTTGGCTGTCCGAAGGTGGGAGGGTGAATATCCATATTTTAGCTTGCTGCTATTTTAACTGTTATATTGTTAAAATATAAATTATAATTATTGATATTAAGTTTAAGTTATTTTATAAATTAAATGAATACTCCCGAAAATGATCTTTAAATTCAATTAGAATATATAATCAAAATACATATATAATCCTCTTAAGCAAAATAAAAATAATAAAATTAATTCACTGGAAAAATTGACAATCAGTTCGCAAATTATAGTTATTCTTTGATTTGTTTAAAAAAATATGTAATTCCAATGTAACAAGAAGTATTTTTCTTGCAAAATACCTATTAAATACTACATAAAATTACGCAAAATCCTTCAATATCACTATATTCAGAATAATAAATGGATGATCGTATGCCCCAGTATATTAAACTTGCTGAAATAATCTATAGAAATGTCGAGCAAAATAAGGACTTTAGAGGAGATATTATCAATGATTTAAATATGTTAATGATTGAGCTGCGTGCTGAAATCAAAAAAACACGTCTTAAATTATTGGTCAATTGCATCGACTTTAATGTGCTGATGGTCAACCCTTTATATGCCAACGAGCTGAAACTGGACTTGAGCATTGTGCCGAAAAGCAGCAATAAAGAAGAGTTTATACTCTGGTTGGCGACATTTATTCAGAAAATTACCGTTGATGAAGATGAGCCGAAGACCCCAAAGGGAAAGAAGATCAAAGTGCCCTTAATGAGCTTAGAACCGCTGGATATTGCAGCCCCTCCACAGATCTCGAGTGACAAGGAGCTGGAGCGGTATCAAACGGCGCAGATTGCAGATTAAGGTGAGAGGAAAGCACTATGTACATCAAGTTTTAATCTGAATCTCATCCATCTATTCAAACAAAAGGGAAGCCATTGGCTTCCCTTTTGTTGATTCAGCTTGTATGAGTGCAGGACAATTAAGCCGGAATAGATTCTGCAATGGCTTCACGTGCCCAGACCCGGTTGTGACGAATCGCTTCTTTAAAGCCTTCCGCCACATTCTGGAAACTGGCATCGCTAAATACGCCTTCATCTGGCGGTAGACGCAGATGTTCCAGCAGCTCGGCTTTATCCCCTAACAACACCACCGGTTTTAAATGCTTATAGGCTTCAATCACATAATGGCAGGCCACACCATCGCGCTTAAAGGCATCCAGATTGTTGCCATCCAGCACAATCACTGCATCATACAGCACTGAGGGTTCGGCCTGCTGCATCCCATCAGATGGAATCATGTCATCTTCAATGGTGGTGGTTGGGGCAGGGGTGGGCGTCAGAAAATCCAGCATCACATTTTCTTTTAAGGCCCATTGATGAATCGGCTCAATATTGTCGGTGGCGGCATGAGGATGCACCAGTACCGCGATTTTACGGCCTTCAATATTCGGCGGTAAAAATGCCGTCATGGATAACTTGGCTGAGGTTTTTTCCTCGGGTAGATCAGGCGGCAGCTGGCTTTCATCTAGTGCAATGCCGAGTTTATCGGCGACCATTTTGGCCAGATTGGCATCAATATTGGCCAGCATATTGTGCACCACACGCTCACGGATAGGTTTGCGCTGCACTTTACTCAGCTCAAAGACATAGGCATCGACCACGTGTTTCTGTTCAGGCAGGCTCAGGCTTTTGAAATATAGACGCACCTGCGAAAAGTGATCGCTAAAGGATGGACTGCGCTGACGGATTTTATGCCCGTCAATGCGTTCCTGATAGCTTTCAAAACCGCCACCTTTGGCTGCGGGTGGGGTTTCTCGTGGCCAGTCATTGTCAATCGAGTTGGGCTGATACGCCGCCTGACCGCGATGAACCCGGCTCTGATGGATGCCATCGCGCTGGTTATTGTGAAACGGACACACCGCCTGGTTAATCGGCAGCTGATGGAAGTTCGGACCCCCTAAACGGCTGAGCTGGGTATCGGTATAGGAGAAAATCCGCGCCTGCAGCAGTGGGTCATTGGTGAAGTCGATTCCCGGCACAATATGCGCCGGACAGAAGGCGACCTGTTCGGTTTCATCAAAGAAATTGTCAATATTGCGGTTGAGCACCATCCGGCCAATCGGAATGACCGGCACCAGTTCTTCCGGAATCAGCTTGGTCGGATCAAGCAGGTCGAAGTCAAAGCTCATTTCATCTTCCTGCTCCACAATCTGCACACCCAGTTCCCATTCCGGATAGAAACCGTTCTCGATGGCCTGATACAAATCGCGGCGATGATAATCCGGGTCTTTCCCGGCAATTTTCTGTGCTTCATCCCAGACCAAGGCGGCCATACCCTGTTTCGGGGTCCAGTGGAATTTCACAAACACCGATTTGTTTTCGGCATTAATAAAGCGGTAGGTATGTACGCCAAAGCCCTGCATACTACGGAAGTTTTTTGGAATGCCACGGTCGGAAATGGCCCAGATCACCGCATGTGAGCTTTCTGGCACCAGTGAAACAAAGTCCCAGAAGGTGTCATGTGCACTGGCACCGGTTGGAATTTCGGTATCCGGTTCCGGTTTTAAGGCATGCACAAAATCCGGGAATTTCATGCCATCCTGAATAAAGAACACCGGGGCATTGTTGCAGACCATGTCATAAATGCCTTCCTGGGTATAGAACTTGATGGCAAAGCCGCGAATATCGCGTACCGTATCTGCCGAGCCGCGCGGCCCTTGTACGGTCGAGAAGCGTACAAAGACTGGCGTTTTATGTTCTGGGGTAGTTAGAAAATGGGCTTTGGTATATTTTTCATTGCCCGGATAGGCTTCAAAATAACCATGCGCACCGGTGCCACGCGCATGCACAATACGCTCCGGAATCCGTTCATGGTCAAAGTGGGTCATTTTTTCATGAAAAATAAAATTTTCGAGCAGGGTGGCCCCGCGAATGCCAGCTCTGAGGCTGTTCTGGTTATCGGCAATTTTAACGCCCTGATTGGTGGTGAGCGCCTGTTGTGTCGCATCACTGCGATACGGGTCTAATTGAACGGATTTATCATTACTGTTCTGTCGGTTTGCCGCATCTGCGCCGGCCATTTCACTCGGTTGTTGATCTTTTTTCATTGTTGCTGTTCTCCGTAATTAACTTTTATGATGCATTGGGTCGAGCGCCTGCGACAGCGCCGGGAAAAGGGCCTGGCTGTATTGCTGGGTACACCAGCGTCCGGCATCGCTGGCAGATTTATGCGGGGCCAAATAAGGCAATAGCTGCCGGATTTTGTCGTCAAAAGATGAGGCCTGGGCGTATTTGAGCTGAATTTCTTCCAGCTCCAGCTCGGCCATATAATTAAAGTGGTCGCTGGTTTTAAAATGGTCCGACGTGCTTTGCAGCGCAGATGGGGCAGGATGCTGTACTGCGGCATCTCCCAGAATCCAGTCATAAATAAACTGCTGTTCGGTACGGTTAAACAGCCCGAACATCTGGCTTTCCTGCTGATGAATCAGACGCCAGAATTTACTCTGCTCCGGGTCCTGACCTAAACGGATCCAGTCGGTTTCCAGCAGCTGCTGGATAAAACCATCCACGCCTTCGACGGTTTCCAGCCATTGGTTGATGCTGCGGTTGGTAAAAATACATTTATTGTCATGAATGAATTTGCCCATCAGGGCTTTATGCTGGAAAATTTTCTGGATAATGTCGTGCAGATGCAGCCGCTGCAGGATTTTTTCTTCGTTCATGCCTTGCTGGCTTAAGGCATAGCCCAGCTGAATCAGGCGCAGATATTGAGCCTGCTGTTTTTCGTCCGGGGCCAGACTGGCAATGGCATGTAGCACAGGCGTATGCCGTGATGTTGAACGCTGCTGTGGCTGAAAACAGCGGGTGTGAATACCGAGTTCTTTTAGTTCATGCGCAATGATCAGCTGATGCAGCGAGCACAGGTGTTTGCCAATATGAAACCCTAAGGTCAAAGGCATGAAATCGGTAGGGCAGTACGCCAGTGCCAGCTGAATTGCAGCCTGATGAAAATAGCCATCTTCCAGACCGAGTATAAAGTTATCTAGCTGCAGGGTTTCAAGCAGTGCATTGAACTGATACAGCTGATGCTGCTGCGTGTGACCATAGGCCAGAGCTTGCAGATACAGCTGAATCAGCTCGGTATAGCGCCGGTCATCCCAGTGCTGGCTAAAACTGTAGAGCCAGGCTGCCTGCGCACGCTGGGTCGGGGCAATCTTGATCAGAAACTCATAAGCATCGGACAGGCAGTGAAAATATTCGCGTGGCTGTCCCCAGGCACGGCGCTTTAAATAATATTCAAATTCGAGCTGGGCTTGCTGTTCATGCTGGATCATCCAGTGCTCCAGCTGATCCAGCTGGCGAGGGAAATCGGGTAGGGCCAACGGCAGGGTTTCAATTTCATTTTTTAAACTGAACAGGGCTTTTTGTTGTTTGGCGGTGGGAGCAATATCGGCATCTAAATAAAAGGACACCAGATCAAAATAGGTTTCAGGCACATCATTGAGTATGTCTAATAATCTTTGTTTGACGACCGTTGGCATTATTCTGCTCCATGATTTAACCCTAGAAAACAGTAATCTAGTTAGCTGGAAACTTAAGCCTGAGTTGTGTGACTTCATGTAAAGTATGTATATGAGGAATTAATCTATAGATATAAAAATCAGAGGGTTATATTTTTAGTTTTAAAAAATAAATGAAATGTTACTTTTCAGAAAAAAGCACTGAAAAAGAGCTATGTTTAAATCGGAATGAATAATTATATTCAGGATGGGTATAAATGAATAAATGCTGCCAGTTACTTGCCAAAAAGAAATTAAAAGTTACTTTTATTGAAAGTGCTTCGGCAGGTTATTTGGCCTATCGTTTTTCATTGAATAAAAATTCAGGTGATATTTTAAATGGTAGCCTGGTCTGTTATGACGCCAATTTAAAAGTCAGTATCTTAAAAATCTCAAAGAAATTCCTGGAAAAATACTCTCCTGAATCTGCTGAAGTGACGGAGAAGCTGGTTTTAAAGGCTAAACAGATCATTGATTCTGATATTTTTATTGGCTGTACCGGTTTATTAAAACGCGGTGGCTCTGAAACCAGGGAAAAACCGGTCGGAACATTTTTTTACTGTATTTCGTATCAGAATAAACTGCATCATTATCGCTGTGTATTTAATGGCACCAAAAAGAAAAAACTGGAACAGCTGTCGCGAGCAATTAGTCAGAGTATTATTGATGTGGTCAAGCAAAAATAATAGGAATATATAAATCAAATAGAGAACACAAAATAGAAAATCTGCAGAGATAAAACTGACAGATATAAAAAAGTTATAGGTCATAATGACCTATAACTCTGAACCGTATTAGAACCAGACTGAGGGCAATCTAGTTTCTATCCCAGGCATCTTTAATCGCATGCTTGGCCTGTTCCCATTTTAAGCGAGAATCTGCTTTAAACTCTTCCCAGCGCTGTTTCAGGTCGCCTTCAGAACTTTCAAAGTCGCGATCTGTGCCATATTCACTACGGGCGCGCGTACCGAGATCATAAGCAGAAGATAAGTCCCGATCATAATCAATATCTGGGATATCTCTTTTAAAATCATTGTAGTAAGGACGGTCTGCATGGTTGTCACGCCAGTACCCATGTGGATCATTTGCATTGTTGACCATGATCATCTCCTTCGATTATTTATAATAAAAATAAGTGAAAAACAAAAAATGGTTTTACATATCTTCATCATCTAAGAGATTGTTTTGCTGCTGCGCATTCTGGTTATGGCGTTGTTGACCATATTGCTGCGGTTGTTGCTGTTGCTGCTGGCGGTTTTGTTGCTGGCCAGGCTGTTGCTGTTGTTGGCGCAGCTGATCCTGTTGCTGATCATTTTGCTGGCGCTGTTGCTGGTTTTGTTGTTGCTGCTGGTTGCCCTGATGTTGAGGCTGTTGCTGCTGTTGATCTTGCTGGCGTTGCTGATTGCCTTGTTGCTGGTTATTTTGCTGTTGTTGAGGTTGCTGTTGCTGCAGACGGTCTTGTTGCCGCTGCTGATTGCCTTGCTGTTGAGGCTGCTGTTGCTGTTGGTTTGAACCATTGTTTTGATTTTGCATTTGAACACCTCTTTTATAGATATCGACGCTATCGCTAGCGCGCTGAAATCATCTGAGAAAAACAGATAGCTTCTTTTTAACATGAAACATCTCATGAAAAACCCTGGCTCTGTTACATCTTATTTAGTTGTAAGCGGTGATTTTAAGCCGGCATTTTTAATTGGCTGTCCTACATAGGATTTTTAAGAATGTAATCTTTTGTGTAATTACATTTTTCGTGATTTTATATATAACTTTACATTTCTTTATTTTAAGTAGCTGCTAGATAAAATGTGTTTTAAATATATTTTAAGCTTTCAGATTTTTTATTTATTTTATTTAAATAAAAGGAAAATACTCGGATTTATTTATGCTGGAAAATGGAAGGGTAATAAATAAATTGAAGGATCAAAAGGTTGAGAGAAAATTAAAAAACCATTACATTGATGCGGTAAGACAAGAAAAAGGATAACAAAGATGCTGGTGGTTGAGGAAATTTACCGCAGTAAAAAGAATGAAAATTCGGTGCATTTTAATCTGAAAATACAGCGTAGCCTGAGCTGGTTTAAAAAAGCCCTGAGTCTGGATCAGGAGCTGGATTTTAAATTTATGAGTTTATGGATTGCCTTTCAGGCCATTTACCGTGAAGATGCGGCCAGTCCACCCGCTGCGCAGTTACAGCAGTTTTTTCAGCTTCTGCACCAGCAGGATGAAACCCGAAAAATTGATTATGTGTTATGGGAAAAATACCAGCAGCAGATTCAGGCCCTGTTGGCACATCCCTATACCCATCCGGAATTCTGGGCCTATCAGCATTTACAGCTCACGCGCGATGAATGGCAGCAGCGTGCCGCACAAGAGCAGATTGATCTGCAACAGACCTTGCAAAATAAACAGTCAGTCGCTTTGCTGATGGCGGTATTTAAACGCTTTGACAGTCTGCGTCACCAGTTTGCCAGTGGCGGTGCCAACTATAACAGCCTGCTAAACCGTGACATTCTGGCTGGGGCAACCAGTATTTTTGCTGCCTTAATTCCATCCTTTATTCAGATTCTGCTGGAATATCCGGCCAGTATTGATTCGGCCCAGCCGCATTATCCGATGGTGCAGGTGTCTTAAACCTGCCTGCACAATTTATACAGTTTTAAGCCAGTTGCTGGCGGCGCAGATGTTGCTGATCTAACCAGGCAAAACAGGCCGAGCAGAGCACCAGGGTTAAACCAACCAGACAGCTCATGCTCCAGCCGCCATGATGCCAGGCGTAAATGCCCAGTGCAGAACCGCAGGCGCCGCCAATAAAATAGCTGGTCATATAGACTGCATTCAGGCGTGATTTGGCATCGGGGCGTAAATGGAAAATCACGTTCTGGTTACTGGTATGCACACTGGCCAGTCCCAGGTTAATTAGGCCAAAACCAATAATATAGCTCCATAAATACTGCACGCCGAAATACAGGAAACTCCAGCTGACCGCCAATAAAGAGAGTCCGGCCCAGGTGATCAGTTTGCCATGACCCCGGTCGGCAATTTTGCCAATTTTTTTGGTGGAGAGTGCGCCGAATACCCCAATTAAAGTGACTAAACCGACTGCGACATCGGGCAGACCAAAAGAGGAGCCAAGTAACACCGCAATGGTGGAAAACAGCACGCTCATGGCGGCAAAGGCACTGGCACCAATCAGGGCGCGATAGACCAGCCGTTTTTCCTGGCGGATCAGTTGCAGCATCGAATGCAGGATTTTGCCATAGGCCATGCGCGCCGTCGGAATATGTGGCAAGCGTTTTTTCAGAATAATCGCCAGTCCCATCATCAACACGCCACTGATGATATAAATCAGCTGCCAGCCATATAAATTGGACAACAGTCCGGCCAGACTGGTCGACAGTAAAATCCCGACCAGTAAACCACTCATCAGTAGTCCGACCACTTCGCCCATTTTCTCCGGCTTGACCGACATGGTGGCAAACGGAATCAGAATCTGTGCGGCCACTGAAAATAGCCCGGTCATGATGGTGCCAATCCAGAGCATTGGCAGATTCACTGAAAAGGCACATAGAAACAGGCCAAACGCGGCCAGAAACATCAGCAGTGGAATGAATTTGGTTTTATTGACAGTATCGCCAACTGGCACAATAAATAACAGCCCCAGTGCATAGGACACCTGGGCAAACGTCACCGTGAGTGCGACTTGGGATTCCGGCACCTGAAAATAAGTATGAATCTAGTTAATCAGCGGCTGGCAATAATAGTTGGCCCCTGCACATAGACCACAAGCCAGCGCCATAAGCCAGAGCAGGGTTTTATCCTGACTAATATCGGGAGAGGTATTCATACAAGGTCCAGTTCAGGTTAATTCATTCAATCGCATCTTCGGTAATATTCAGCATGACGGCCAAAGATCACCATTTGCAACATTCTTTTTGCACGTGCGAGATACATGCGTAGCAGTCCGGAACAGGCTGAGCTGACTGATCATGGATCAGGCCATCAGCTTTTTCTTGGACAGGCTAATCATCATTACCCCAATGATATTGAGGGCGCAACCCAGCCATTGCCAGGCATTTAAATATTCATCTAAAAACAGGGTGGCCAGCACAATGGTCAGAATCGGGCCGATAGAGGCGATCATGGCCGAATGGGCCGCTCCCAGGCGTTCGATACTTTGCATTAATAAAATGGTTGGCAACACCGTGACCAGAATGCCCAGTCCAATGCCATAGGCATAGACGCTGCCCGGTAACTGACTCAGCCGTTGCAGCGGCTCCGGTACGGCCAGCAGATAATGCAGCAGGGTGCCGAAACAGGCCACACTTAGCGCCAGGCCAGTAAAATTCCAGCTGCCAAATTTCTGGATCAGCCGTGGCGTCACCAGCAAATAGGCGGCAAAAGCCACCGCACTGGCAAATACCAGACTGGCACCAAGCCAGAAGGAATAGCCATCTGGCATGTTTTGCTGTTCTTGTAACATCACCAGTACCGTTCCACCATAACTGAGCAGCAAGGCTAGTATCGTTTTCAGGCTTAAGCGCTGCTTGTAGATCAGGCTGCTGGCTAGAACGGTTAAGGTGGGATACAGAAACAGGATAATCCGTTCCAGTGAGGCGCTAATAAACATGAGCCCCAGAAAGTCGAGCCAGCTGGCAAAATAATAGCCGAGCAGCCCGGCAGCCACGAGCAGTATCCATTCGCGCAGCTGAATCTGGGTATTGCGATGCCGGTTAAACCAGCAGATCAGCAGGAAAAACGGCAGTGCGCTGGCCATCCGTAGGGTCATTAAGGTGGTGGCATCCACTAAGGGTGAAAGCGCATAAGCCTGCTTGATAAAAATAGCCTTGGTGCTAAATAAAAAGGCCGCGCACAGTGCAAACAGTGAACCTAACTGCGTTCTGGTCAAGGAAATGGACATATTCAGAGCAATTTAATCAATAGGGTAGGTGTCACCAGATTTTCATAGGTTGAGTATAAGCTGTCTGCTCGAAGAAATGAATGTGTAAAGATAGGCTTTATTCTCATTTTATGAAAATTTCAAGGTGATTTTTTTAAGTTAAATACCTGTTGATTCCTTATAGGTAATTGTTGCACAAAAATAGTGCAAAATACGCAAATTTAAGCAGTTGCGCTGCTTTATTCATCATCAGGCAAAATGATCAATAAAAAAACTTTTAATTTTTTATTGCATTTTCACAGCCAGATGTATGGGTTAAGGCCAGATCATCAGGCAGGAAATCATTTAGCCAATTGATGCATTTGACGAAGGATTTACTTTTCTGCCCGAACATTGGGCAGTTTTGACCAATTTCTCCCGGATTCTTCTGTGATTAAGATGTCATTTTAGTCAATCATGAACTGGATATTCATTTTTTGCTGCGAAAAAGCCGTTCATTATTGGTATTTATCAGCCTGTTGTAAGCCGGCACTACACGATAAGATTTGTCAAAACAATCAATTTTAAGGAAAGAAAAAACAAAACAGGACGCAATTCGCTGTAAAAAGTCAGGAGCTGTGCTGAAAATTTATACACCTTATTTCCAGAGCGTCGCCATGAAGAATAGAAAGCCAAACTGATCAATTATATCTGCCACCCTTCTTTTTATGAATCATCAGTTCAAAATATGGGTATTTATTAAATAAATATTGGGTGGTAATTTAAAAAAGTTCAATTAGAATCCAAAAATTCAACAAGGACATAACCTGAGGGGAAGCATCGTTTCGGCGATGTTTACTTAAGAAAAATTAGCTTGAGGAACGCTCATGCAGATCGGAATCCCAACCGAAACTGTCGTCGGTGAAAATCGTGTCGCTGCAACGCCAGAGACAGTAAAGAAGTTGATCAACGCGGGTCATAGCGTGGTTATTGAACGTGGTGCAGGCTTAAAAGCTGCCTATATCGATAGCGCCTATGAGCACGTGGGTGCCAAAATTACAGATGATGCCTATACCGGCAGTCAGATTATTTTGAAAGTTCGCGCGCCGAAAGGTAAAGAAATTCAAAAACTTGCTCCTAACTCTACCGTAGTGGCAATGTTTGACCCATACCGCAATACTGAACTTGACCAATTTGCTGCACAGCAGGTGTCTGCATTTGCCCTGGAATTATTGCCACGAACCTTGTCCCGTGCGCAAAACATGGATGTGCTGTCCTCACAAGCCAACCTGGCCGGTTATAAATCGGTATTGCTGGCTGCAGCTGAATACCAGCGTATGTTCCCGATGCTGATGACCGCAGCAGGGACGGTCAAACCTGCCCGTGTCGTGATCATGGGGGTGGGTGTTGCCGGCTTGCAAGCGATTGCGACCGCAAAACGTCTGGGTGCGGTGGTGGAAGCCACTGACCTGCGTCCAACTGCCAAAGATCAGGTTGAATCTCTGGGCGGGAAATGGCTAGACGTGCCGATGTCTGAAGAAGAACAGCAAAAAGCTGCTGATGCCGCCAAAAACGGCTATGGCTGGATGCCGGGCGAACAGTACATCAAAGATCAGGCCATTATTGTCGATAAAGCCGTTTCCAATGCTGACATCGTGATTACCACAGCGCTGTTACCAGGTCGTGATGCACCGCGTTTAATCAAGGCGGAAACTGTGGCCAAGATGAAACCGGGTTCAGTCATTCTGGATATGGCGGTAGAAACGGGTGGTAACGTTGAAGGTTCTCAATGCGGTGAAACCGTGGTGACCGACAACGGCGTGAAAATTCTCGGTGTACCGAATATTCCATCAACGGTCTCTACTGAAGCATCGGCGCTGTATGCACGTAATGTGCTGAATTTTGTGGAAACCCTTTTTGATAGTGAAAAGAATTTTGCCATCAGTCAGGACGATGAAATTCAAAAAGCCCTACTGGTTACGCACGGCGGCCAAGTGCTGTTGAAACGAGGTTAAGGAGAACAGTCATGGTTGAAACAATTACAATTTTTGTCCTGGCCATTTTCGTAGGTTACTACGTGGTTTGGGGAGTTACACCTGCATTGCATACGCCACTGATGGCGGTAACCAATGCGCTGTCTTCGATCATTATCGTGGGGGCGATGATTCAAACGGTCGGCTTGCCTGTGTTAGGTGTGGATGCCAATGTGCAGTTCCAGAGCATTAACGTGGTGAGCGTACTTGGTGCGATTGCAGTATTCCTGGCCAGTATTAATATTTTCGGTGGCTTCGCAGTGACTGCGCGTATGCTGGAAATGTTTAAACCAAAACAAAAGAAAAAAGAGGGCTAATTGATGGAATTTATTCGAGACTATGCGGATTGGTTCTACCTGATTGGGGCTGTCCTCTTTATTTTAACTTTACGAGGCCTGTCTGGGCCAAAAACGGCGATTGCTGGTAACCGTTACGGCATGATCGCCATGGCGATTGCCGTATTGACTACCTTCTTTGTGGCAGATCATCCAGTTATCTGGATGATTGTGGGGGCGATGATTCTGGGTGCCATTGTCGGGATTGCCCGTGCGCGTACCGTACCGATGACGCAAATGCCAGAAACCGTAGCACTGATGCACTCACTGGTCGGTCTGGCAGCGGTGTTAATTGCAATTGCAGCGATTATTCATAACAACAAGCTGGTTGAACTGGGTCCAGAGCTGTTGGCAGCCAATGGCGTCAGCTTCCATGAAATGAGCAAAGTGCATTTGTTTGAATTGTTCGTGGGCTGTTTTGTTGGTGCGATTACCTTTACTGCATCGGTATTTGCTTACGGTAAACTGGCAGCGAAAAAATGGGCCAAGACCATTTCGGGTGGCTGGGTTAAACCGGTTCAGGCACTGATTTTCATTGCCATGCTGGGCTTTGGGATTCACTTCTTCTTAAGCGGTAGCATGACCTCGTTCTGGGCCATGACCGCACTGGCTTTAGCCTTTGGCTGGGTCTGGATTGCCCCAGTCGGTGGTGGCGACATGCCGGTGGTGGTATCACTGCTCAACTCCTTCTCGGGCTGGGCGGCAGCAGGGATTGGTTTTACCTTGGAAAACAACATGCTGATTGTGGCGGGTTCACTGGTTGGTTCATCAGGTGCAATTCTGTCGTACATCATGTGTAAAGCCATGAACCGTTCAATCATCAACGTTTTGTTTGGTGGTGCGATGGGTGGGGCGGCAGCGCCTACCGCAGGTGCGGGTGAGCAGGTACAGCGTAACTACCGTTCAGGTTCTGCAGATGATGCTGGCTTCTTAATGTCCAATGCGGACAGCGTGGTGATTGTGCCGGGTTATGGTATGGCACAAGGCCGTGCGCAAAATGCGGTGAAAGAACTGGCCAACTTGCTGAAAGAGCAGGGTGTAACGGTGCGTTTTGCGATTCACCCGGTGGCGGGTCGTATGCCAGGTCACATGAACGTCTTGCTTGCTGAAGCCGACGTGCCGTATGAAGACATTCTGGAAATGGACGAGATTAACTCGGACTTCCCGGCAACGGATGTGGTATTGGTGATAGGTGCCAACGACGTAGTCAACCCGGCAGCCAAAGACGATCCAAACTCGCCAATTTACGGTATGCCAATTCTGGAAGCACATAAAGCACGTACCATTATGGTGATCAAGCGCTCAATGGCGACTGGTTATGCAGGTCTGGACAATGACCTGTTCTATAACGACAAGACTATGATGGTCTTCGGTGATGCCAAGAAAGTGGTTGAAGACATGACCAAAGCGATTAACGGTACGGGTCACTAAGACGTCCGATACCCGCGTTCAAAATCCCCCTCGATTGAGGGGGATTTTTTAATATCTGTGACTAAATAGAATCTTTTATTACATACGATTCAATCTTTGGGTTGGGGGGAGATCGAGAAGCACTGCCGAGAGGTTTAAGTTCAGCTATTGGGAAGTGGAAAAATCAGTCGGTGTCTGGATTCAGCTGTGACCAGCTCTTATTTTGACCCAATAAAAAAGCGACCTTCAGGTCGCTTTTTGGGAAATCTTAGTTTACAGATTCAGGTGCTGTACGCCATAAGCTTTCTAGGTCGTAGAACTTACGGGCAGTTGGAAGCATGACATGTACCACCACGATACCCAGATCAATCAAGATCCATTCAGCATCGCGTTCACCTTCCATACCAATCGGGCGGAAGCCTGCTTTACGTGCTTCTTCAGCAACGTTATCAGCAAGAGATTTAACATGACGGGTTGAGGTGCCGCTAGCAATCACAATAGCATCTGCAACATTGCTGATGCTGCTAACATCAAGCTCAACAATTTCTTTGGCTTTTACATCTTCAAGGGCATCGCGCACAACTTGCAGGCAAGCGTGTACGTCATTGTTTGGGGAAGTCATTGCGAGATCGTGAGAATTAGAAGCGCCGGGCGATGGTTCTAAATTCATAAAGGGTATAATTTCCTGACAATTATTCATTGTCTAATATAGCGGCTTTGAGCCTAAATTTCAAATCTATGACAGTGCCGAATTATTGATATTCGGCAAAGTATTTGTTTTTCCACGCAAAGGAATTTGCTGAATCTTTGCTCGGTCGATATTCCGCCGCCACATAGCCTGCATAGCCACTGTGTTTGAGCCAGTCAAACACTTCCGCAAAGGCAATATCGCCGGTATCCGGTTCATGACGACCCGGGCAGTCGGCAAACTGGATATGGCCAATCTGTTGGATATTCTCGATCAGTCCTTCCAATACGTTTTCACCCATCATGGCCATGTGATAGCAGTCATACTGCATTTTTAGCGCCGGATGTTGCACCGCTTCAAGCATCTCTTGGGCCTGGGCAATGTTCTGTACTAAAAAGCGCGGCATGTCGGTGCCATTAATCATTTCCATCACCGGCAGGATCTGCTGGCTGCTAAGCATATGGCTGGCCATTTTCAGGTTCTCGGCCAGTGTCCTGAGGCAAGGCAGCAGATCGGCATCCTGAGGCTGTTTGCCGGCCAGAATATTGACACTTGCCACTTTGAGTGCAACCGCGTATTCAATGGCCTGCTCAACGGCATGACGAAACTCGATTTCCTTGCCCGGTACGCCTGCCAGCCCGTTGCCACCCTGCATTAAATCTCCGGCCGGAACATTAATCAGGCACAGCGTCAGTTCATGCAAGGTCAGCTGGCTTTGAATCTGCGCAATGCTCAGTTCATACGGAAACTGGATTTCAACATGCTGGAAGCCGTGTTGTCTGGCCAGTGCAAAGCGCTCAAGTAGCGGCACTTCAGTAAAAATCATAGAAAGATTTACGGCAAGTTTCGTCATAAACAATGTCCTGCATTCCCTGTGCAAAGGGTGAAATTAAGTGGTCTGTTCCACCTGTTGAATGACCGTGGATAAATCTGCTTCCGCAAAGCCTTTGGCCTGATGCGCTTGCAGTTGTTGCAAAGCCTGCTGTGCCACCGGAATATTCAGCTGATAATGCGCGGCCAGGGTCAGGGCATTGTTCAGGTCTTTGGACAGGGTCTGGACTTTCCACTGCACCGGTTCAAAGCTATGACTGGCCATGCGCGGGGTTAGAATCTGAAACGGTTTGGAGTCGGCAAATCCGCCGGCCAGTGCGGGTGCCAGTAAAGTGGTGTCTACCCCGGCTTGAGCTGCAAGCGCGACAGCTTCGGCAATCAGGGTACTGTTGGCCGCGACAATCAGCTGATTACAGATTTTGGTGGCCTGTCCGGTGCCACTGGCGCCCATACGGGTCACGCGCTGTGAGAGCACATTATAAATCAGGGTCAGTTTTTCAATGGTGGCGGCATCACCGCCGGCAAAGATAACCAGGGTGCCTTGTTCTGCGCCCGCTGTGCCGCCCGACACTGGTGAATCAATCCACTTCACCTGCTGACGGGCTGCCTGTTCAGCCAGTGTCAGGGTTTTATCCACAGACAGGCTGGAGAAATCCACAATCACTTGCTTGGCCTGTAAATGCGGCTGAATCTGCTCAAAAACGGCTTGGACTGCATTGTCATCGGCCAGGCAGCTTAAAATTACCGGATATTGACCAATCTTTTCTAGGGCCAGTGCTTCAGCACCCATGTCCAGCAGTTCCTCACAGGCAGCAGCAGTGCGGTTCCAGACCGCGACCCGAAAACCGGCATGAATCAGACGTGCTGCCATGCGTGTGCCCATTAAGCCCATACCCAGAAAGGCGATGGGCGTATTGCGATCAAAACTCATGCTTCTCTTCCCGATCTTGATGCTCTGTGCTTAGTTAAATTGACGCGGTAAAAAACTGGTGTCAGGTTGCTTGTCTTTTTTACGCGCCAGTTGACTGTTTTTGCCAAGCAGTAATTTCAGCTGCCAGATTTTTTCCAGACGTAAGGATTTTTGTGGATTATGTTCCATGGCATCTAGCACCTGTTTGGCCGCAGCCAGCGCATCCGGAGAACGCTGCGCCAGTTCCTGCGCCAGAATCTGGGCATGATCCAGTGGGGTGTCACTTAAGTGGGTGACTAAGCCAATTTCTTTGGCATATTGCGCTTCAAAAATACGGGCGGTGAGGGTCAGTTCTTTGGCCAGGTCCAGGCCAATCAGGCCTTTTAAAGAGCGGCTCAGACCCATATCCGGTACCAGCCCCCAGCGGCTTTCCATAATTGACATCTGGGTTTTAGGATGGGCAATACGAATATCTGCTGCCAGTGCCAGTTGCATCCCGGCTCCAAAACAGTAACCTTCAATCGCAGCAATCACAGGGACGGGCAATTCCTGCCAGATCAGAAAGGCTTTTTGAAACAGGCTCTGGCCGGGTTTGAGTAATTCCCTGGCGGCAAAGGCACGATTTTGCGGATTGTTTAAATCGGCCAGATCAATACCGGCACTAAACACTTCGGCTTCACCGGTCAGAATGACGCAGCGCAAGCTGCGGTCTTTTTTTAGCTGCCGGGCAGTTTTGACCAGCTGTTTTAATAATGCAAAGCTCATGGCATTGCGTTTTTCCGGGCGATTCAGCCGCACAATGGCAATGCCGTTATTTTTTTCTACCTGTATGGTCATGGTCTAAACTCTTATTTTTCCTCTGTTGAGCATAGCATGCAGATACGCATGATACATGACAGGGCAGTCACATCCATCTTTCAAGACCCTGACTTTAGTCGAGTCAGACTACTGCGTGTGCTTGTTTAGAATCTGCTCGGCGGCATGTTCAACCTGAGCAATCACGGCTTGTAATTCATCAAAGCGTCTTAGCACTTCCTGAATAAAGGCATCATCGGCTTTACGGCGTTCTTTACGTAAGGTCGAAACAAACTGCTCAAAAGAACCGGTGGCTTCCTGCAGGCTTGGGGTGCCGACATAACGGGTGGCGCCATACAGGCGATGCAGCACATGCTCCAGTTGCGGGAAATCTTCCAGTTCAACTAGCTGCTGCATTTCATGCAGTTCGGTGGCAAAGCTGTCGAGCAGCATACGCAGCAGATCCAGTGCCAGATCTTCCTTGTTGGCGGCCAGCATCAGGCTTTGCTGCCAGTCAAGAACCAGCGGATCAAGCGCTTCAATCACCACGGCTTTTTCCACTGCCGGCACCTTGTTAAAGTTTTCAGTGGTCCAGTGGGTCAGAATCTGGATGATCTGTTCAATCTGGATTGGCTTGGTGACGTAATCATCCATGCCGACTTTCAGCAGGTTCTGTTTTTCATCGGCCAGCGCATGCGCGGTCAGGGCGATAATTGGCAGGCGTTTATGCTTGTCGAGGGTGGACTCCAGCGAGCGGATGGCGCGGGTGGTATCAATCCCGGACATCACCGGCATCTGAATATCCATAAACACCAGATCAAACGGTTTGGCATCCTGTTCAATCCGCTCTTGCAGGATATTCAGGGCTTCCTGACCGCTCAGCGCTTTGGTGGTGGTGACATTCAGTTCACCTAACAAGGCTTCTAAAACAATCAGGTTTGGCAAGTGGTCATCTACCGCCAGCACATGCAGCCCCTGTCCATCAAAGACTTCGGTGCCTGTATCTTCAAACGGATTTTCATTGTTCAGTAACTGAATCAGCGCGCCACGGCTTAAAGGCTGATACAGCGGGCGGGTGCGATATTCATTCAGCATGCTTGGATCAAGCGCCATCTGGTAGCCGTAAATGGCCAGATTGCCCTGATAGCGGCTGCGAATTTCTTTCAGTAAGGCTTCGGTGTCACCGCTATGATCGACAATTAACCAGGTGTCTTCTTCCGGTGTAGACAGGTGATTGAGTCGGCTGAATAAGTCCAGAATCGAAGTGGTTTCGGTATGCTGGACCTGATAATTTTCCAGATAGTGACGCAGCACATTGGCGGTTGCCGGATGCGCCAGATAGGATACCACATGCTTGTTGGCAAAGCGTGGGTGCACAATAATTTCATCCTCATCAATGCTGAATACGGCAGTAAACCAGAAGGTCGAGCCTTTTTCAGTCGGTGCGCGTTCCTGGTTGTCTTCAAAGCCAATCTGGCCCTGCATTAAATGTACCAGCTGCTTGGAAATCGCCAGACCCAGACCGGTCCCGCCAAACTGACGGGTCACAGAAGCATCGCCTTGCGAGAAGGATTCAAACAGTTTTTTCCGGTCGGTGCCGCTTAAACCAATACCGCTGTCCTGCACGCTAAAATGAATCATGCTCTGACCGATATCTTCATGTTCAATGCGCGCACGTACAATAATTTCACCATCCGGGGTGAATTTAATGGCATTGGAAATCAGGTTGGTCAGCACCTGCTTAAAGCGCAGGGCATCGCCAATCACATGCTTTGGCACGTTGTCGGCATAATAAAAGGCCATCGCAATCTGCTTCTGCGCGGCCAGCGGCGACAGCATGTCCATTACATCATAAATGGCTTCTTCCAGATCAAAAGGTGCGGTTTCCAGTTCCAGTTTGCCGGCATCAATTTTCGAGAAATCCAGTACATCGTTAATCAGCGCCAGCAGATGCGCCGAGGATTTGCGAATGGTTTGCAGATACAGGTTCTGCTCATTGCTGAGATTACCCTGGCGCAGTAATAAATGGATAAAGCCATCAATACTGTTCAGCGGAGTACGTAATTCATGGCTGATATTGGCCAGGAAGACCGATTTGGACTGGTTGGCTGAAATCGCCTGGTCACGTGCCTGACGGTAAGTAATGTTCTGGACTTCCAAGGTATCTAGGGTGCGGCGCAAGTCATCTTCGGTCTGTTCGGTATGTTCTTTTAGTTCCAGAAAGCTGAAATGCAGACGCTTGACCACATTGGCAATATCACGCTGCAATAAACGCAGCTCGCCGGTACTGTTAATTACCATGTGCTGATCTAGCGTGTCGGCATTCAGGCGTTGCAGTTGCATACGGATTTCGTACATTGGCGCAATCCAGCGGCGCGAATAGAAATTTAGACACAGCAACAGAAGCATCAGGGTCAGCAGGCCGGTGGCAATCAGCACGGTCATGACCCGATAACGGGCAATTTCCAAAGGCTGATTGTCCAGCTCGATTAGCAGCCAGGCATACTGGCTCTGGCTTTCATCAATGCGTAAACCATAGACATGGCTGTCTTTATGCTGGATCGGGCCAAAGAAGGCGGCATCGCGCGGAAAACTGGGCCAGCCAGCCTGATCCTGATAGCCCATACTCAGGCGGCTACGGCCTTGGGAATCAATAATGGCAGTCCGAAGTAAATGCTTTTCATTGAGCAGATTCTGCATATAGCTGCGTGCCTGCTCATATTGCCAGGGAAAGGTGTTGAGCTGCTGCAAGGCCACTTCAGACAGCATTTCATAGCGGGTTAAAATCGCAATCGCCATCTGCTTTTGCTGGGCGCGCGCTGCATTCGAGGTTTCGGTCAGAACCAGCCCTGCACCGACTGCCGCCAGCACCATAATGGGCACAAATATCAGGGCAATCAGTTGCCCATAAGCATGATTTAAATGTAGGCGCTTAAATAACTTTTTATTGATATTTGACATGGTTAAAGCAGTTTATTCGTTCTGCCGAGCAGTTTAGCATGCTTTATTTTAAAACTGACTGTGCTTTAAGCACTTTCACGAAAAAGCTGGTGAAAAGAGTGCAGGCGGGTGGTTTTTTTCATACAATATGCGCACCTAGAGAAAGGTGCAAATAATGAGTAATACCACCCCTGATTTCCAAGCCGATGAATTTCTATTAGATCATTATGTGGGCAAAACGCCATTGGTACGCTTGCAGCGTCTTGCAAGTCATACCCAAGCCACGGTGTTGGCCAAATTGGAAGGCAACAATCCGGCAGGTTCAGTCAAAGACCGCCCAGCGTATAACATGATTATGCAGGCGGAAAAGCGCGGTCAGATCAAACCGGGTGATACCTTGATTGAAGCCACCAGCGGAAATACGGGGATTGCACTGGCCATGGTGGCTGCCATGCGTGGTTATCAGATGAAGCTGATCATGCCGAACAACATGAGTCAGGAACGTAAAGATGCCATGCGTGCCTATGGTGCCGAACTGATTGAAGTGACCAAAGAACAGGGCATGGAAGGAGCGCGTGATCTGGCCCTGCAAATGCAGGCCGAAGGCAAAGGATTGGTACTGAACCAGTTTGGTAATCCGGACAATGTCGAAGCGCATTACCTGACCACCGGGCCGGAAATCTGGCAGCAAACTGGCGGTAAAATTACCCACTTTGTCAGCTCGATGGGGACCACCGGCACCATTATGGGGGTATCCAAATACCTGAAAGAAATGAATCCGGATATTCAGATTGTTGGTTTACAGCCTTCAGATGGTTCCAGCATTGCCGGGATTCGCCGTTGGCCGGAAGAATATTTACCGACTATTTTTGATCGTAGTCGTGTCGACCGGATTATTGATATTCCACAAATTGAAGCCGAGCGGACCATGCGTAAACTGGCACAAAAAGAAGGTATCAGTGCCGGAACGTCATCGGGTGGTGCGGTCTGGGCTTCGCTGAAACTGGCAGAAGAAAACCCGGGTGCGGTGATTGTCTGTATTATCTGCGACCGGGGTGACCGTTATTTATCGACCGGTTTATTTTCAGTTCAAGATCCTGAATAAACCACTGTCAAGCTGTAGAGAAAATTATGCGTCTACCGGTGTTGGTATTTGATATTGAAACATGGACTGACCTGAAGTCGGGGGCGCATCTGTATGGCCTGGATTTGCCTGAGGCAGATCTGGAGCAGGCACTGATGAAGCTGCGCCGTCAGGAATCAGGTATGGATTTTCAGCGTTTGCCGCTGCATGAAATTGTCTGTATTTCCGGCCTGTGGATTGATGAAACCGGCTTAATGACCCTGTTTTCTTTTAGCCGGGAACAGTATACCGAAGCCGAAATCCTGAAAAAATTTCTGTCGATTTTTGACAAGCGTCATCCGACTCTGGTGAGCTGGAACGGTTCGCAGTTTGATTTGCCGGTAATTTTATATCGTGCCATGTATCATGGCCTGTCTGCGCCAAGTCTGTTTGATCAGGGCGAAATTGACACGCAAAAGCGCTATAATAACTACCAGAACCGCTATCATCAGCGGCATATTGACTTGATGGATGTGATGGCCATGTTTAATGGCCGGAATTTCCAGAAACTGGATGATATGGCGTATCTGCTCGGTTTTCCGGGTAAACGCGGCGAAGCCGGTTATCATGTGCCGGAATATATCCGCGCAGGTGAATGGCTCAAACTCACCAGCTATTGTGAAGGCGATGTGCTGAATACCTGGCTGATCTATCTGCGCTGGCTCTTGCTGAAAGGGCAGTTGCAGCTAGATGATCATCGCCTGTGGGTTCAGACCACCATCCAGTATTTATCCAGCCTGCCACAGCATGGCGAGTTCCTTGCTGCCTGGCGTCAGAATGCACAAGCCACAGACTTTACTGCTGCAGATTTCCCATCTTCCACACTTTAGGTGCTCATGAAACATCGTCCATCCGCTCGTCCAGCTCAACCCCTGATCCATACCTTTCAGGTTGAGTCGCTGTCCCATGAAGGGCGCGGGATTGCACACTATGGTTCACAGCCTGAACATCCGCAGGATAAACACGGCAAGAAGGTGTTTATTCAGGGTGCCTTGCCGGGTGAAACAGTCAAAGCACGGATTCATCATGTCACCAAACGGTTAGAAGAAGCCGACTGTATCGAACTGTTATCTGCACCTGCCGAGATGCGGGTCGAGCCGCCGTGTCCGTATTTTGGTGTCTGTGGCGGCTGCAATATGCAGCATATCCAGCTAGATGAGCAGATTCGTTTAAAACAGGATGTACTCAAGTCGCACCTGCAGCATTTTGCCGGCATTCAACCGGATGAATGGCTGACACCGTTACGTTCAACCCGGGAGGATTATCGCCGCCGTGCCCGGATCGGGGTGCGTTATTTCCCGAATAAAGACAAACTGGTGGTCGGTTTCCGGGAACGCCAGAGCAACCGGCTGACCTCAATTGACCGCTGTCTGATTCTGGACCATGAACTCGGTTCAATCACCCGCTTGAAACAACTACTCCAAAGTCTAAAAGGCAAAGCCGACATTGGTCATGTAGAATTGGCAATGGGTGACACGGAAATTGCCCTGTTGGTCCGGCATACGGAAAAATTATCTGAGTCAGATGTCAACCAACTGCTCAAATTTGCGTTACAGAAACAATGGCAACTGTATCTGCAGCCTGCGGGACCAGACAGTGTGCAACGTGTAGATCAACCTGATCAGGCCATGCGTCTGCATTATGCACTGCCGGCATTTGAGCTGAAATTTGCTTTCCATCCGCTGGATTTTACCCAGGTAAATTCCACCGTGAATCCGCAAATGGTCAAGCTGGCATGTGATTTGCTTCAGTTGCAGGCAGGTGAGCGTGTGCTGGATCTGTTTTGTGGATTAGGCAATTTCTCTTTACCTTTGGCGCGCTGTGTCGGCGAAAGTGGTACGGTGGTTGGCGTGGAAGGTTCAGATGAAATGGTGCATCGTGGTGCGGAAAATGCCCAGCTGAACGGGTTAACTCAGGTGAAATTCTTTTCACAAGATTTAACAAAAGATTTTTCGCATCATTCTTGGGCAAATCAAGGATTTGATGCATTATTGATTGACCCTCCGCGCTCCGGTGCCGAGGAAGTCATGCATTATGTGCCCAAATTTGGTGCGGCAAGAATCGTTTATGTGTCATGTAATCCGGCTACACTTGCAAGGGATGCGGGGATGCTGGTGCAACAGGGCTATCGTTTAAGCAAAGCCGGGGTGATGGATATGTTTAGCCATACCGGTCATGTAGAATCGATTGCCTTATTTGAGCAAGAAAAATCAATAAACGATTTATAGAAAATGAAGTATATAGAGGTAGGAGTAGGGTATGGTCACAGTACGTGAACAACTTCCTGGACGATTAAACGAATTGTCTGAGGAAACGACTGTAGAACATGCCGAGCAAGCACGACAGGATCTGGCAGAATGGCTGGACCGGGTTCGTGACATCTTAGATGGGGCAGCATTAGCAAAACTCGAAGAAGTTGCCACCTATACGTTACAAAAAGAGCTGGAAACGACAGTCAAGCACCGGTCCAATACCTTGTATACCGGAATTGAAATGGCCGATATTCTGGCGCATTTGCATGTCGATGAAGATACTTTGTCGGCTGCCATGCTGTACCGCAGTGTGCGTGAAGGGGTGATGACCCTGGAAGAAGTGCGTGAGCATTTCGGTGACAGCGTACATACCCTGGTCAAAGGCACCCTGTCGATGGGTAAGCTGTCCGAGCTGATTGAAAAGAATAAACGGCTGGAAGATCACTTCAATAACAACCAGCGCGAGCATCTGACCGGTATCTACAAAATGCTGATTTCGGTCACTGAAGATGTGCGTGTGGTGCTGATCAAGCTGGCTGAACGTACTTATGCCTTACGTGAACTGACCACAGCGTCCAAAGAGCGTCAGGAGCGGGTGGCGCGTGAAATTCTGACCATTTACTCGCCGCTGGCGCACCGTCTGGGCATTGCCCAGTTAAAATGGGAGCTGGAAGATCTGGCTTTTCGTTATCTGGCGCCGGACCGTTATAAAGAAATTGCGTCTTTACTGAATGAAAAGCGGCTGGAGCGTGAGCAATATATCCAGTTTGTAATTGATAAGCTCAAGAGTGAATTGGCTGCGCATGGCATTGAGTCGGAAATTACCGGCCGGGTTAAACACATTTATTCGATTTATCGGAAAATGAAGAGCAAAGACCTGAGTTTCGACCAGCTTTATGACATTCGTGCAGTGCGGGTACTGGTCAAAACCATTCCGGAATGTTATCACTCGCTCGGTATCGTACATCAGCTGTGGCGGCATATTCCGCATCAGTTTGATGACTACATTACCAATCCGAAAGCCAATGGTTATCGCTCGCTGCATACTGCAGTGATTGCTGAAAACAAGTCGCTGGAAGTGCAAATCCGTACCATGGAAATGCATGAAGAGGCGGAACTTGGCGTGTGTTCGCACTTTAACTATAAAGAAGGCAGCAAAACCACCGATCATTCCTTCAATCATCGTTTGCATTCTTTGCGTGCGGTGCTGGAGCATTATCAGGAACGTAACGACGCCAGTGCGCATAAGTCCGATGATGAAACTGAAAACTTCGAGCAGCTGCAAGAGTTTGAAGATTTTGAAAAGATTTATGTGTTTAGCCGCGATGGGGATATTAAAGAATTACCGCGTGGCTCGACCGTGCTGGACTTTGCCTACCATGTACATACCGAAGTCGGTAACAAGTGTTATGCCGCGCGGGTCAATCAGCGTTATGTGCCGCTGACCTATACCTTAAAAACCGGTGAACAGGTCGAAATTCTGACCAAGAAAGACCGTGAACCAAACCGCGACTGGCTGGTGAACTCACTCGGTTATATCAAGACTGCGCGGGCGCGTGACAAGTTACGCCACTGGTTCAGACAGCAGGACCGCAGCAAGAATCTGGAAATTGGCCGTGATATTCTGAATAAGGAATTGTCGCGTCTGGCGATTCACCCGAAAAGTATCGACTTGAATGATTACTGCAATCACTTTAATGTCAAACTCGGTGAAGACATTCTGATTGGTCTGGTCAATGGTGAAATCAGCCTGCATGCGCTGATTAACCAGGTTAACCGGCATATGCATCTGGATCAGGATGAACCGGAACTGGTATTAAAACCAACCCTGAATCCGCGAGCCAGCCATACCTTGTCGGCGCATGGCATTCTGATTGATGGCCTGGATAACGTCGAGCTGCATATTGCCCAGTGCTGCCAGCCGGTACATGGTGAATCCATTGCTGGTTATATTACCCTGAATCGCGGCGTCAGCATTCATAAGGTGGCTTGTCCGGATTATGTACGCATGATCAGCCAGGAGCCAGAACGTGCGGTCGAAGCCGACTGGGAAATGCAGCCAACCCGTGGTCAAAGCGTGCAGATTGTAGTGGAAGCCTATGATCGCCGTGGTCTGCTGAAAGATCTGACTCAGGTGATTTTCTCCGATCAGATTAATATTCGTCAGGTGAATACCATTTCCGAAAATGATGGTATTGCCAATATGAAGCTGTTAATTGAAGTCAAAGGTCTGGCGCAACTGTCGCGTCTGCTGGCACGTTTGGAGCAGCAGCCGGGGATTATCAGCGCACGTCGTTTGGTACAGGGCAATTAAACTTTCTTTCTTATCTTTGAAAAAACCAGTGATCTTGATCGCTGGTTTTTGTTTAGGCAAGGAATGCGTCCACACATGAGCGCACAGATCATTCTAGAATTGGCCCATCTGGCACAGATTGCACCGCAGCAGCCGGCGCTGGAGCGTAAAGCGCACATCCAGCAGCAAAAGCAGGCCATTTATGCTTTTCGTAACCAGCGCCTATCGGCCTATTTAAACGCGCCAATCTGCTCGGAAGATTTTACCCGTACTGCATATGGCAAGCCATTTTTACCCGCGTATCCGCAGCTGGCCCTGAATCATAGTCACAGCCGTCAGCACTATGCACTGGCCTATAGCGAGCAGCTTCAAGATGTTGGGGTGGATGTTGAAGATCTGGATCGCAAGGTGCGCTTTGAGAGTCTGGCCAGGCACATGTTTCATCCGGCTGAATGGGAATTGTGGCAGGCTTATGACCAGGAGACAGATTACTGGTTTAAGGTCTGGACCACCAAGGAAGCCGTCCTGAAAGCATCAGGGCTGGGTATTCGCATGAGTCTGAATCAGCTGAATAGCGGGGTTCATCCGCATCAGCAAGGTGGGTTTTGTCATCATGAGGGCCTGGGTACATTTGCCTATCAGCATCTGAAGATTGGTGGCTGTATGCTGACCGTGGCCTGGCGTTCTGAACGTTCCTGCAGGGGATTTCAGTTTCCTAAGCTGCAACTGATTCGCCATTAAAAAAGCCCATCCGGAGATGGGCTTTTATGGGTACAGGAAGGAAAATAATTAAGGAATTTCTTCCTCTTCAAATTCCGGTTTTACCTGCACAATAAAGTCTTGACGGTTCAGACCGCGCCACAGTGCAAAGGCGGTACCAATATAAATCGAAGAATAAGTCCCGACAAAGACACCGACAAACATGGCAATCGAGAACCATTTCAGGCCATCACCGCCCATCAGCATCATCGCCACCACCACCAGTAACAGCGTCATCGAGGTGTGGATGGTACGACGTAAGGTTTCGGTTAAGGCAATATTGACCACTTCCAGCGGCGAAGCGCCCCGAATTTTACGGAAGTTTTCCCGAATACGGTCCGAAACTACAATGTTATCGTTAAGCGAGAAGCCGATAATTGCCAGCATGGCTGCCAATACGGTCAGGTCAAACGGCCATTGCATCATCGCAAAAATACCCACAGTCACGATAATATCGTGGAACAGGGATAACACCGCACCCATCGCCAGTTTGAACTCGAAGCGGATGGTGACATAAATCAGCATCAGGATCAGTGCCAGTGCTACGGCACCTGCAGAACGTACATACAGCTCGTTACCGACCTGACCGCCGACCACATCAACCTTGGTTACATCAGCGCTGTTGCCCGGCAATTGTGCCGCGGCGGTAATGGTCTGGGTCAGGTCTTCGACTTCAATCTCGTCCTGCACCGGCATACGCACCATCAGGTCACGTTCAGAACCCAGGGTCTGTACCACCGGATCACGGAAACCGGCCTGTGTCAGGGCAGAAGAGACATCGCTGGCTCTCACTGGATTGCTGTAATTCAGCTCTGCGGCAATACCGCCGGTAAAGTCCAGACCCAGATTTAAGCCTTTGGTGGCAATAAAGAAGATGCTGGCCACGGTTAAAATGATCGAAAGCAATGCCGCCGGCAACGCAATCTTCATAAACGGAATGACGCGCTCATCATCCGGCCGGCCGTATTTTTTCGGATTCAGTTGAGTATTCTCAGTCATCATCGATCTCCTTAAATGCTCAACTTTTTCAGGTTACGGCGTTTGCCATAAATGATCTGTACAATCGCACGGGTTACGGTAATGGCCGTAAACATCGAGCAGACAATACCAATCATTAGGGTCACGGCGAAGCCTTTAATCGGACCGGTACCAATTGCGAACAGAATGAACGCCACCAGGAATGTGGTTAAGTTCGAGTCGAAAATGGTGTTATAGGCCCGGTCATAACCGGCCACAATGGCCTGTTTTGGTGAGGCCCCCCATTTGATCTCTTCCCGTATTCGCTCACAGATCAGGACGTTGGCATCGACCGCCATACCAATGGTAATCACGATACCGGCAATACCCGGTAAGGTTAAAGAAGCACCAATCCATGACATCACTGTCAGGATCATCGCCAGGTTAAATACCAGCGCGAAGTTGGCAATCACGCCAAACAGACGGAAGAACACCACCATCCAGATCGCAACCAGAATAAAACCGATCTGGGTCGAGGTTACACCCTTGTCGATATTTTCCTGACCCAGACTTGGACCAATCACACGTTCTTCAACGAAGTACATTGGCGCAGCTAAAGCACCCGCACGTAGCATTAATGCCAGTTCAGCCGCTTCTTGCGGTGAATCTAGACCGGTAATCCGGAACTGTGAACCTAATACCGCCTGAATGGTTGCGGCGTTAATCACGACTGATTCGGTGTATGGGGTACGCACTTCAGTCTGGACGCCGGTTTCCGGATCAGTTACATAGCTGATGCGCTGCTTGTTCTCAATGAACAGTACCGCCATACGTTTACCGACCGCATTACGGGTCGCGTCTGCCATCAGCTTGCCGCCTGCAGAGTCGAGGGTAATGTTTACCTCGGCGCCGCCAGTATCCTGACTAAAGCCACTCGATGCATTCTGTACGCGCTCACCGGTTAAAATACGGCTACGGTTCAGCAGCAACTGACGGCCACTGTCGAGTGATTCAAAGGCAAAGGCTTCAGTGCCCGGTGGTAAGGTCTGACTGCTGAGCTGACCGGTATACGGGTCAATATGCTGATCATTCAGATCAGAGACCAGACGGAATTCCAGGTTCGCAGTACGACCCAGAACACGCTTGGCTTCAGCGGTATCCTGTACACCCGGCAATTCCACCACAATACGGTTGCTGCCTTGGGTTTGGACCAGTGCTTCGGCCACACCTAACTCGTTAATACGGTTACGCAGCGTGGTCAAGTTCTGGTTCACGGCATAGGATTCAATTTCCTGCTTGCGCGTGTCGGTATAGGTCAGGCGCAACATGGCACCATCTGTGGTGGCCAGTGCCTGCTGGTTAAACTCGTTGCCGTTACGGCGCAAGAAGTCCATTACGGCTGAGCGGTCGTCATTGTTGGCGAACTGCACGGTAATGGTGTTGTTATTCAAAGACAGGCTGTTGAATTTCAGCTTGTTGTCGCGCAGTTGGCGACGCAGGTCAGTCGCAGAGGTTTCCATGCGCTGGCTGATGGCCTTGTCCATATCCACTTCCAGCAGGAAGTGAACACCACCACGCAAGTCCAGACCCAGTTTCATTGGCTTGGCGCCAATTTTCTGTAGCCATTCAGGAGTGGTTGGCGCCAGGTTGAGGGCCACGACATAATCATCACCCAAGCCCTGACGTAATGCATCTTTGGCTTTAAGCTGTGCTTCGCTTGAGTCCAGACGCAACAGGGCTGCGTTATTGGTAAAGCTGTTGTCATGGCTGGCAATATTTTCTGATTTTAGAATTTGCTCTGCTTTTTGTACGATGCTTTGGTCAATTTGGGTACCGGCTTTGGCCCCAGAAATCTGAACCGCAGGTTCATCTGGATACAAACTTGGCAGGGCATATAATGTACTCACCACCAGAACCACAAGGATGAGTAGATATTTCCATGCTGGGTAACGCATTTAATTTTCTTCTTAAAATGAAAAAGTCGTGCGGGCGCACGACTAATTTTTGATTAAAGGTTGTTTAATGTGCCTTCAGGCAGAACTGAAATCACACTGGCACGCTGAATTTTTACTTCTACGCCGCGGTTCAGTTCAACCACTGCAAAATCACCTTCAAGTTTGGTGATTTTACCCATCAGGCCACCAGCAAACACCACTTCACTGCCTACGCCCAGGCTGTCGATCAGAGCGCGGTGTTCTTTGGCACGTTTTGATTGCGGGCGCCAAATCAGGAAGTAGAAAATTGCAATAAATACTGCAATCATCAAAAGGTTAGCAACCATGCTTGGTTGTTGTGCAGCTTCACCTGCTGCGTGAGCAGTAGAAATAAAAAGGCTCATTTCATTTTCCTAAACTAAAAACTGGAATCAATAACATTGATAATAAATTGACTTGTTCTGCAATTTACCCTGTCTTTTTCTTCAGCGCAAATACTGAAAAGATTAATCTTGCGGACAAGGCGGCACATCCAGACCGCGACGGGCGTAAAAGTCCTGTACAAAGTCATCAAAAGTGCCATTGTCCAAGGCATTACGGATATCTTGGGTAAAGCGTTGGTAATAGCGCAGGTTGTGGATGGTACCGAGCATTGAACCGAGCATCTCGCCGCATTTTTCCAGATGGAACAGGTAGGCGCGGGTAAAGTTCTTGCAGGTATAACAGTCACAGTGCGGATCGAGCGGGCTCTGGTCATGACGGTATTTGCTGTTACGAATCCGTACCAGACCATCGGTCACGAAATAATGACCATTACGGGCATTCCGGGTTGGCATTACGCAGTCAAACATATCCACCCCGCGGCGAATACCTTCCACGATATCTTCCGGTTTGCCGACACCCATCAGGTAACGCGGTTTATCTTCCGGCATTTTGTTCGGCAGATAATCCAGTACCTTGATCATTTCTTCTTTTGGTTCACCGACTGACAGACCGCCAATGGCATAACCATCAAAACCGACTTCTAGCAGACCATTTAAAGACTCATCACGTAAATCTTCATACATCCCGCCCTGAATAATCCCGAACAGGGCATTTTTATTTTCAAGGACATTGTGATGATGTTCTTTACAGCGTTTGGCCCAGCGTAATGACAGCTGTAAGGACTTTTGTGCTTCTTCATGGGTCGCTGGATACGGCGTACATTCATCAAAAATCATGACGATGTCCGAGTTCAGGACCTTCTGGATTTCCATGGAAATTTCTGGAGAAAGGAATACTTTGGAGCCGTCAATCGGTGAACGGAAAGTCACGCCTTCTTCTTTAATCTTGCGCATGGCGCCCAGACTAAAGACCTGGAAACCGCCAGAATCGGTCAGAATCGGCTTGTCCCATTTCATGAATTCGTGCAGGCCACCATGTTCTTTAATGACATCCAGACCCGGACGCAAATACAGATGGAAGGTGTTGCCTAAAATAATTTGTGCTTGAATGTCTTCAATATCACGCGGGAGCATGCCCTTAACGGTGCCATAGGTTCCGACAGGCATAAACACAGGGGTTTCCACCACACCATGTTCAAGAGTTAAACGACCACGACGGGCGCGACCCGATTGGCCTAATTTTTCAAACTTCATACAGGTTCCAAATCAAGGCGAAAAAACAGTTCGCTGATTGTTTGCGCTAAAAGTTCATCATTTTCCTAGATTCTGCCGTGAATTGCTAGTTTTGATGCGTTTTCTTGGGTAAATATTGTGGAGGAAAATCATGGCAATTACATGGCATAAAACTGCTGAATCCGTTGCTGGATTTCATCTTTCGGGAGGGCAAACAGGCCCTGTTCATTACTGTCCATGGCAGCAATCGAGTGAATCAGACGCTGGATATACAGATTGCTGTCAATAAAGCCCGGTTCTAGCGTCAGCAAATAGGCGGCGTGGGCTATTTCCAGATAATTATAAGGTTCAATTTCCAGCAGCTGCGCCAGATCAATCAGCAGGTCTTTATCAATCTGCTGTAATTTTATCGCTGGTGGATGGGATGAAGCATCCAGCAGAGCAGGGCGCTGTTGATGGGCCAGAAATTCTGCCAGTAAGGGGCTCTGCGTATTCAGCAGCCGTGCAGAGTCCGCTGTCATTTGTGGCTGTTTGGCCACCTGCATAAAAAACACCATTGAACTCAGGTCCAATCCATAGGCATTCGACAAGGCGTGTCGGGCTTGCTGAAACACATTCAGCAAAACCTGTAGATGGTTCTGTTGCTCGGAGTCACGCTGCTGGGCCAGTGGATGCCCAAAGATATGGCGCTTCTGGAAATAGTCTGTGAACAGGCGTTTAAACTGATTCAAATGCTGCTGATGTGGCTGGCTGCGATAGCGCCATTTCTGGACTGACCATTTGTCATGGTCTGACAGATACTGGGCCGGATCTTCCTGCTCGCTAAACAGGCTGCGCCGGGTGGAAATGGCCAGATATTCAAAACCCAGATATTCATTCAGCACCAGGGCGCAGGCATAAATATGGTCCTGTTCATACTGCTCATAGAGTTGAAAAAACTCGTGAATGAGCGCCGCTTGAAAGCTCTGCAGATGTTCTAACATGGTCGGGACTAACTTTTTTATTTTTAATCATGCTGTGGTAATGCCTGAGCTGTTATTGATATTTTGCTCAGTGTTCTGATTGTGACAAAGCACAGCCAAATGTCAACCGGATGTCATCTGCGTGGGAGAAATCTCGCTGTAATCATGACAGGCGGTTTGACATTGAATCAAGAGGTCATCTTGGTTTTAAAAATTCGGGCGATACTCAAAGCCTTGCTGCATGCTTGGATCACGGAACGGGCGAATGGCTTTTTTGCCCAAAGTTAAGGTGTTAATGATGTTGTTCGGGAAAATCTGAATCTGGTTGTTAAACAGCTCGACATTGCGGTTAAAAATAGTAATTGCGGCACCGACATTTTCATTCTGTTCTTCAATTTCGTGCATCATTTTTAAATAGATGTCATTGGCTTTCAGCTCAGGATAATTCTCGACCACCACGTTCAGGCTGTGCAGCAGCTCTTTACTCAAACGCTCAATATGTTGCAGCTGGGCGCTGTCGGTACTGTCCAGTTTCAGGTTTAATACGTTCTGGCGTAGTTCGGTCACTTTGGCCAGCGTGCCCTGTTCAAAACTGGAATATTGTTCTACCACTGGAATCAGTTGTTCCAGAATTTTGACTTTCTGGCGTTCGTAACTGGTGACATCGGCCCAGGCACGAATACTGGCATTGTGATAACGCACAATATTGTTGCGAATCAGAATCCCGATAATCAGCACGGCCAGAATAATAGCCAGAAAAATCATCAATCCCATAGAAATCTCCCCACGTCCAAATTTATAAAAGCTGCAGCAAATGGCGTTGTAATTGTTCTAGATACGGTAATTTAAATGTACGCAGATGTCCACGTAAAGCCGAAATATCCTGAATGGTTTTATAGTTGCTGCTGGCCTGAAACAGGTTCTGGCTACCTACATAGCACAGGATTTTCTGTTCAGGATGAAACAGCAGATCGCCGGGCTGCGCGTTCAGGAAATTGGCCAGTTTCAGTACCACCGCCGGGGTCAGCTGCCGGGCCATCTGGTGGGTATCGGTGCCATAGATGTTTAACTGCCGGTTAATCTGAATATCACTGGTATGCCACGACTGGGTATAGGGGTAGGCAAAGCTTTTGCGCTGCGAGCTGAGGGCCAGTCCCTGTAACTCGACCCCAAAGACAATGGCACCCCACAGGAATTTTTCAATTTCTTTAAGCCGTATCTTGTTGCCATTCTGGTCTTGGGCCTGAATTTCAGAGACATAGCGATATTCAAACAGCATCACCTGATGGGTCTGGCCCTGTTCATCCTGCCAGTGGGTCAGGGCGTAGCGGCGAATGTCATTGCTGAGATTGCCTTGCTGGAACAGCGGAAACAGCTGCTTGATTTGCGCTATAAAACGGACCGGCTGGAAAATGATCTGTTCATGCCGGGGAATGCTGTTAAAGGCCAACTGATACTTGAGCGCCAGTGCCTGTTGCTCCAGTTCCTGAATGGCATTGGTGATTGGGCGGCTGGATTCATAACAGAGAAACGCACCAAAGATCAGCAGACCACCCAGCAGCAGACACAGCTGCAAGGCCCAGTGCGCCGGGGCCAGCCAGAACAGCAGGATCAGTATCAGGCCGATGATGCCAAGCAAAATTGGCAGCTTGTTTTCAAAACGCAGGCTGATCGGGGCATTCCAGGGATGCAGCCGGTCAAGCAGTTCCTGCTGAGATTTGGCTTGTGCACCAATTTCCCAGAGCCGGGCGAGATTATTCCACACCAGCTGATTCTTCTTGCGGCGAATATGGATGCTGTGCTGAATATTCTCGATTGGCATGGGACAGTGCTCTAGCTGTGGGCCTGATCAATCAGCATGGCATCGCCATAACTGAAAAAGCGGTAACGCTGAGCCACCGCATGTTGATAGGCACGCATGATATTTTCACGACTCGACAGGGCTGACACCAGCATCAGCAGGGTTGATTCAGGCAGGTGGAAGTTGGTGATTAGACGGTCTACCACTTTAAATTTATAGCCCGGATAAATGAAAATCTGGGTATCACCGGTCCAGGAGGCCAGTGTGCCACCGTGTGCCTGTGCTGCACTTTCGACTGCACGGGTGGCCGTGGTTCCAACTGAAATGACTTTATTGCCACGTGCTTTGGCCTGCTGGATCATCTCCACAGCGGCGGCTGGTACATCACACCATTCGCTGTGCATGATATGGTTTTCAATATCAGTAGTACGTACCGGCAGGAAGGTTCCAGCACCGACGTGCAAGGTTACAAAGGTTTTTTGAATGCCTTTGGCTTCAAGCTTGGCCAGCAGTTCGGCATCAAAATGCAGGCTGGCAGTCGGGGCGGCAACACTGGCCAGTTTGGTTGGATCATTAAATACAGTTTGATAGCGTTCGGTATCAATCGCTTCTGCTTCACGGTTAAAGTACGGCGGAATGGGCAGGGCGCCGTAGCGATCCAGCACCTCTAGAATGGGCTGGGAAAACTCGACAATAAACAGGTTCTCATGCCGGCCTTGTACCGTGACTTTCACTTCATCTGGACCAATGAAGAGTTCAGCACCGGCTTTTGGTGAATTGCTGGCTTTAATATGGCAATGCGCAATAAACTGATCTTGCATGCGTTCAACCAGCACTTCCACAGCGCCGCCGGTAGCACGTTTACCTTTCAGGCGGGCTTTCATGACTTTGGTGTCATTTAAGACCAGCACATCGCCAGCTTCAAGTAAATTGACAATATCGGTAAATTGATGGTCTTGATACTGACCTTCGGCATTGACATGCAGCAGACGCGAGGCGCTGCGCTGTTCCAGCGGGTAACGGGCAATCAGTTCATCAGGGAGATCGAAATTAAAATCAGAAAGTTGCATGGTTAAATAAATGCGCAAAACAATAACAGGATTGGGCGTAGTATATGCGTTTTTCGGTTTTATCGCTGAAATTGCCTAATTATAAGACAAAAAAAATCCCGTTGATTTATTTTTAAACAAATATGGGAGGCGAGCGTTGACAAGCGGGTGAAACAGTTTATTATACGCATCAACACCTTCCCGAGGTGGTGAAATTGGTAGACGCGGCGGACTCAAAATCCGCTGTCAGAGATGACGTGTCGGTTCGAGTCCGACCCTCGGGACCACAGATTCTAAAGAACCCCAAGCATATTCAGACTTGGGGTTTTTTTATTGCCTGAAAAATAAGAAGAATCAGATTATTCTAAAAAAATGATTGGATGTCGTGGAATAGAAAGGATGAATAATCAAGATACCTATCAAGATATAAGTAAGCAGCTCCACCTTTTACGGCATCACTGAATGGTTAAATTCATCCCTGATCGCTTGTTAATCTAATGGTATTAAATATCAAAAAACCGGCGCCTAAGCACCGGTTTTATTCACTTTACAAGCTTTAAAGCTAGTACAGCCTGATTAAGCGTTTAGTGATTCAATGATTTGGTTCAATGTAACACTTGGACGCATTACAGCATTTACTTTCGCAGGATCAACTGCATAGTAACCACCGATATCTACAGATTGGCCTTGAACTGCATTCAATTCGCTTACGATTTTCTCTTCATTTTCAGCAAGAGATTGAGCGATCGGTGCAAATTTCGCTTTCAATTCTGTATCTTCGTCTTGCGCTACAAGCTCTTCAGCCCAGAATTTAGCCAGGTAGAAGTGGCTGCCACGGTTGTCTAACTCGCCAGTACGACGTGATGGAGACTTATCATTGTCAAGCAATTTACCAGTCGCAGCATCCAGTGTTTTTGCAAGCAGTTTCGCACGTGCATTGTTTTCTTTAATGCCCATTTCTTCCAGAGAAACAGCCAATGCCAGGAACTCACCTAAAGAATCCCAACGTAAGTGGTTTTCTTCAACTAGCTGTTGTACGTGTTTTGGTGCAGAACCACCGGCACCTGTTTCGTACATACCGCCACCAGCCATTAACGGCACGATTGACAGCATCTTCGCAGATGTACCCAGTTCCATAATCGGGAACAGGTCAGTCAGGTAGTCACGTAAGATGTTACCAGTTACAGAAATGGTATCCAGGCCACGAGCAACGCGCTCAAGCGTATAACGCATTGCACGGACTTGTGACATGATCTGGATGTCTAAACCGTCTGTATCGTGATCTTTCAGGTATTTTTGTACTTTCTTGATCAGTTCATTTTCGTGTGGACGGTACGGGTCTAACCAGAAGATGGCTGGCATACCAGAGTTACGTGCACGTGTAACAGCCAGTTTCACCCAGTCGCGGATTGGTGCGTCTTTCACCTGACACATACGCCAGATGTCGCCTTCTTCCACGTTTTGAGACATCAACACTTCACCTGTTTCCAGATCCGTGATGTTGGCAACACCCGCTTCAGGAATTTCGAAAGTCTTGTCGTGTGAACCGTATTCTTCCGCTTTTTGCGCCATCAGACCAACGTTAGGCACAGTACCCATGGTACGTGGGTCGAAGTTACCATTCCATTTACAGAAGTTGATCATTTCCTGGTAAATACGCGCGAAAGTCGATTCTGGCATTACTGCTTTACAGTCGTAAGGCTTGCCGTCAGCACCCCACATTTTACCGCCAGAACGGATCATTGCTGGCATAGATGCGTCAACAATTACGTCGTTCGGAGAGTGGAAGTTAGTGATGCCTTTTGCAGAATCCACCATCGCCAGTGCAGGACGGTGTTCTTGACACGCGTGCAGGTCTTCGATGATTTCTTCACGTAAAGAAGTTGGCAGGGTTTCGATCTTCTCGTAAAGACCGGCCATACCATTATTGACATTAATGCCTAACTCGTCGAACAGTTTGCCATGTTTTTCGAAAGCATCTTTGTAGTAAATTTTCACACAGTGACCGAATACGATCGGGTGTGAAACTTTCATCATGGTCGCTTTTACGTGTAAAGAGAACAGGATGCCGGCTTCTTTACAGTCATCCAATTCTTTTTCATAGAAGTCGCAAAGCGCTTTTTTGCTCATGAACATCGAGTCGATGATTTCACCGTCTTGCAGCGCAACTTTTGGCTTCAGAACAATGGTTTCACCTGACTTGGTGATCAGTTCCATTTTCACGTTACGCGCGCGGTCTAAAGTCATGGACTTTTCGCCATGGTAGAAGTCGCCTTCGTCCATGTGAGAAACGTGAGTTTGTGACCACTGTTTCCACTCGCTCATTGAGTGCGGGTTTTTCTTCGCGTAGTTCTTTACTGCAGTTGGTGCGCGACGGTCAGAGTTACCTTCACGTAATACCGGGTTTACTGCAGAGCCCAGGCATTTGCCATAACGGGTCTTGATTACCTTTTCTTCCTCAGTGGTCGGATTTTCAGGGTAATCAGGAATCGCATAGCCTTTAGACTGAAGTTCTTTGATACATGCAGTCAACTGAGCAACAGAAGCACTGATGTTTGGAAGTTTAATGATGTTCGTATCTGGATCTTGTGTAAGACGACCTAGCTCTGCGAGGTTGTCAGTGACCTTTTGCTCGTCGGTGAGGTAGTCAGAAAATTCTGCGAGCACGCGTGCGGCCACGGAGATGTCACTTTTAACGATCTCTACGCCGGCCGGCTTAGTAAAGGTCTCAATAATCGGCAGCAGCGAATAAGTCGCCAGTAATGGCGCCTCGTCAGTCAGTGTGTAAATGATGGTTGACTTTCCACCAGCCATATATAGCCCCTTGCGTTGATTGAGTTTTGAGGGGGTGAAAGTGATGAATCAGCCCCTGCGAACCGGTTTGCTTAAGTAAAACCTTGAGAGTATCGACCCTCAAGCCTTTTCAGTCAACGTAATATCCGTGATAACGACATTTCGCTGAAAAATGATGCATTTTAATTCGTGATATTTGTGCCTGATTTGAATCCACACTTACCTGTTTGGGGAAGAAAAATACTAAAAAAAACCGTCTTTTTCCCTCAAGCTCGATCATTCCATCCAGCACATCTGTTAATCAGATTTGAATGATTAACCTGATTTTTTCAATACCAATAAGACAGATTGATAATTTGATGACGATTCACTGATCAGGCGGATATATTATCGTCCAAAAACATGAACAGAATATGTAAAACTAAAGTAACGTGGTGAACCCATTATCCGGTGAAAATTAACCAGGAAATTCCCTTAAAAATCCGATGAATTTACAGAAATCATACCTAACATAACACTGAAAAAGTGTATGAAAATGTGCCAATTTATTTTTAACCAAAATCAGTTAAAGTAGCTTGCTGTTTAAAAAGAGATAAACAAAAAGTAGTGAATTTATTTAATAAATTTAATGAAAATATACCTTTTTTTAAAATTTTTTCAGGTTACAAATTAATGAAGGAGCTTGGTTTATTCTTTTGGGTTTGGTGTTATATTCTCTGTTAAAGTTTGTTAACCGGGCTGAGCAATCAGCTTTAAAAATGGCCTAAATATTCTATAAGAATGGATCTCGGATGAGGCAGATATGAAGTTGCAGTTGCTTGAAATAGGTTCAGAAACTGAACAGCTGAGTTCATGCAGGTTGTCTCTGTTATTGGGGGTATTTACTGCCACCAATCAGATTGAGCGTTTTTTATCATCTGCCCGTAAAATTTTAGGGGTAGAGCGTTCCGCACTGGCCTTCGAGGGCGAACCCTATTTATGGTATGCTCATCAGGACTGTTTTAAAGCCTTTATTGCACCCGATCATATCCAGATTGTCGAACTGTTTGATGGTCAGGACTGCATTCATACCGAGCATCCTCACTATATACAACTGGTTGAGCGTATTGGCTCTTTAGGCGTAGAAGCAAAACGCTTTATGGCCTTTGATCTGAAAATGTCCGATGGTCGTTCGATTGGACAAATCCTGTTTTTCGACCAGAACGAGCAGCCTTTTTCGCTACAGGCGATTGAAATTCTCAGTGATCTGGCCACTAACCTGGTGAATTATCTGGAGTTAAAAGCCGAGCATGCTGAACTAAAAGAAATGTATGAGCAGCAGGCCGCGCTGAATTTTAGTAAAACCAAGTTTTTCCAGATTATTGCGCATGACTTGAGAGCGCCGTTTCATGGCCTGCTCGGTTTTTCCGAAGTTCTGGCGCAAGAACGCGAAACGCTGGATGATTCCAGTGTGCAAAATATTGCCGACTATTTATATGATACTGCGCAATCGACCTATAACCTGCTGGAAAGCTTGTTGAACTGGGCTATGGCAGAAGGCGGCCGCTTTATCTATCATCCAATTAACTTCAAGCTGCAACAGTCGTCGAAAATTGTCTGCGATGTCCTGAACAGTCTGGCGGTGAAAAAGAATATTCAGCTGATTAACCAGATTGATGATGATATTAAAGTCTATGCCGACATTAATATGATTACTTCGGTTATCCAGAACCTGGTGTCGAATGCGCTAAAATTCACCCCGACAGATGGTACCGGCAAGGTGACTTTACGCGCCGAACAGGCAGACGATGGCGTACACATCTATATTCAGGATACCGGCCTGGGCATGAGCCAGTCGCAAATGGATCAGCTGTTCCAGGCTGCGGTCACGGCCAGTAGTAAAGGTACGGCGGGTGAAAAAGGTACCGGTCTGGGCCTGGTACTGTGTAAACGTTTTGTCGACCTGAACAAAGGTGAAATTGTGGTGGAATCCAATGAAGGCGAAGGAACCACCTTTATTGTGACCTTGCCGCAGGCCACCAGCGCGCATCAGGCTTTAATGCCGGAGGATATACAGTTCGAAAAAGTAAAAATGTAGAAAACGCAATTTTCTTTTCCCCTCTAGCCAGACTCCTGATATAACTAGAAAAAACAGTCAGCTTTGGGTGTGTGAATGAATACGGAACAATTGCGCAAAACCTTAGGTGCCAGCCAATATGCAGAACAGGTATTGGCCAAGCACCAACCCCTCTTAGAACAAGATTATGCAGTTGACCGGTTTTTAACCCCTTTAAGCACCCAGCAGATTCAGCACACCGTGCAAACGACCTTGCAGGATATTCAGGATGAAACCGAGTGGATGCGTAGTCTGCGGATTTTACGTGCCCGGCTGATGTTTCGCTGGATCTGGCAAGATGCCAACCAGTTAACCGATGTGGTCACCCTGACCCGTGAACTGTCCGATTTCGCCGATGTCTGTGTAACAGCAGCCAAAGATTTTGCCCGGGCTCCCTTGGTGGCCAAGCATGGCGAGCCGGTGGGCTATAACGGTAAAGTACAGGACCTGATTGTGATTGCCATGGGTAAACATGGCGCGCAGGAACTGAATTTATCCAGCGATATTGACCTGATTTTTGCCTTCGATGAGCAGGGCGAAACCAACGGTCGTAAATGTATTGATGTGCAGCAGTTCTGTATTTTATGGGGACAGAAACTGATTTATCTGCTCGACCATATCACCGCCGATGGCTTTGTGTTCCGGGTCGATATGCGCCTGCGTCCCTGGGGCGACGGTTCGGCACTGGCGATTAGCCATGTGGCGCTGGAAAAATATTTAAGCCAGCACGGCCGTGAATGGGAACGCTATGCCTGGATCAAGGCACGCATTGTCACCGGAGGCAAAGAAGGGGATGAACTGCTGGAGATGACCCGGCCGTTCGTGTTCCGCAAATATGTCGATTACACCGCCTTTGAAGCCATGCGTGAAATGAAGGCCATGATTGAGCGCGAAGTGCAGCGCCGTCATCTGGAAGATGATATTAAACTCGGTGCTGGCGGGATTCGTGAAGTTGAATTTATTGTGCAGGTGTTCCAACTGATTTATGGCGGGTCCAAGCTGGAGCTGCAAGACCGGCAATGTCTGGTCAGCCTGAATCATCTGGATGAAGCTGAATTGCTGGACAGCAAAGCCGTGGCCGAGCTGGAAGATGCCTATTTATTTCTGCGCCGGGTTGAACATGCGATTCAGGCGCTGAATGACCAGCAAACCCAGTCCTTACCGACCGAGCCAGAATTGCGTCAGCGTCTGATCAGCACTTTAGGTTTTGCGAGCTGGCCAGATTTTATGGCTTTTCTAGATGAAAAACGCGCCAAGGTCATCTATCAGTTTGAGCATTTAATTAAAGAAAAAGAACCTGATCCGCTGGTCGAAAGTTTTAGCCAGCTGGAACAGCGCCTGAATGAAGTGCTGGATGATCAGGCCAAAAATCTGGTGCATGAATTCTGGTATGGACATGCGCTGAAAAAATTACCGGCCAAAGCGGTACAGCGTCTGAAAACCTTCTGGCCGCATCTGGTCGAAGCAGTGTTGCAGTCAGATATGCCGCAAGTTGCGCTGGTACGGTTGATGCCGTTGGTGGAATCGGTAATGCGCCGTACCGTGTATCTGGTGATGCTGATTGAAAGCAAAGGCGCATTGCAACGTCTGGTAAAAATGGCCACCGTCAGTCCATGGATTTGTGAAGAGCTGACCCATTATCCGGTGCTGCTGGATGAATTTCTGTCGATGGATTTTGAATTGCCGAAACGTCAGGATCTGGAAGATTCCTTGCGTCAGCAATTGCTGCGGATTGAGGTCGATCAGGTCGAAGACCAGATGCGGGTACTGCGCCTGTTTAAAAAATCCAATGTACTGGCAGTGGCAGCCAGTGATGTGCTGGCCGAAAGTCCGCTGATGAAAGTTTCTGATGCGCTCACCGATATTGCCGAAGTGTCAGTCAATGCTGCCTTGCATCTGGCTTATCAGATTACCGCGAAAAAACATGGTTTCCCGCTCGATGCCGAAGGTCAGCGCTGTACGCTGGATCATATGGCTTTTACCGTGATTGGTTATGGCAAGGTGGGCGGGATTGAACTCGGTTATGGCTCGGATCTGGATCTGGTCTTTATTCATTATATGGATGAACAGGCCGATACCGACGGGCTCAAACCCATCAGCGGTTTTGAGTTTGCGATGCGGGTGGGGCAAAAGTTTGTGTCATTGATGACCACTCAGACTTTAGATGGCCGCGTTTATGAAGTCGATACCCGGTTACGTCCGTCTGGGGAAGCAGGATTACTGGTCACCAGCCTGAAAGCCTTTGAGCATTATCAGCTAAAAAGTGCCTGGCTGTGGGAGCATCAGGCGCTGGTACGCGCGCGCAGTATTGCCGGTGAACGCTGCCTTCGGGACAAGTTCGAGCAGCTACGCTGCCGGATTCTGACCCAGCCACGTGAACAGGCGCATGTGCGTGCTGAAGTGCTGAAAATGCGCCAGAAGATGAAAGACCATCTCGGTTCATCAAATGAGCAAAAAAAAGATGGAATTTTTCATTTAAAACAGGATGCAGGTGGTATCGTTGATATCGAATTTATGGCACAGTATGCGGTGTTAGCGTGGAGTGGGACGAATAAAGATCTCGCCCATTACTCCGACAATGTACGAATCCTTGAGGATGCCGCAAAGACAGGTTGCTTATCCAGCAACGATGCGACTGCTCTGATTCAAGCTTATCTCCGTGAACGCGCAGAGAGCCACCGCTTAGCCCTTGCAAATCAATCCATGCAAGTGTCTGCAAGCGACTGGCACGATACCCGAATGACCGTTTGCAAGTTATGGCAAAGACTGATTGATCCAGCTGCAGCATTTGCGCTGGAGAGTGAATAATTGTGAAAAATTGGAGTTTATGGCATGAATTTGGCTGATCGTGATGGTTTTATTTGGCAAGATGGACAACTGGTTGACTGGCGTGAGGCCAAAACTCACGTGTTGACCCATACCCTGCATTACAGCATGGGTGTGTTTGAAGGTGTCCGTGCCTATGAAACCCCGAATGGAACGGCTATTTTCCGTCTAAAAGAGCACACAAAGCGTTTGTTAAATTCTGCGAAAATTTATCAAATGAAAGTGCCGTTTGATCAGGCAACTTTAGAGCAAGCACAAATTGATGTGGTGCGTGAAAATAAACTGGCATCTTGCTATTTACGTCCAATCATCTTTATTGGTTCTGAAAAACTCGGTATTGCGGCAACAGACAACACTATTCATGCCGTGGTTGCAGCGTGGAGCTGGGGTGCTTACCTGGGTGAAGAGGCAATGGCGAAGGGTATTCGCGTAAAAACCTCATCATTTACTCACCATCATCCAAACGTGACCATGTGTAAAGCCAAAGCGTCTGGTAACTATACGCTGTCGATTCTGGCCCATCAGGAAGTGGCGCATTCAGGTTATGACGAAGCGATGCTGCTGGATCCACAAGGTTATGTGTGTCAAGGTTCGGGCGAAAACGTATTCCTGGTTAAAGATGGTGTGATTCATACACCGGATATCGCTGGTGGTGCGCTGGATGGGATTACCCGTCAATCGATTATTACCATTGCTAAAGACTTGGGTTATGAGGTGGTTGAGCGCCGTATTACTCGTGATGAATTCTATATTGCCGATGAAGCCTTCTTTACGGGTACGGCTGCAGAAGTAACGCCTATCCGTGAATACGATGACCGTCAGATTGGTGAAGGTGTCCGTGGTCCAATCACCACGCAAATCCAGAAAGCCTACTTTGATGCAGTGCAGGGCAAAGACCCGAAATATGCACACTGGTTAACTTATGTAAAATAAGTGCAAACTGTAAAAAAGGACTCAGCTGAGTCCTTTTTTATTGGCTGGGAAAATGTTCTTAATCATCCATACCAAAAATATCGCGGCTATAGACTTTCTCCAGCACATCCGCCAGCTCATCGGATTGACGGTTGGCAACAATCACATCGCTATAGTGTTTAAATTCATTCAGATCCTGCATAACTTTGGAGTGAAAGAATTCATCTTCCTGCAAGGTCGGCTCGTAAATCACCACTTCCACGCCACGGCCTTTGATGCGTTTCATCACCCCCTGAATGGCCGATGCTCTGAAGTTGTCTGAACCACTTTTCATGACCAGACGGTAAATACCGACCACTTTCGGGTTGCGTTGCAGGACGGACTGGGCAATAAAATCTTTACGGGTGACATTGGCATCGACAATGGCCTGAATTAAATTGCTTGGTACATTGTGATAGTTGGCCAGCAACTGTTTGGTGTCTTTCGGCAGGCAGTAGCCGCCGTAGCCAAAGGACGGATTGTTATAATATTTGCCAATCCGCTGATCCAGACAGACGCCGTCAATAATCTGTCGGGTATCCAGCTGAAACAGCTGTGCATAGGTGTCCAGTTCATTGAAATAGGCCACGCGCATGGCCAGGTAGGTATTGGCAAACAGTTTGATGGCTTCTGCTTCGGTGGAACCGGTAAAAAGCACCGGGCAGTCTTTTTTGATGGCACCTTCGAGTAGCATATCGGCAAAGAGTCGGGCACGCTCTGACTGCTCTCCGACAATAATCCGTGAGGGATACAGGTTGTCGTGCAGGGCTTTGCCTTCACGTAAAAACTCCGGTGAAAAAATGATGTTGCCGCTGCGATATTTCTGTTTGATTTTTTCAGTAAATCCGACCGGAACGGTGGATTTGATGATCATGGTGGCGCAGGGATTAATTGACAGTACATCCTGAATCACGCTTTCAACACTGTCGGTATTAAAATAATTGGTCTGCGGGTCGTAATCGGTAGGCGTGGCGATAATCACATAATCAGCATCCTGATAGGCATCGGCCTGATGCAGGGTGGCTTTAAAATTCAGGTCTTTATTTTTCAGGAAGTCGCTAATTTCAGGGTCTTGTAGGGGAGAAATGCCATAATTCAGCAGTTCGACTTTTTCAGGAATGATATCGAGCGCCACCACTTTATGCTGCTGCGCAAAAATCATGGCATTGGAAAGGCCAACATAGCCGGTACCGACAATACTAATTTTCATAATCTATTGTTGTTCTGCGATGAGTTCTAATCTGCATCTTGAATGTGCAAGTTCGATGACGCTTTTCTGACAGTTATTTTGCAGTGGCTTTTCTTTGCAGCCATTCTGCTAATTTGTAACTCTGTGATATGATGGCGCCATTGCTCAGGTGGATCATGCGGCATGGCTTTACATGAAACAGAGATGAACTCTCAATCTTCTTTAATGCAGGAACAGAATGTTGTTCTGTGCATGAAATGGGGAACCAAATACGGTTCGGAATACGTTAACCGTTTGTACAATATGGTCAAACGCCATACCACAGTCGACTTTAAAATGGTCTGCCTGACTGACCGTACTGAAGGCATTAATCCGGAAGTAGAATGTTTTCCGATCCCGCCGCTGGCTTTGCCAGAAGGTGCGCCTGAGCGTGGCTGGAACAAGCTGTCGACGTTTGAGCCAGATTTATATGGCTTGACAGGCAATGCGCTATTTCTGGATTTAGATGTGGTCATTGTCGACAATATCGACGCATTTTTTACCCATCCGGGTGATTTTCTGATTATTCATGACTGGAAACGTCCATGGCGAATTACCGGCAACAGTTCGGTCTATCGTTTTAAACTGGGGGCTTTCCCAGGATTATTGCCGTATTTCCGTGAGCATTTTGATGAGATCCGTCAGAAATTCCGTAATGAGCAGGCGTATTTGTCCTGGTATGTCGATCAGGAGAAAAAATTAAGCTACTGGCCAGAGAGCTGGTGTAAAAGCTATAAATATCATTGTCTGCAAAAGATTCCGATGGCCTATTTTAAGCCGCCAGTGAAACCGGAAGGTGCCAAAATTATTATTTTCCATGGGGAAATTAATCCACCAGATGCAATTCATGGCGGTGGAGGAAAATGGTATCGCTATGTGTTGCCATCGGATTGGATTAAAGAGGCTTGGCAGTAATTGAAGCAACATCCTGCATTAAATCATACAGCGCGACCATATCGCTTAAGTGTGGTCATGATTGTTAAGAACGAAGCAAAAAACTTAGAATTATCGTTACCCGCATTAAAAGGCTGGATTGATGAGTTAATTGTACTGGATTCTGGAAGCACAGATCATAGTCGACAACTGGTGGAAGACGCTGGGGGACAATGGTTTGAAAATCTAAATTGGCCAGGGTTTGGAAAACAGCGTCAACTTGCACAGTCTTATGCTACAGGTGAATGGATTCTTGCTTTGGATGCAGATGAAGTGGTTACACAGCAGCTACAGCAGAGTATTTTAAAAGCAATTCAACAGCCGCCTTTAGATACAGTTTTTGGAATTAAGCGTTTGGATTGCATATTTGGTCATCAAATTGATAATGCTTATTGGCCAGTGAAGGCGCATTGGCGCTTATTTCCAAAAGACTATCAGTATGATGATAATCTTGTTCATGAGTCAGTTGTTTTAAATGGGGCTAAAACAGAGAAGCTGCAAGGTTTTCTTTTGCATCAAACCGCACCTACACCTAAATTTTGGCTAGAAAAGCGTTTAGATTATGCGAAAGCATGGGCTGTCGATCGTGAGCAACGAGGGAAAACAGTTGGTATTTGGGGGGTGTTTTTTCATACGTTCTGGGCGTTTATTAAACAATACCTGATTGATGGCCGCTTCTTAATGGGTCAGTATGGATTCATTTACTCTCTGTTATTTACACAGTATACCTTTAATAAATATGCAATTTTATATGATTTGAAGAATAATCATGCTTTGGCAACTTTTAATCAGTCACTAGAAAATATTAAAAAGCTTCAGCCAGTTGACCAATCTGAGAAAAAATCGACTGTTTCATTGGTGATGATTGCAAAGAATGAGTCGAAACATTTAGCTGCATGTTTAGCGACAGTGCATGACCTTGTTGATGAGATTATTATTCTTGATTCTGGCAGTACAGATCAGACCGAAGAGATTGCCAAGCGATTCGGGGTAAAATGGTATGTTAACTGTGAGTGGAAAGGATTTGGTATTCAGCGCCAGATAGCACAAAGTTATGCTACTCAGGACTATGTACTTGTTCTGGATCCAGATGAGCGACTTGATCAGGCCCTTCGGGAGTCGATTGTTGAGGTGCTAAAGCATCCACTTCAAACGGATAAAGTTTTTAGCTTGGCGCGTGTTAATCAGTTCTGTGGTGTTGAAGTGCAAAAACGTTTTTGGTATGCAGACAGATTAGCACGGTTATATGCCAATAAGTCTTTTCAATACTCATCTTTGGAGGTTCATGAATCTTTAGATCAGAAGAATGTGCCTGCTGTAAAATTAAATGGTTATTTAGAGCACTTAACCAACGATGATTTACACCATTTTCTAGTGAAAAATATTCGCTATAGTCATGATTGGGCATCGGATAAATTTAAGCATGGTAAAAAAATAGGTTTATTTGCAGCTGTATTGCGTGGCATTTTCTCTTTTATACGAGAATATATCATCCGTGGTGACTTTTTGGGCGGGGCGTATGGTTATTTATTAGCAATGGCATCTATGGGGTATACACTAGATAAATATTTAATGTTATGGCAGATGAATAAAGAGAAGAAATAATAATGAATATTTTAATTGCCAATATGTCACCTATTCCAGTATATGCATATGGGGGGACAGAGCGAGTAATTTGGGACTTGGCGAAAGAGCTTGTTAAATTAGGGCATCAAATTACGTTTCTAGTTCCAAAGGGGTCACATTGTGATTTTGCTAAAGTCATTGAAATAGATACTAATCTAACAATAAATCAGCAAATACCAGATAATATTGATGTCGCTCATCTACAGTTTCAGCCTAAGAATGAAAAAATTGATGTACCTTACGTCGTGACAGAGCATGGTAATGCGCAACTGAATGAGCGTTTAGATCAAAACACTATTTTTGTTTCTCGTGATCACGCACAACGTCACAAGTCAGACGCTTATGTGTTAAATGGTTTGGATTGGTCTAATTATGGTGACGTGGATTGGAAGCGGCCACGAAACTATTACCACTTTTTAGGCAAAGCCGCTTGGCGTTTGAAAAATGTTAAGGGTGCCATTTATGTGGCAAAAAAAGCCAAACAGCAATTACATGTATTAGGGGGGGATCGTTTTAATTTTAAGCGTGGTTTGCGTTTAACATTTTCTCCGCAAATTAAATTTCATGGGATGGTGGGTGGTCAAGAAAAGCTTTCACTGTTAAATGGTTCCAAGGGGTTAATATTCCCTGTGCGTTGGCACGAACCTTTTGGTTTGGCAATTATTGAAAGTATGTATTTTGGGTGCCCAGTATTTTCTACGCCATATGGTGCCATTTCTGAACTAGTTCCATTTGAATGTGGTGTACTGTCAAATAATGCTGATCTGTTAATTGAAGCAATTAATACGCAAAAATTTGACCCAATATATTGTCAGCAACATGTTGTAGAAAATTTTAATGCTGAAAAAATGGCACAGGGTTATTTAGAAAAATATGCGCAGGTGATACAAGGAAAAGTATTAAATCAGCATCTACCTTATTTAATGAATGAATGCCAAAATCTTGAATGGCAACAATAACGCGTGTGTTTAGAAGAACAGAGGAACTATTCTTCTAAACTGAGGGCATTATCTAAATGACCTGAACAATATGGTGGTTGCTCATGTAAAGGATAGCCATTTAAAACTTGTTCATAATAGGATATGTATTCTTTACTCATTACGAGATGGTTAAATTGGTCTCTTGCATATTCATGACAAGCTTTTCGACTGAATTGATCAATATTTTTTAAAGCTTCAATCATTTGAGTTTTGCTTGAAGTACTGAGGCCAACTTCAGGAATAATAAGTTCGGGTACAGAACCGTGATGGCTACCAATAACAGGACAGCCTAAGTATAGACTTTCAATCATTGCTAGTCCAAAAGCTTCATGGATTAAGACTGGGAATATCAGAGCTTGTGAATCTCGAATCACAGTATTTTTTTCTTCACCGCCAATCATGCCGTGAAAGGTAAGATCTTTCCCTGTATAAAAGTAAGGTTGATATTTACCATTGCGTTTCCATTTTAGGCTGAGACGATTGCTTCCAAGTATGTGTAAGGGTTTATTGGCTTTACGTGCAATTTCAACACTATCTTTCAGATTTTTGTCACGATATTTTGCATTGGCTAAAAAGTGGATATAGTTTTTAGGTTTGCCTAAGTTAGGTTGTCCGTAATCATCCCAATATAAACCATTATAGACAAAGGCTTGGGCACCACTACGCTCAGCGTGTCTTTTTCCTAAGAAAATAGTATTTTGCGGGAATGTTTTTGGTGTTAATTGCTGATTATGTGTTGTACATACATAAGGAGTTTGAATATCACCTTCAAATAAAAAATGAAAATGAATGATATCAGCCCAGCCTTCAACTTGCGCTTCTAATTTTTTTGAAGGAGCGAATGTCAGTGCATCTGGATGGGTATTTGAGCTTTTGGTCATAAATTTTACTTCATGTCCAAGTTGCTTTTGTCCTAAATATAAGGCCCATAAGTCACGCTCAGCTCCTCCATATTTTGGTAGGGCAGCATAAGGGCTAATAGAATATGTAGGATTTTATTAATATAGAGGTTTATTCAAAACTGCTAAAATGGCAGGATAGGTTGTGAATTTCCAATAATATTTTTGCTATAATGACATCATAATTGGCAAGTTTTTTTTGGTATTGATTTTGAAAAATTTTGTTATTAGTCTCTCTTCAGCATTAGAGCGTAGACATCACATTACACAGGTTTTTAATGAACAAGGTATTGATTTTGAATTTTTTGATGCGATAACACCAGAGAAAGCTTATGATTTAAAAGAAAAATATTTTCCAGAATGTTGCTCAGATAATATTAGTGCTGCAGAATTAGCATGTGCGATGAGTCATATAGCAGTTTGGTTGCATGCCAAAGAGCTAGGTTTGAAATATGTAGCAATATTTGAAGATGATATATATTTAGGGGGAAATGCAAACTTATTTCTAAATTGTAGTAATTGGATTCCTAAAAATATAGATGCTATTAAATTAGAGACATTTCTTACTAAAATTTTTTTAGGTGATTCTGCAGGTAATATACATAATAGAAGTTTATATCAATTAAAGCACTTTCATTTTGGCGGAGCGGGATATATTTTATCTTTAAAAGCTATTGATTGTTTACTTGCTGAAATAAAAATGAAGAAAAATATTTTGCCTATTGATTGGGTGCTATTTTATAACCCTATTTATGATAATTGCATTAAAGTTTACCAACTAAGCCCAGCTTTATGTATTCAAGATAAAGTAAAAAATAAGGAGATAACTTTTGAGAGTTCTTTGGAAGAGGGCCGAGTTCAATTTGAGGCACCAAAAATTAAGGTGAAGTTTATCGATAAAATTAAAAGAGAACTGATACGCTTAATTAAGCAAGTAAAAGGTTTGTTTTTCTCGAGAATTGTTTATTTTAAATGATAGCGTAGGAAAAAATTAAAATTTTAAATAAGTGGTCGAAAATGTATGTAAAAAATTTCAATGAGAATGAATGGTGAGGTCAAATTTTAATTAAAAGTTAGTATTGAGCTAAAGCATATTATATAAATTCCTGCCACCCTCACTCTTCCTAAACCTCTTATATCCCCACAAATACTGTTCTGGAGCGACATTAATCATGCGCTCCATTTCTTTATTCAGCGTATCGACTGAAAGCTGCAAATCTTTGGCATTAATCTCTGCAGATAAGGTCTGCACATGCAGCTCAAAGCCACTTAAATCTTCACGGCGTAAACAGCTTAAACCAATCACTGAACACTGGGTCTTGGCTGCCAGTTTAGAGAGCAGGGTAGAGGAAAGCGCATTTTGACCAAAGAAAGGTGAGTAAATACCCCCCGACTCTTTAGGTACATGATCGGGTAAAATCGCGGCAAATCCACCTTGTTTCAAATGTTTAAATAAGGCACGTACCCCCGTTTCATCGGTGGGTACCAATGTGGCATTAAGACGCTGGCGTGCTTCCAGCATAAACCGGTCTACATCCGGATTTTTGCTCGGTTTATACATAATGACCGGTGCGGTATGTAAATTCACCCAGGCATTCATCAATTCCCAGGTGCCAAAATGCGGCACCACTGCCAACGTCCCATTCGGGTTTTGCAGGGCGTCTAAAAAAATATCTTCTCCATGCACGACCTTGATCTGTTCAAGGGCAAACTCCGGTGCAGAACCCCAAATCTTGACCGATTCTGCATAGGTCATACATTGGCTTTTTAGGCTGCGCCGCGTGAGCTGATCCCGTTCCGATTCGGATAACTCCGGATAAGCCGACTTTAAATTAATTTCGGTCACGCGTCGGGCAGAAGAATTACTCACATACAGCAACCAGCCTACAGATCGGGCGGTGACCTGAATCAAGCGCAGAGGGAGTCTGGAGAAATTTTTAAGAAGGGAATACATGAATCAAGCAAGAGTCCGCACAATTATGGTCGATCGGCATTGCCTTTTAAGACCATATAAATCAGTCCGACAAAAATCAGCAAGGCGCCGATAATACTACTCAGGCTGAAATACACAATACGGTCATTGGTATCAAGCGCAAACAGGTTATTCGCCAAGATATAACGCATGAACAGCCATTGTACAATCGAAAAGACAATGAGCATGATGCCACGGTTACGTACTGCAGGACGCATTGCCATCGCTGAATCACCTAAGAATGAAAACTGCAGTTATTATGCCATTGCTCGGCAGTGATCTCAATGTAATAAAAAAGCCCCGCAAGTGCAGGGCTTCTTTAGAATGACAAGCTATTATTCTTGAGATTCCGCTTTTGGTTTTTCACGTAAGCGAATACCCAAATCACGCAGTTGAGTAGCTTCAACTGGTGCTGGTGCTTGAGTCAATGGACATTCAGCAGTCTTGGTTTTCGGGAATGCAATCACATCACGAATAGACGCACCGCCAGTCATCAGCATCACTAAACGGTCCAGACCGAATGCTAGACCACCGTGTGGAGGCGCACCGTAACGTAAAGCATTTAGTAAGAAGCTGAATTTCTCTTCAGCTTCTTCTTCACCAATACCTAAAGCTTCAAAGATGGCTTTTTGCATTTCCAGGTTGTGAATACGCAGTGAACCACCACCGATTTCAGTGCCGTTCAATACCATATCGTAAGCGACAGACAGCGCAGCACCCGGGTTGTTCTTCACGTCTTCAACGCTTGATTTTGGCAGCGTGAATGGGTGATGCACAGAAGTCCATTTGCCATCATCAGTTTCTTCGAACATTGGGAAGTCAACCACCCAAAGCGGAGCCCATTCGCACGTCGAAAGATTCATGTCATGACCAATCTTGACACGAAGCGCGCCCATTGCATCATTTACAACTTTGGCTTTATCTGCACCAAAGAAGACGATGTCGCCATTTTCAGCACCAACGCGTTTTAAGAGATCCAGCACGATTGGCTCGATAAATTTCACGATTGGTGATTGCAGGCCTTCGATACCTTTTTCAAGTTCGTTCACCTTGATATACGCCAGACCTTTGGCACCGTAGATGCCCACGAATTTGGTGTATTCATCAATTGCACTACGTGGCAGTGAACCTGCACCTGGAACGCGAAGTGCCACAATACGGCCTTTTGGATCTTTGGCAGGGCCAGCGAATACCTTGAACTCAACGTCTTGCATTAAATCTGCAACATCAATCAGTTTCAACGGAATACGCAGGTCCGGTTTGTCGGATGCATAGTCACGCATCGCATCGGCATAGGTCATACGCGGGAATTTGTCGAATTCAACGTTTAGAAGTTCTTTGAACATCTTCACGGTCAAACGTTCCATCAGATCCATGATGTCATCATCGCTCATGAACGATGTTTCAACGTCGATCTGGGTGAATTCTGGCTGACGGTCCGCACGTAAGTCTTCGTCACGGAAACATTTGGCGATTTGGTAATAACGGTCAATACCACCCACCATCAATAACTGTTTGAACAGCTGTGGTGATTGTGGCAGTGCGTAGAAGCTACCGTTAGATACACGACTTGGAACCAGATAGTCACGTGCACCTTCAGGCGTTGCACGAGTCAAAATTGGAGTTTCAACGTCTAGGAAACCGTTGTCTTCGAAGTAGTTACGAATCAGGTTGGTCAGTTTAGAACGGAAACGTAAACGCTCTAACATTTCTGGACGACGGATGTCCAGGAAGCGGTATTTCAGACGGATTTCTTCAGAAATATTGGTGTTTTCATCATTCAGTGGGAATGGCGGCGTTTCAGATTGAGCCAGCACTTCAATTTCTTTGCCCAATACTTCAATCTGGCCACTGACCATATTGGCATTTTCAGTACCCGCATAACGGCGGCGTACACGGCCTGTAATTTTTAATACGAATTCAGAACGAGCTTTATCTGCTGTGGCAAACGCTTCTGGGGTATCCGGGTCGATAACCACTTGTACCAGACCATCACGGTCACGCATATCCAGGAAGATCACACCACCGTGGTCACGGCGACGATGTACCCAACCACACAAGGTTACGGTTTGGTCGATTTGAGCTTCGGTTAAAGAACCGCAGTAATGAGTTCGCATCATAGCGTAAAAAATCCAACTATATGGGTTAATGACAGCGCATACGTAAACAGCGTACCGCTTGAAGTAAATGTTGGATTATGCCTCTTTGCAGGTTTTGTCACAAGAACTTCACTATGAAAAAACATAAACCATTGATTTTTTAAAGTTGAATCTTAGAAAAAAAAGCAGGATATGAAATAATAATGAATAATTTTTAGAATTTTGATCTGGGGTAGATGTGGAGTTGGTTTTAAGGAATAAGTCTTTCTATCTTATTCTATTGATATTTTGTGCGTTATTAATTCAAGCTGTATTCGATAAAGGGGCTGATGTTTACTACTATTCGGTTCTTATCCTTATCTTGGGGTTTCTTTCAACTAAGTATCAGAAAATTAAGATAGATTTACATATATTGGTTTTTTGTTTATCTGGTTTTATTTTTCTTACTTTAAGTTATTGGCTGTTGGGACGATTTGATGAAATTCCTGTTAGATTGATAGAAACCTATACAAAAATAGCAAATCAATATTTTTGGGTTATCCCTCTTCTTTTCCTTCCTTACCTTATTGTCTTTTTCAATCAAGGGGAAAAGTATATTTTTGAACCTTTAATTTTCTTTATCAGCTTTATATTTATTTATACTTTCTATAATAGTTTTATTTTAGATTTTAATAGAGGTTTATTAAGTCAATTTTTTAATCCTATTATTATTTTTGATATAACTTTTATATCATTAGCTTTTTTTGCTTTGTTTTATTCTTTTCTTAAGGAAGGGGTTGTTAGTTACTTTTATTTAGTTTTATGCTTGTTGTTAATTTTTGTTTTGATTTTACATGGTACACGAGGAACTTGGATTGGATTACCGCTTGTATTAATTGCTTATACTTTGCATTTTTATAAATATAAGATAAAGAAAGTTATACTAATGCTTAGCTTAAGTCTCTCATTTATTTTAATAAATATAGTGTGGGATAGCTCTCCTATCAAAAATAGATTACAGCAGTTTTCTGCGGATACGGTTCAATTGGCTGAGAATAATTATAAAACAAGTAGTGGTGTCAGAATTTTCCTATGGAAAGAGTCTTTAGAAATTTTTGAAAATAACCAAATTATTGGAGTTGGTGGCTATGGAATTGAAGCGCATAATTGTGAGCTAAAAGAAAGTGGTCAGCTACCGACATGCTTTCAACATATGCATAATATTTTTTTTCATGAATTGGCTGCACATGGCATCTTAGGGTTATTGGGTCTGGTGCTTATTTATGGATCAATTTTACTATTCTTTATTAAGAAATTCCTACGCTACTTTTCTAATTTTGAGTTAAGAGGATATGCTCTTTTAGGTATTATTTATGTGGTTTATTATCTGATTTGTGGTTTAACAGAGTATTACTTATTTTTTGTTCTACCTGTTTATATTCACTACTTTATTATTTTACTGATTGTTGGGTTTATCTTTAGAAAAGAAGGGCAGAGTAAAACTTGAAGTGCGACATAAACCACCTAATTAATTTAAAGGGTTTATGGAGTATATAAAATTGTCATACCATCATCTTAACTTTGAAGATCGTACTGCATTAATGCTTGAGTCAAGA
>NZ_VPBT01000041.1:0-9296 GCF_013418555.1 Acinetobacter sp. YH12134 | reverse complement strand
ATCTGATAGATATGTTTTACCTGAGAGACGGATGAGGAGTTACCCAAGAGTTGTAAAAGGAAAACCTCAAAAATACCCAAGAAAAAGCCAGTCAATCTCTTAACTGACTGGCATTATCCTGATGGAGTGCTTTTGTAGCTCTAAAAACTTAGTGCTTAGATTTCACGTACCGCACCTTTGGCCGCACTGGTGGTGTGCATGGCATAGGCTTTCAGTGCTTTAGAAATCTTGCGTGGACGTTCCTCAGCTGGCTGCCAGCCTTTGGCTTCCTGTGCTTCACGGCGCGCTGCCATGGTTGCATCATCAACCGCCAGGTGAATGCTACGGTTTGGAATATCAATTTCAATGCGATCGCCATCTTCGACCAGACCAATCGCACCACCTTCAGCCGCTTCCGGAGAGACGTGACCAATCGACAGGCCAGATGAACCGCCCGAGAAACGGCCATCAGTCAGCAAGGCACAGTCTTTGCCCAGACCTTTAGATTTCAGGTAGCTGGTTGGGTACAGCATTTCCTGCATCCCCGGACCACCACGTGGACCTTCATAACGAATCACCACCACATCACCGGCGTTGATTTTACCGCCCAGAATCGCCTCCACCGCGGCATCCTGGCTTTCAAATACGCGAGCTGTACCATTAAATTTCAGGATGGATTCATCTACACCCGCAGTTTTTACGATACAGCCATCCAGCGCGATGTTGCCGTACAGCACGGCCAGACCACCATCTTTAGAGAAGGCATGTTCAGCATTACGGATCACACCATTTTCACGGTCGCCATCAAGGCGTGAATAATAACGGTCTTGTGAGAATGCAGTCTGGGTCGGAACGCCACCTGGCGCCGATTTGAAGAAAGTGTACACCTCTTCGTTTTCAGTACGGATGATGTCCCATTTATCTAAGGCATCTTTTAAAGTTGCTTCATGTACAGTCGGTACAGAAGTATCCAGCAAACCGGCACGATCCAGCTCGCCTAGAATACCCATGATCCCGCCGGCACGGTGGACATCTTCCATATGTACATCATTTTTCGCCGGAGCCACTTTACACAGGACCGGCACTTTACGCGATAAACGGTCGATGTCATCCATGGTGAAATCAACACCGGCTTCATTGGCCGCAGCCAGCAGGTGCAATACGGTATTGGTTGAACCGCCCATGGCAATGTCCAGCGTCATGGCATTTTCATATGAGGCTTTGGTGGCAATTGAACGTGGCAGAACGCTGTAGTCTTCCTGTTCATAGTGACGTTTGGCCAGTTCCACAATTAAAGAACCAGCACGTTCGAACAGTTTTTTACGGTTGGCGTGGGTGGCCAGTGTAGAACCATTACCTGGAAGAGATAAACCGAGTGCTTCGGTCAAGCAGTTCATTGAGTTGGCAGTGAACATACCTGAACATGAACCACAGGTTGGGCAGGCTGAACGTTCGTATTCCGCCACTTCTTCATCGGTGAAGTTGTCATCTGCAGCGACAATCATGGCATCAATCAGGTCGATGGCTTTTTCATTGCCACGGATTTTGACTTTACCCGCTTCCATTGGACCGCCGGACACAAACACCACTGGAATGTTTAGGCGCATGGCGGCCATTAACATGCCCGGGGTGATTTTGTCACAGTTGGAGATACACACCATGGCATCGGCACAGTGTGCGCTGACCATATATTCAACCGAGTCGGCAATCAGGTCGCGTGATGGCAAGGAATACAGCATACCGTCATGACCCATGGCGATACCGTCATCGACTGCAATGGTATTGAATTCTTTGGCTACACCACCTGACGCTTCAATTTGACGTGCCACCAGCTGACCCAGGTCTTTTAGATGCACGTGACCCGGTACAAACTGGGTAAAAGAGTTGACCACCGCAATAATCGGCTTGCCAAAATCTTCATCTTTCATCCCGGTCGCACGCCATAAGCCACGTGCGCCCGCCATATTTCTTCCGTGTGTCGATGTTTTTGAACGATAGTCAGGCATGTGTATTTCCAACGAGTTGTGCTTGAGAGGGTGAATCCCCACCTCTGGCTAAAATGTACTGATCTTCAGGTTATCAGTTGAAATTTCGTCACATCATACTACAGCTCAATCTGTCAGCGTGCTGGGTGATCGGGTCTTTTGAACCTTTTATTCTACGATCTTTCAACTGATGAAAACTGGGGAGACTCGCCTACGGAGCCGATATGATTTGATCATAAAGCATTAGCTCCGGCATTTTCATGAATAATTTTTACCTTTTATATAAACAAAATTTATTGATATTAATTTTTTAAATAAAATTTTGTTTGCAAAGAACAGCACCCAGCCAAACTCATGAAGATGCAATCTCTATTTACATGACAATTTAGGCTTAAAAAGGCTTTTCGCATATAATGTGGGGCAAGTTTATATGGAATCTCATGTGTGAAAATTATCTTTGCGGGAACACCAGAATTTGCAGCTGTAGCGCTCGATGCCTTATTAAAAACCGAGCATGAAATTGTGGCGGTCTATACTCAACCTGACCGCAAAGCAGGCCGCGGACAAAAACTCACGGCCTCTGCCGTGAAACAACTGGCGCTGGCGCATGATCTTCCGGTGTATCAACCGTTACATTTTAAATCGTCCACGGAAGAAGGTCTGGCGGCGCAGGCAGAACTAAAAGCCCTGAATGCTGATGTAATGGTGGTGGCAGCCTATGGCCTGATTTTGCCACAAGTGGTGCTGGATACACCCAAATATGGCTGCCTGAATATTCATGGTTCGCTGCTGCCACGCTGGCGAGGGGCGGCGCCCATTCAACGCGCCATTGCCACCGGCGATGCCGAAACCGGCGTGACCATTATGAAGATGGCGGCCGGGCTGGATACCGGCGATATGATGTATAAAACCCTGTGCCCGATTACAGCCGAAGATACTTCTGCCAGCCTACATGACAAACTGGCCATTCAGGGTGCAGAGGCGATTGTGGCGGTACTGGCTTCGGAGCAGACTTTACAACAGTATCTGGAACAGCGCGAAGTGCAGGATGAAGCTTTAACGGTATATGCCCACAAGCTGTCTAAAGCCGAAGCGAAAATTGACTGGTCTCAGGATGCTGTGACAATTGACCGCAATATTCGCGCCTTTAACCCATGGCCGGTGGCGTTTATTCCGCTAGATGAGCAGAGTAATTTACGGGTCTGGGGATCTGTGCTGTCGAATGAAGCGGTCAATGGCCAGTCGGCGGGGACCATTCTGGCGCTGGATAAACAGGGCGTGCATGTGGCCTGTGGCGATGGCAAAGCCATCTGCCTGACCAGCCTGCAATGGCCGGGCGGTAAAGCACTGAATCCGGTCCAAATTGTACAAACCCAGAAATTAAGTATTGGGCAGGTGCTGGCATGAATCAACATCCATCCGGTCAGTCACATCTGAACTTACGCGCCCAAGTGATTCGTACTTTATTGGCCGTCCAGCAGGGCCAATCTCTGGCCAGTATTTTACCGCTGCATCTGACCAAGGTCGCCGAGCGTGACCGGGCGCTGTATCACGAACTGGTCTTGGGCACCTTACGTCAATGGTATGGCCTGAAAAGCATTACCCTGCCTTTGCTGGTCAAACCACTGAACAATGAAACCGTCGAAACCTGTCTCTATGTCGGGCTGTATCAGATTTTATGTACCCGTATTGCCGACCATGCAGCCATTTCAGAAACCGTGACTGCCACCAAGCAGCTGGGCTTTCAGGCACTCAGTGGTGTGGTCAATGCCATCCTGCGACGTGTTTCACGTGAAACATCGGTCTTTGAGCAGGCCCTGCAAGCGGCGCATGGTTTACCTAGCTGGCTGTTTAAACGTCTGAAAAAAGACTGGCCGGAACAGCTGGAGCAGCTGACCCAGGACCTGAAACAGACAGCGCCACTGACCTTAAGGGTCAATCAGCGCAAGATCAGCCGTGAAGCCTATCTGAATAAACTGTTGGGTGCCGGTATTCAGGCTCGTCCAGGTGAACGTTCCGATGTGGCAATTATTCTGGAGCAGGCGGTGCAGATTCCGGAGCTGCCGGGCTTTGATGCCGGCTGGTTCTCGGTACAGGATGAACATGCCCAGCTTTGTGCGCAGTTACTGCCAGATTTAAATGGCAAAGTGGTGATTGATGCCTGTGCAGCCCCGGGCGGAAAAACCGCACATATTCTGGAAAAATTTAGTCCGGCCACTTTGGTGGCACTGGATCAGGACCCGAAACGCCTGCTACGGGTCACGGAAAATCTGGAGCGCCTGCAACTGACCGATACGCAGCAGGTCGAAATTCTGGCGGCAGATGCTACGCGCTGGACCGCAACCGAACCGGTCGATTGTATTGTGCTGGATGCACCCTGCTCTGCCATTGGGGTGATGCGCCGTCATCCGGATATTCGCCTGTTACGCCAGTCCGCTGACATTCAGCAAACTGTCGAGCTGCAGCAGCAGATTCTGGAACAGATGTGGTCCCAGCTAAAAGTCGGCGGCACCTTGCTGTATATCACCTGTTCCATTTTAAAAGCAGAAAATGAACAGCAGATGCAGCAGTTCTTTGCCCAGCATGCCGATGCCAAAGAAATTAAAATTGTCACAGACTATGGTGTCGAACAGCAGTATGGCCGCCAGCTGTTACCGGAAGCCGGACGCGGCGATGGCTTCTATTATTGCCGGATCGAAAAAATCTAGACGATAAAAAAAGGAACCCTCAGGTGGTTCCTTTTTTTATTCTACAGCAGCTTAGTCTGCACATGCATGTACCACAGACTTAATCCTCTGGTTCATCTGGATGTTTGCTCAGATGAATCATGGCCAAGATTAAACCGCCCCAGAGCAGGACAGTCGAGATGATCATCATGATAATTGCTTCAGTATTCATCTTAGTTCTCCTCTTCCGGGACTTTGTCTTTCAGACAGCTTAGTACAATGGCACCCACAATAAACAGGGCCAGCGTACCGCCACCCACCAACCATAAGATTTCAGCCGGATAACCGCCATAACCTTCTGCAACAATCGACTTGATGGTTAGGCCTAAAGCCACCAGTAATGATAATGGAGTAATCACGGTTAACAGGAAGTTCCAGCCGGCACCCAGTTTAATACTAGAGTACTGGTTGATATGCGCCTGTAACTGCGACAATAACGGACGACGGAACCACGACACCAGAATAATTGACAGTAAACCACCACCCACAATACCAATGTTATTGGCAAAGTAGTCAATGATGTCGACAAAGGTAATCGCACTATGGGTCGAGAAAATCAGGGTCGAAACAATGGCGGAACCACCGGCAATAATACTGACCGATTTTTTACGTGACCAGCATAACTTGTCCTGGAAAGCTGAAATCGGCACTTCCAGAATACTGACCATGGAAGTAATCCCGGCAACGGTCAACGAGGCAAAGAACAGGAAGCCAAATAAGTCGCCGCCTGCGCCCATGCTGGAAATAATTTTCGGGAAGGCAATAAAGGCCAGACCAATACCGCCAGATACCACTTCTTCCACGGTTGAGCCTGAGCTGAAGGCCATAAAGCCCAAAGCCGCAAATACCCCGATACCGGCCAGAATTTCAAAAGACGAGTTGGCCAGCGCAACCACCGCACCGGAGCCGGTCATATTGGTTTTACGCTTTAAATACGAGGCATAGGTCAGCATGATCCCGAAGCCCACAGACAGCGAGAAGAAGATATGACCAAATGCAGCCAGCCAGACTTTATAGTTGCCCATCGCTTCCCAGTTCGGGGTAAAGAAGGCATTTAAACCTGCGGTTGCACCCGGTAAACGGATCGCCTGAATCACCAGAATCGTGAACAGTACCACCAGTAACGGCATAAAGATTTTATTGGCCAGTTCCACACCACGACGTACACCACCGTAGAGAATGAACATCACCACCGCCCAGACAATCACCAGACCGAAGAATAAGGTCGGTACAAAGCCCAAGGCCAGCCCTTCGCCATTTTGCAAATAGGAATTAAAGAAGAAGGCCTGGGTGTCTGCCCCCCATTTCTGGCCAATTGCGTAGTACATATAACTACCGGCCCAGGACAGAACGCTGGCATAGTAAATCCCGATGACCAAAGTCACCATCACCTGCCACCAGCCCAAGGACTCACTGTTCATGAGCTTTTTATACGCCAGTGGCGGCGCTTTACGGAACTTATGCCCGACCGCGTAATCTAAATATAATAACGGCAAACCGGCAGCAAAAATTGCCACCAGATACGGTACTAAGAAGGCACCACCACCATTTTCGTAAGCCACATAGGGAAAACGCCAAATATTCCCCAAGCCTACAGCTGAACCAATCGCTGCAATAATAAAGCCTGATCGCGCGGACCAGTTTTCACGATTTCCTGACATAAAACACCTAAACCTAGATGCTTTTTTCACTGCTTTTTATGTGGTTTTCTCGCAAGCAAAAAAGCACCATGCAATATTAATCTTGAGTGTTTGATTTAGCCTTGACCTTTTGGGTACTGGTTTCTAAATGACAAACAGGGAGTGGATGACGAAAACTTGCTTAAAGTGCATCGTGAAGACTCCCTTTTATATGGTTCAACAATACTCACTTTTAAAAAATTATTCTGTAATTTCTGCTCCAAATCTTGGGTTTTTATAATCTATCCTGATTCAACCGCTCAATTAATCAGCTTATTTATTGTACAATTTTGGTTATGAATTACCAAACTTTTTGGAATATATTATGAAGTAAAACTGAAAACTCAATTGCTATCCTTTAAACGGTCATTTATACCCGATGATATAAAATGCCTATCACCTACCCGCACTGCTTTCTTCGGATACTGTATTTCATCAATAGATTGCCGTGATCCATAGATGAGGATGCATCAAGCTCAAGCTTGCCCTTGATGCATCTCCCAGCGATCAACCCTGTTGATGGATCACCAGCAAACGTTCTTCCTGCATATCACGAATTGCCGATTGAATTCCCTCGCGGCCCAGACCCGAATCCTTGACCCCGCCATACGGCATGTTATCGACCCGGAATGATGGAATATCGTTAATAATTACCCCGCCAACATGCAGCTGGTCCCAGGCATATAGCATCTGCTGCAGATTCTGAGTATAGACCCCGGCCTGCAAACCAAAGCGGCTCTGGTTAATCCGTTCAATACCCTGCTCAAATTGTTCATAAGGCTCCAGAATAGCCACCGGACCAAAAGCTTCATTCTGGTAAATTTCCGATGTTGGCGAAACCTGCTCCAGCAATGTCGGCTCGAACATCACCCCCTGCTGTTCGCCACCCACCAATACCGTCGCGCCTTCTGCTACGGCCTGATCCAGCCATTTTTTCAGGCGCACGGCTTCGTTCTCTTTAATCATCGGCCCAACCAAAGCGCTGTCCAGACGCGGATCAGCTGCCCGTAATGACTGCAAACGGCTGACCAGTTTATCTTTAAGCTGTGTGTAAATCGCGCGATGCACCAGAATACGCTGCACACTAATACACACCTGTCCGGCATGGTTATAGGCACCGCCAATTAACCGGTCAACCAGCGCATCATTGACCTCGGTATCGGCCTCAATCATCACGGCAGCATTGCCGCCCAGCTCCAGCGTGACCTTTTTACGTCCGGCACGCGCTTTCATGTCCCAGCCCACCACATCGGAACCGGTAAAGCTCAGCAGTTTAAAGCGGTCATCGGTGACCAGCACATCGGCCTGCTCACGCGGACAGGGCAATACCGAAAAGGCCCCAGCCGGCAAATCGGTTTCCGCCAGAATCTCGGCAATTTTTAAGGCAGAAATCGGGGTTAGACTGGCCGGTTTTAAAACAAAGGGACAGCCGGCAGCAATCGCGGGTGCAATTTTATGGGCAGTTAAATTCAGAGGAAAATTAAATGGACTGATCAGCGATACCGCGCCAATCGGTACCTGTTTACTGATGCCCTGATAACTGCAAGCCGCGCCAGTTACTGCCAATGGCATCATCCGGCCCTGATCCATCTGGGTTACTGCATCCGCAGCCAGTTGAAAGGTATTGATTAAGCGCTCTACTTCAGCAGCGGCAGCCCTTTTCGGTTTACCGCCTTCAATAATCAGCAGTTCGGTGAGCTCGGCCCGGCATTCCTGAAAACGCTGCACACAATGCAGCAGGATTTTCTGTTTCTGAAACGGTTTTAATGCCGCCATCGCCGCTTCCGCCTGGACTGCGGCCTGAATCGCCTGCTCCAGCGTCTCTGCATCGGCCAGCGCCACACGTGCATAACAGCGTTGCAGATACTTATCTTCGACCTCTAGCCACTGGCCGGTCACATGCGGCTGTCCAGCCAGATATAAAGGATAATCGTGCGGATGATCAGTGTGCGTAGCCATGTGCAGGTCCTCTATTTTTTGCATGATGCGTCAATACAATTTATACCAATTCCCGATATGATGCGCCGAGATGTTTCCCGGTTCCATCCTCCACAATAAATTTATTCTGAGAATATACAAGCTCTACAGGGATTTTTATGCGTACACGTCCAGCATTGTGTTTCATCCTCGGTCTTGGCTGTTTTAGCGCCGCGCAGGCCGATATTATTGGTGTTAAAGGTAGCGTCGATTACTGGCATTATGACAGTGACTTATCGAGCGCCTTGGGCCAGCCCGAGATGAAAGATGACTCCAGTTTGTCTTTTGCCTTGGCGGTTGAACATCCAGTACCGTTATTACCGAATGTCAAAATCAAGCACAGCACACTTGAGGCAGAATCAGAACGCGAAGTTCTGAATGAAAAAATGGAGCGGATCGACCTCGATTATTCCGACTTCATTGTCTATTACGAAATTCTGGACAATATTGTCAGTGCCGATATTGGTGTGGGTGCCAAGGTGCTGGACGGTACCGTGCAGCAGAATTTAACCGAAGTGGAACAGGTCAGTGAAACCTTGCCAATGCTGTATGCCGAAGCCGGGGTGAAACTGCCTTTTACCGGTTTAAGTGCCAAAGCCGAAGCCAGCTATGCCAAGTTTGATGATACTGTCATTAGCGATGCACAGGCAGAACTGAAATATAATTTTATTGATAATTTACTGGTCGATGTCGGGCTGAAGGCCGGTTACCGCATTTTAGATGTGGAACTGAACGAAGGTGATGAGCGTAATCTCCAGCTGGATTTTAAAGGTCCTTATCTCGGGCTGGAAGCACACTTCTAAGCCAGGCAAATTATCTTTATACGGCAGAGTAAAACTTGAAGTGCGACATAAACCACCTAATTAATTTAAAGGGTTTATGGAGTATATAAAATTGTCATACCATCATCTTAACTTTGAAGATCGTACTGCATTAATGCTTGAGTCAAG
>NZ_VPBT01000040.1:0-9767 GCF_013418555.1 Acinetobacter sp. YH12134 | reverse complement strand
TAAGTTCTTTATCCGACATAGACACCAACATATCAAACCGTCCGCTAAGAAAATTGCAAAAGTGCATATTCTAAAAGCGGACATTTTTACTTTGGAGAAACCGGACATTTCTACTTTGGGCTTACAAGTCGACTTCGCATAACAGCCATTATGTTAAATGGAAGGAAGCAAAATAAGTTAACATTTTGCTTCCGGCCACATTAAGCTAGAGTTTTATTTAAATAAAGCTATTTAGTAATCATTAAATTAATTAAAATCTAAATCTAACACCAGCTCCATATAACCAACCTTTCTCAGAGTTTGATTCTATTTGCCACGACGTTTCATCATTACCTTTTGAATACTCATAGGCAATGTCGATATACGGCATGATCTTTTTACTGATTTCATAGCGAGTTTCAAACCCTGCGGTTGCACTGCTTAAACCAGTTTTTTTCGCATATTTAGAGTCATCACTAAAGATAGCATCCAACTCTAAATAAGGTTGAATAATCAACTTTTGCGTAATCAGAAAATCACGTTCCGTTTCTAGGCTAAAGCCCGCATAACTGTCTTCTCCTGCATAGAGATAAGCATCAGTTTCAAAGAAATATGGCGCCATACCATGTAAGCCAATCACCGCATCAACATTTTCTTCGGTGTCTTTGCGATGATCATTGAGTTCAACTTTTTCACTACGATAACGTGCACCAATCTGTGCATCCCAAAAGTCTGAAATCATACGGCTATATAAAAGTTTGGCATCATAATGTGCATCATGCGATTCTTCTTTATCGGCATGAATTTTAATAAAAACCTTATTTTCATCTGTGCCAATACGGGTTTCAAACTCTGACTTTAAATCACCTGTGCCATCTTCATTGACAAGCCACTTATTGTCCACTGTCGTAATCGCATAAATTTGCGCACCGTGTTCTGAGCGATGATCATAATGCGAACTCTGCTGAGCATTCGCATCTGGTACATGATGTAAATAATTAACCGTAGATTTTGCCTGATGTTGTGCCTGATTCATTTGGCTATGGTTCATTTGAGAGCGATCCATTTGCATCGGCTGATTTTGACTAGAAGATGTAGCAACTGTCATTTTTTCAGGCGCACTATGATCTTCACCATTATGTGCCAAACTCACTGCACTGACCATCAACAAAGAGCTTGCTAAAACAGTTTTAGAAAAAAGATTAATGGTGCGCATGTTGATCTCCTTTCTGTACTTTTTGATCTTGCTGTTTCTCTGTTGATTTGTGATGCATTGGCTGATGACCTGCATGTTGATGGTTCATCGGTGCTGAATGTGCAGCATGATTCATTTTCCCCATCATCTGCATGTGTTGTGCATGCTCTTGTGGAGAATGCTGTGAATGATCCATCTCAGACATCGCTTGATGATTCATTGATGGTACATTTTTTCCATCAGTCTGAGCAGTTGAATGATGCCCTTCGTGCGCCAAACTTAAGCTTGTTAAACTCAATACCGCAACAGAAAAAAACGCTTTAAATACAAAATTAGTGATGTGCATGTCCAGCTCCTTTTTGCTCAGTTACTTGGTGAGTTTGAGTCGAATTTGTACCTTGAATTGGCGTTGTAGACACTTGTTCATCGCTAACATTTGCCACGATCAACTTGTTCATCATTCCTGCACTCATGTGATACAACAAATGACAATGGATTGCCCATTCGCCCAACTCATCCGCAGTTAATAAAGCAGTCACTGTTTTACCCGGTGGTACAATCAATGTGTGTTTATTCGGCATATCTACCGACTCTTGACCATTCTCCAACTGCATAAACATGCCATGTAAATGCATGGGGTGCGCCATCATACTGTCATTAATAAATTTGATACGGATACGCTCGCCATACTTCACTTTTAATGGCTCAGCATCGCTGAATTTTTTACCGTTAATCGTCCAAATATAACGCTCCATAGTACCGCCCAAACGCACTACTAATTCACTGCTAGCTTCACGAGTATCTTTTTGCGGTTCTAAAGATTTTAAATCACTATATTGCAAGGCTTTATTGCCCGCAGGTGTAGATGCATTTGCCCAACCATAAACCACTTGATCATTTTCTTGTGGTTTTGCTGTGCCATGCTGTGAATGATCCATTTTCGAGTGATCCATGCCTTGCATATCGCCATGGTTCATTTTTGAATGATCCATTTTCGAGTGATCCATGCCTTGCATATTGCCGTGGTTCATTTTCGAATGATCCATTCCTGCATGATCACCGCCACCATGTCCCATATCTTCCATGGTCAAAAGTGAGCGTGGACGTGGTGCAGGCATATGAATGCCATGTGTCATAGGATTTAATTCATTGTGCAGTGTACCAATCGCATAGCCTGCACGGTCAATTGACTCAGCTTCAATTTGATAATGTCCGCCTTTTGGCTCCACAATCACATCATAAGTTTCAGCTGTGCCAATACGAAACTCATCCACAGCAACAGGTTTTACAGGCTGACCATCAGCACTGACCACAGTCATTTTCAAGTTAGGAATACGGACATCGTAGAAAGACATCGCAGATGCATTCACAAAACGTAGGCGAATTTTTTCATTCGGTTTAAACATTCCTGTCCAATTTTGTTCAGGTGTTTTGCCATTAATGAGGAAGGTATAACCTGTAACATCCGACATGTCGGTTTTTAGCATACGCATCTGATTCCACATTTTGCGGTCAGACCATGTCGCTTTTATGCCATCACGTTTAACCTGCTTCCAAACATCACCCAAGGTTTCACGCTGATCTTGATAATATTCAGCTGAAATTTTAAGATCTTTCTGAATTTGATCACTGGTTTTTTCATGAAAATCTGACAACATCACCACATAGTCACGTTCAGCTTTTTCATGTGCTGCCAATGGTGTTTTACCTTTTGGATAAATCACAAAAGAACCATATAAGCCGTCCTGTTCCTGTCCTTTAGAATGAGCGTGATACCAATAAGTCCCGCTTTGGCGAATCTTGAATTTATAAACATACTCGCTTTGAGGCTTAATACCGTTAAAACCATTAAATCCCGGTACACCATCCATAATGCCCGGCAACAACAGTCCGTGCCAATGAATAGAAGAATCTTGGTTTTTTAAATTATTTTTCACGCGAATGATGGCTTCATCACCCTCTTCAAACTCAAGCAAAGGCGCAGGAAATTGACCATTTACGGTAATGCGCTTTACAGGCTTTCCAGTTGGGCTGACCACTGCTTCATCAATAACAAGCTGATATTCACGCACTTCGGCAAAAACCAAAGGCGACGATGCAAAACAAATACCTGCTAATAGGTACGAACTAATTTTATGAGACATAACTTAACCTTAATTTTTGAAAAATAAATAAATTTTAAAAAAATTGGTTAAGCTTTAGGGGGACGTAAAATTTCTTGCCAATACCCATTTAGATATTGGTTGGGGTAATAAAAATTAGGCTGATCTACAGAATAGAAGGTATCTAGGGGATCTAGCGAGCTTTGCAAAGAATGAAGACATGAGATCTGTGTCTGGCAGGATAAGCTAGAACATTCCTGACACTTTTTGTGATCTATATTCTGATTAAGAGCTAAATGATTATGGCAATCGGTATTCGTCTGTACTTCGTGATTAATACCATGTTGAGTGACTTGCTGTGCTTGATCTAAACAATGATCTTGGCTCATTTCAGTTTGCATATTGATATGCATTATCTTTACTGATGCAACAGACACACTACTCCATCCTATGGCAAAAACCATAAGAAAACAAAACCAAAGTTTTTTGGAGAGATGAGTCAACACGAATGCTATCTAGGAATAGAATTTAATCCAAAATATCTTAACGGAATTTCAAATATTTACAACTCAATATAATTTAGTAGTTTCTCTAAAATTAACATAATACACGTTATGCGAAATTATTTTAATTTTACTTTAAAATCAATTGGTTAATTATAAAATAAAAAACCCAATCATACTAGATTGGGCCTTTTATGTGAATAATTGTGTTCCACGTTTTTTTAGAATTATGCACCTAAATTCTTACGATACTGAATGAAGCCTGTATTGTCGGCCAACTGATCATATAAGATTCTTACTGTATATTTGGTTTCACGAGTTAGCCAATAAACTTTTGAACAATTCTGTTTTCCCCTTCTGTATATACTGTATCAATCAGCACTTACCTAAACCTTTTTATCAGTTCTCGTGTTTAACGAAAAGTTGATAGCTACTGATTTTTATTCCATTGATTTTCTGCTAAGTAGCGCAGTTTTTTTGCTGTAGTTTTTGCAAATTTCAGTTCAAAATACTGTTGAAATTTAAACACATAAAATAATTAAGTGTTTTATATCATTGTTTGGCTTTGTTGCACAAAGCTGTTCTCAAGGACTCCTTCGGCAATATAATTTCCAAATTAAGAAGCCTACACACAAAATCTACCGCACAACCAATTGGCCCGCATATAACAGAGCTCTCATTAATCGTGGGAATATTGCCATTTGGTTCGATCCAAAAACACAATGGTATGCAGAACCTCAAGGCAAACAAGGTCGAAGTCAAACCTACTCCGACATAGCGATTCAATGCTGTTTGATGATCAACTCTCTATTTAGACTCACTTTACGCATGGTCACTGGCTTTGTTCAGAGCCTCATTAAACTTTGTAGATTAGATTGGACAGCGCCAGATTATTCGACTATTTGTAGAAGACAAAAGCATATTGATATTGCGATAAGCTATCAGAAAAGTCGTGATGGTCTCCACCTACTCGTCGACTCTACTGGCTTGAAGTTTTTAGGTGAAGGTGAATGGAAACGTAAGAAACATCAGCCTGAATATCGTCGCCAATGGCGTAAACTTCACATTGGTATAGATGCTGAAACGCTGCAAATACGGGCCGTTCAGCTCACGACAAACAATGTCAGTGATTCACAAGTACTCGAAGATTTACTTGATCAAATTCCACTTGATGAGCAGATTGATTCTGTCTATACAGATGGTGCTTATGACACGAAACACTGCAGAAAAGTCATTTCAGATCGACAGGCACATGCGGTGATTCCGCCAAGAAAAAATGCGAAGCCCTGGAAAGACAAAAAGCTGAGATCTTTAGAAAGAAATAAATTGTTGAAAACGGTTAAATGCCTAGGAAGAGCAATTTGGAAAAAGTGGTCTGGGTATCATCGCCGAAGCTTGGTAGAAACCAAGATGCATTGCATCAAATTATTGGGAGATAAACTCAGTGCACGGAGTTTTCAAAGCCAGGTGAATGAGATTCATGCACGTGTGGCAGTATTAAATAAATTTATGGAATTAGGCCGAGCTCATACCCAAGTTGTCACTTAAATTTAAACAACTTAGGAAAGCTCTATCTTTAAAATCTTTATGCAACAAAGCCTGTTGTAGTCGATTTATAAATAATTAATAATCATTATATTAAACTATATATTGTTATTATTTCTCACGAAAATCAGCATCAAAAACATAGGTGACTTTTATAAACTAAAATGCCTAAAATGAAGTGACCAAAACCACATTAAATGATCTAAATTGATCAAAATTTTACTCCACCAAAAACTATATACCAGTAATTAAATCATATACTTATAATTAAGGTCATTTAATGGAATAAATCTCGGTGACCTTGCCAAGGTTGGGGTATTTTGCAACAGTGCCCTTTTTCTTATGCACGTGGCATGTTCCCTCAGGTTTGATTTAAACCTTCTGCAGTAGAAGTTGAACCTCAACAGCTTGGGCTGCAAATAATTTTTAGCTCAAGTTTGATTGCTCTAAGTAATCTATAACCACCTTCTGGTGAGATAGATATTCAGAACACAATCCGACGAATGGAGTTGTTTTTTTCCACTGCTGTTTTACCATCTTGATTATGTTACACAATCAAGATGAACAAGTAAAATGGATGAATTTCAGCATGGTGGTGCCCGTGAAGGTGCTGGTCGCAAACCAGTTCATGAAGGCCCAACCAAAGTGATCCGGGTTCCCGAAGCCCGTGTACTGGAGATCAGGCAGTATCTGGATCAGATAAAAAAACCAGCCCGCAATGATGTTGCTTCGATTACTCCGGTTGAAGCCAGAACACATTATGAGATTCCGGTTGCCTTGCAAAAGGTGGCTGCAGGTTTCCCTTCCCCAGCCCAAGACTATATCGACAAGACCCTGGATCTGAACGAGTTCCTGATCCAGAACCAGCAGGCTACCTTTATCGTTGAGGTGGAATCGCTTTCCATGCGCGATGCCGGGATTGATCTGAAGGACAAGCTGATCGTGGACCGCAGTATTGAGCCCAAGCATGGTGATATTGTTCTGGCCCTGATCGACAATGATTTCACCATCAAACGACTGATGATTGAAGGCGACAAACGCTGGTTACAGGCGGAAAACCCGGATTATGCGGATATCCATTTGAAAGACGGTCAGACCCTGCTGATCTGGGGTGTAGTCACCAGTGTCATCAAGAAGTTCAGATGAACAGCCCCGAGCGGATTTATGCCCTGATCGACATCAACAACTGTTATGTCAGTTGTGAACGGGTGTTTAATCCCAGCCTGAATCACCGTCCAGTGATTGTGCTGAGCAATAATGATGGTTGTGCAGTGGCCCGCAGTAATGAGGCCAAAGCCCTGGGCATCAAGATGGGTGTTCCGTTGTTTCAGGTTCAGGACATTGTCCGGCAGCATCAAGTGGTGGTGCTGTCGAGCAACTATGCCCTGTATGCGGAAATGTCCAATCGCTTCCATTCGATTTTGGCCGGTTATGTGGCTCCGCATGAACAGGAAATCTATTCGATTGATGAATGTTTTCTGGATTTAACCAGTTATGCACAGCATTTTGACTTGACCCGCTATGCCAGAGAGATGAAACAGCGGATCTGGGCCTGGATCGGGTTGCCGGTATCCATCGGGATTGGTCGCAGCAAGACCGAAGCCAAGCTAGCCAATCACCTTGCCAAGAAATGGCCTGGCTTTGCAGGCGTATGCAATGTGCTGGAGCTGGATTATCTGGATCAGGAAACGCTGTATGCTGGAATTGAGGTGGGTGAAGTCTGGGGTGTGGGACGTAAGCTGGTCAAAAAGCTGAACCAGATGGGCATCCATTCGGTACTGGATCTGGCCATGCAGGATGCGCATCGCATGGGAAGTTTGTTTTCAGTGCTGATGCAGCGCACGGTGCTGGAATTACAGGGCATCTCCTGTTTGCAACTGGAGGATGCTCCTGCACCCAAGCAGCAGATTGTGGCTAGCCGCTCCTTTGGAGAACGGATTACTGAGCTGGATGATCTGAAAGAAGCCATGGGTAAGTATGTGCAAGATGCAGTCATGCGCTTGCGTGCGGATGCCTCGCTGTGTGGCTGTATCATTGCTTTTGTGCAATCCAATCCCTTTGATCAAAACACAGCGTATTACAGCAAATCGTTGGCCTTTGAATTCCCGGAACCCACGGACTGTGTACTTGATCTGATTCATGCTGCGATGCAGTTACTGCAAGGCATCTATAAGCCAGAGGTAAAGTATAAAAAATGTGGGGTGATTCTGACCGGTCTGGTCAGCAAGACCCGCTATGTGCCTGATCTGCTTACAGACCATCGCCAGCGTGAAAGCAACGAACAGCTGATGCAGGCTTTAGAAGCCGTGCAAGCCAGATATGGCAAGACTAAACTGGCAGTGGGATCGTGTTATTTACCACAGCGGAAATGGTCGATGAACCGGACACATCTGACCCAGAACTATTTCAGCTGGCAGGGATTATTGAAAATTACCCATTAAGCCAACACCCCTTTTTAGGTTAAACAGGTGACAATTAACAACCGGACATCTATCCAGCCCCCCTATTGCGGACGGATCGCTGCTGGGAAGATACTCATATCGCTATGGTAAAACATTGAGCTCATCATATTGCAAGCAACTCAGGAGGCTTAAATCGCATGGCTAAAACAACAAAGGACGAAATCCCTGTAGAAGAATCAGCTCAAGCCAGTGAAGTTTCTGACAAAGTAAGGGAAGCTAGAGCGTTATTGGGCAAGCAAATGTCCGCAAACCTGATTGCGATCGCAGAACTGACCCATACCCCGATTCCACACATGCAGGTAGATGAACACGGGGTTTTTCACGAGATTCAAAACACTGATAGGTAGACCGGCATGGATTGCAGTAACGGACGGTATTCTCCTGTTCAATCGGTCGAGTGCTCAGATCCGGTTTGATCGTTATCGTTAAGTCCATATTTTTGTACCTAACACATGGTTTTATACAGTTAAGTACAGGAATACGTACTGAACAGACAAAGCGTTTTTATGGTCCTTAGGCTTTTTTTCTATTCCTTAAAGGTGTCATTGAGCGCCTGCTGAACCGCCTCAATCCTTGATTTGCAGGCTTTGTAGGCGGTCATGGATTCTTCAACGATCGCCATCAGGTTATCAATATCCGGTTCTTCCTGCGATTCCAGCAGTTCGGCATTCTTCTTCAGAATCTCGTAGCCCTGTTTGAAACTGAGTTCTTCATTGTTCATGTGTATTTACCTGTGTCACGGTGGCATCAATCATGCCATCCTGGAGTTCGATCTGGAGTTGCTGGCCAGTGATTTGTTGCACTGAGCGGATGGCTTTGCCCTGACTGCGGACAATCGCATAGCCTTTAGCCATCACGTTTCGTGGGTTCTGTAGCAAGGTTTCCCGCATCAGGGATTCGGTCTGCTGTACAGCCTGCCGCAGCTGTTGCTGGGCAAAATACTGGGTATCGCTTTTCAGCAGATCAACGCTACGCTGCGCATCATTGAGCTGGCTTTGTGCCAGGGTTTGGATGGTTTTCAGATACTGGTCATTCTGGCTTTGATAGGCGGTCAGCTGATGCTGGGACAGCAGTTTGATGGTTTGCAGCGCAGTACTGGCTTCATTGACCCGTTCGACAATCAGGTTACAGATCCCGGCGATGACTTTACTTGGGGTATCAAAGGAGCGATGCGCGATTTCATCCAGAATGGTGCGGTCTTTCTCGTGGCCAATGCCCACCCAGATCGGCACTGTTCTTTTACACAACAGTGCAGCCAGATCATAGTCGTTCAGGTACGCCAGATCATTCACTGCTCCACCCCCACGGATGATCACAATTAGGTCGGGAGCGGTCTGGTAATCTTGAGCCCACTGCCTGAGTGCACTGGCCAGAGCCTGCATGATGCTGGTTGGGGCAGTATTGCCCTGGAAGGTGGCTGAATGATAAACGAAGTGGCAGACACCCGCCTGAGCCAGGGCATCGGCATCTTTTTTAAAGTCTCCCAGCCCGGCGGCATTTTCCGGGGCGATGACCAGTACGTTCTGCAAATCAAAAGGTGCCGGTAGCTGTTTGTTGTTGTTGAGCAGGCCTTCCTGGGTCAGGCGCTGCAGGATCTGCTGATAGCGTTTGGCAATGTCACCTAAGGTGAAGCTGGAGTCGATATCTTCAATATTGACGGAGAAACCATATTGCGGATCAAATTTGGCTTTGACCTTGATCAGGACATTCAAGTCTCTGGACAGTTCAATGCCGCTTTCCCGTTCAAACCTTAACACGATTTTTTGTGCGGTGAATTTCCACAGGGTGCCTTTACAGCTGGCAATCACTTTATGGCTGTCTTCATCTTTCTCTGCCAGTTCCAGATAGTAATGCCGGCACTGTTGCAAATAGAGATTTGAGTCGATGATGTTCCCTTTAAAAAGTACTTAGAGACCGAAAACCCTGTTGATTAGACACACTTCACCCTGAGGCTGACCATAATAAAATGACGATGCTTGTC
>NZ_VPBT01000039.1:0-10223 GCF_013418555.1 Acinetobacter sp. YH12134 | reverse complement strand
CAATACCAGCGCACAGCCCAAAGAATGATTTCGCCCTGAAAATGCCGACCATGGAAAGGATTCATATGCTGCACCTTTAGCTAAAACAGTCTTCAGCTTACCATTCGTGGTTATTTGCAACAGTGCCAATAGAAGTGTAATACAGGAAAATGGTAAGGTTTATCAGCCTAGTCATCTGTCCATTATGTAGAAAGAGCAGCACTTTAATGTTTATGCTGTTCCAATGTATTACATTCCGTACTTTCTATTTGTAACGTAATTTCAGTAATACTATGATTATGTTTTAGAACGTCTAAGGCCTTTTGATAGAGCTGATCTGGATTGCTATTAGGAGCAACTAAATGAGCAGTTAAATGAATATTTTTTGAGGATATAGCCCAGACTTTCAACTGATGAATCCCTTCAACGCCCTCTAGCTTCAATAAATCATTTCTTAACGACTCAATATCAATCTCATCAGGAACTCCTTCAAGCAGAATATTAATACTTTGTTTTAATAAAATCCAAGTTCGAGGTAAGACCCAGAAGCCAATTAACACAGCGATTACGGTATCAACCCACATCCACTGGGTAAAATAAATAACTATTCCTCCGATAATCACGCCTATCGATCCTAGAGCATCACTAAGAACTTCTAAATATGCACCTTTTATATTTAGACTTCCTTCAGCACTAGCAGAAAGGATTTTCATTGAAATCAAATTTACGACCAAACCAATGACCGCGACAATCATCATTTCAACACTTTGAATTTCAGCAGGGTTCGTAAAACGTTGATAAGCTTCATAGACGATATATATCGCCACTACAAAAAGCATCACTGCATTAAACAGAGCCGCTAAAATTTCGAATCGCTGATAGCCAAAAGTTCTTTTATCATCTGCGGCTTTTTTACCAATTTTGATAGCGGCAAGAGCAATAGCTAAAGCGGCTACATCAGTAAACATATGAGCTGCATCAGATAACAAAGCCAAACTTTGGGTAATAAAAGCAGCGACAACTTCTACTATTAAAAAAGTAGTCGTTAAACCTAAGGCAACCATTAACTTCTTACTATTTTCTTCAGTAACAACCGCATGGCTATGATCATGATGTTCTGACATAAAATATTTTCCTTATTCTATTTATGATGAGCAGAGATATTGGATAACAGCCAATATCTCTGCTGTAAATCGACTAATCTATTGGATTAAGAAACTTTCTTTTCATTCATCCAGCGGTACAGTACGGGCAATAAAACCAATGTAAGCAGGGTAGAGGAGATAATTCCTCCAATAACCACTGTTGCTAAAGGTCTCTGTACTTCTGCCCCAGTTCCGGTTGCCAAAGCCATCGGGACAAACCCAAGGGACGCCACACAAGCGGTCATCAGCACAGGTCTAAGACGCAAAATTGCACCCTGCCACGTTGCATAATAAAGGTCATATTGTTGTCGCAACTCTTTGATAAAGGTGAGCATGACTAAGCCATTCAGTACAGCCACCCCCGATAGTGCAATGAAGCCAACCCCTGCTGACATGGATAATGGAATGTCACGCAACCACAACGCGATTAAGCCTCCACATAAGGCAAACGGTACACCACTAAAGACCAGTAAGCTTTCTTTGATATTATGGAATACAGCCATCAATAAAATAAAGATCGTCAACAATGCGAGCGGAACCACCAATTGCATACGCGCTTTTGCAGACATCAGATTTTGAAATTGACCGCCATAATCTATCCAATAACCGCTTGGTAATTCCTGTTTGGATAACGTGCTCTGAAGCTCTGTTACGAATGAGCCTAAATCACGTCCTTCTACATTTGCAGTAATAACCACTCGACGTTTACCATTTTCACGGCTGACCTGATTAATACCCAGGATATTTTCAACGCGTGCCACATCTTGCAGTTGGACTAAACCACCATTCGGCAATTGAATAGGAAGTACCGCTAACTGTTCAGGACTACGCTGGGATTCATCTAGACGGATGACAAAATCAAAACGCTTGTCTCCCTGTAAAATTGTTCCAACATTCTGGCCACCGACACTTGTAGCTACCAGATCCTGAATTGCTCTTACCGACAAGCCATATTGTGCAGCTCTGGACTTATCCACCTCTACATTCAACAAGGGTAAGCCACTGGTCTGTTCTACATTAACGGCTGTCGCGCCTGAAATTGAGTTAATTTTTTGAGAAATTTTATTCGCTTCGCGATTTAGAATCTCCATGTCATCACCAAATAATTTGACACCCACATCACTTCGCACCCCTGAAATTAACTCGTTAAAGCGCAGTTCAATGGGTTGCGAGAACTCACTGTTATTTCCCGGCAATGTCGCTAAGAAAGTAATCATTCTTTGGCGAAGCTCATCAATCGTTTGTTTTGGATCAGGCCATTCATCATGAGGTTTTAACAGTACCACGCCATCTGAAATGTTGGGTGGCATAACATCTGTGGCCACTTCTGCTGTACCGGTACGAGCAAAGATCGCTTTAATTTCAGGAAATTCTTTCAACAGTAACTTTTCAGTATTTTCCTGCATTCTCAGTGACTGTTCTAACCCTGTACTTGGGGAACGCATTTGCTGAACAGCAAAATCACCTTCACCCAGTTGAGGTGCAAACTCGCTACCTGTTTGAGTGGCTAGCACGCCCGTAAGCACTAAAATACAGGCAGCCACAATAGTCACAAATAAACGAAGCTCATAGGCTTTATCTAAAAGCAGTTCATATTTGGTTTTAAGCCAATGCATCCAGCGACTTTCGGTTTCCTTGACTTCTCCAGTGACAAATAGGGCAACTGCGGCTGGCACAAAAGTGACAGATAAAATCATGGCCCCAATTAAAGCCAGTACAACAGTCATTGCCATAGGATGGAAAAGTTTGGCTTCTACACCCGTCAGGGTAAAGATAGGTAGATAAACCACCAAAATAATTAACTGTCCAAAAATCAGAGGACGACGCGCCTGTTTTGCAGCCAAGAAGACTTCTTTAAATCTTTCAGAACGGCTAAGTAAACCACCTTTCAGCTTCTGAGCTTCTGCTAGCCGACGGATACAGTTTTCTACAATAACCACTGCACCATCAATAATAATACCGAAGTCCAGTGCCCCTAAACTCATCAGATTTGCACTAATCTTCTGCTCTGCCATTCCCGTCAAGGTAAACAGCATTGACAGTGGAATAACGCAAGCCGTGATCAGCGCAGCACGGAAATTACCTAGAAAGAGAAATAAAATAACAATGACGAGGATTGCACCCTCAATCAAATTTTTCTGAACGGTTTTGATCGCCCGATCAACCAAATGCGTACGGTCATACACAGTCTCAATCACCACACCTTTAGGTAGCGATTGCTGGATCGATTGCACCTTTTCATCAATGGCTTGAGCAACGGTACGGCTATTTTCTCCCATCATCATCATGGCAATACCCAATACAGTTTCTTCACCATTATAGGTTGCAGCCCCTGTTCTTAAGTCATGACCAATTGAGACATTGGCGACATCTGCCACCCGAATCGGATAGCCGTTTTTATTGGCAATACTGATGTTCTGGATATCTTCAATCGTGTTTAAAGTGCCGGGAACACGAACCGTTAGCTGTTGTCCATTTTTCTCAATATAGCCAGCACCACGGTTTTCATTATTCTCTGTTAAGGCAGTTTGTAAATCAGACAAAGGAATTTGCAATTGTTGCAATCGGTTCAGATCAGGGGCAACCACATAGGTTTTATTAAAGCCACCGATACTGTTGATCTCAGCAACGCCTTTTACGCGCTGTAATTGCGGTCTTACAATCCAATCCTGAATTTCACGTAAATCCATCGCCGAATAAGGGGTTCCATCCGGCTTTTTAGCATTTGGTTCGGCTTTAATCACCCATTGATAGATTTCACCTAAACCTGTCGAAATAGGCGACATGTTAGGTTGCACATCTTCAGGCATTTCTCCCATTGCTTCTTGCAAGCGCTGGTTGATAAGCTGTCTGGCCCAGTAAATATCCGTGCCATCTTCAAAAATGATGGTCACTTGCGATAAGCCGTAGCGTGAAATCGAACGGGTTTGTTCCATTTTCGGCATGCCTGACATGGCATTCTCAATGGGATAGGTAATCCGCTGTTCCATTTCCAAAGCCGTAAAGCCATTGGCTGAAGTGTTAATCTGCACCTGAGTATTGGTAATATCCGGTACAGCATCAATCGGTAACTTTTGATAACTATAAATACCAATAGCAATCCAGGCTGCAATAAACAGCATAATCCAAATGGCGTTATGGATAGAAAACTGGATCAGCCGATCAAAAAGCCCTTCAGGTTTTACCGATTCGTGGTCTGGAATGTGAGGGCTTTTAGTGCTCATGTGAAGCCTCTCCTTTTTCCATCTCAGATTTCAGTAAGAAACTGCCTTGAGCTGCATATTTTTGTCCCTGATTAAGCCCATTTACCACTTCAATCCACTGGCTATCCCCAGACGATTGCCCTAATTTCACCGGTTGCGGACTGAATTCAACTTTCTGTCCATGCTGAATGGCGACAAAAACCACATCTTTTCCATCGACATTCTGAACTGCGGACTTAAGTACCCGTAATGCGGTACTTTCACTGCGTTGTTGCAACTGTACGTTTACCATCAAGTTTGGACGTAATTCGGTTGCATTCGATTCAACTTTTGCTCGCACCTGAAGACGGCCTGTTTGAATATCCGCTTCAGTATTTAAAGTCTGAATAACAGCCTGATAGACCTTTTCCGTTTGCAAGGATTTAAATTCGATCTTTTGATTCGGGGCTAAGCCCATAATTTCAGAATTTGGAACAATAAACTCAAGCCAGAGTTGATCTAACCGGTCTATCGTAAAGAGTTGATCGGCTAACTGAACATTTTCCCCGAGAACCAAATCCTTTTTACTGATCACGCCAGAAATGGGAGCTTTCAAAATATAGCGTCCGTTACTGGCATTCACTGCACCAAATGCACTTAAACGTGATTGGGCCGCTTGAACCTGAATTTGTGCCCGTTTATAGCTGTTATAAGCACGTTGATAGTCCTGTTTTGCTGAAATGCCCTGTGACCAAAGCTGACGCTCACGATCATAGTCTTGTTTCGCCAGTTCAAGGTTGGTTTGTTCAATTTTAAGATTGGCCTGCTGATCAACTAGATCAGGAACAAGCAACGCAGCCAAAGGCTGTCCTTTCTGAACTTTTTGACCGAGTTCTACATAGACATTTTCTACATGACCACTAAAACTCGGTGAGACGTGCGCTTGCTGGTCAGTATTCACATTCAGTTTGGCAGGATAAGAACTTAATTTAACCACCGGGCCTTGATCGACCGCTGATAATTGTATGCCCTGTTCCACCAGTTGCTTGGCAGTCAGGCTCACACCTTCTGCATGCTCTTCGGTTTCACCACCATGTTCTTCTCCCCCTTCTTCCTCGGCATGTTCATCTGATGTTTCAGATTTATTCTTACCCGTTAAGATCAAGAAAATACTGAGGAGTACGGTAGCGCCGATGACCAAACTAATCAGTAGGGGTTGAGAGATTTTTCCGCTCTGTTTTTTTAAGCTGTTTTTAAGATCGAACATGTTAATTTCCCCCACCAATGACAGGCATGGCCTGTATGTCTTGCCATAAATTTTGATTGATTTGTGCAATAGCATCTTTCGACATGACTTCACTTGGGCTAATGCCTAAGCTTAAACTTTCTGCTTCGATGGCCTTTTGCCAGCCCTCCCGTAACAACTGGACTTTACGTAGACGGATGTCTTGTAATTGAAGCGTGGCTTGCTGAACATCGGTTAAAGCAAACTTTCCTGCCAGAAAACCTTGTAAAGTTTTACTTTGAACTTGAGTCGCCAAAGGAATTTGAGTCTCGTCAACGACTTTGAATTGAAGCTCTAAACCCTGCAACTCGGTTAAGATCGTGCCTATTTGCAGCGCATTTTGCTTTAGATAAAAGTCTTTCTGACGCTCTAATAAGTTCATTTTTTCTTGCGCGATTTTTATGCCATTTTGCTGACGATCGAAAATATTGAGCGGTACACTGACTCCAACCACCAGTTGATTTTGTGTTGAGTTTTCCAAGGATTGGGTGCGGTTAACGCCCAGGTTTAAAGTGGGGTTAGGACGAGCCTTTGCCCTTAGTTGATCAACCGTTGCTTGAGACTCTAATACCAGTAAAGCTCGATATTTCTCAACGTAGTTTTCCGCTAAATATTCTTGAACCTGCTGATGAGTCGATTTTGGCCAGAGCTTTTGTGAAGAGAGGTTTACCTGCAATGACTTATCAGAGGTTCCCCATAAATTTGATAATTGTTGGGTGGCCACTTGGACTTGTAAGTCGGCCTGTCTAAAAAGACGGATATTTTCAGCATGACTTAAACGTGCGCGATTCACATCTACTTGCGCGATACTGCCTGCATTAAAGCGCTTTTCGATTGCTTGAAGGTTTTCTTCGCTCACCCGAAGTTGTTCATTGACAATGTTTTTTTCAAGTTCGGCAATGGCCAGTTGCGACCATACATATTTCACTGCAAGCTCAATTTGTGCTTGATAAATCTTCTGTTTCAGCGCTGTTTTATCTATTGAGAGACTGGCTAATTTTTGGTTTGCTCTTCGCTCACCAAAAATATCCAAAGGTTGTGATATACCGATGGCAAGCTCTTTTTCATTATTTGAACCAAATCCCGTTTGTTCAACTGACAGTTCAGGATTTTTAAACAGCTTACTTTGCTGAAGATTCGTGGCATTAATGCTGTTTTGCGTTTCCCAGAAATTTTGGGACGCTTGATATTGGTTAACCTGCTCAATAGCTTGCTGCAGCGTTAAATCTTGAGTACTGGCGACTACGGAAGTACTGAAGCTGATCATTGCAGATAGCAAGATACCGCTACCTAAGGCTGACCAGGATAAATTCAGGATGGAGGTATCCTGATGTAATTTGTTTTTTGACATGAAAATGCCCCACGCATAATGAAATTAGGAGTGGTGGGCTTTTATAAGACTACCCCACCAATAGTAGGGGCAAATCGGGAGGCGGGGTTAATTGATCCAGATAAGGGGGTTTATAAAAAGTTATTCCCAAATAAGTTGGGGTAATGCCGGTCTCAAAATTAGCTTTAAGCTTCAGATCATCGGGTGGGTCAATCTGAATCACGATTGTATTTGAGAAATGACTGCACTTTTCGTTAAAACAAACCTTCTGACAATAGTCATAGATTTCTTTATAGTTTTCTAGGGAATAAAGTGCTTGACGAGGACTATCACTCTTTTCGTCTAAATCGATTGGATTAGAGAGTATTGAATTGGGTATGTTTGGCATTTCATGCAGACACGCAGCCTCTGCCACACTCCAAATATTCTGGAATGTGAATAAGAGTACCAATATCTGGATTAGAAATGTTTTTCTCTTCATACACAAATCTGTATTTAAAACACCAATAAGAAGCTGTCCAGATCTATCAAAGATCTGATCACAGAATTTGAGTAACCTTAAACTTTTTGCAGCCTTAAGTAAAGATATACAGAATTTTTGAAAAAAGCATAGGTCTAGATAATCAAGCTAGATTTTTTAGAACTCCACATTGGTCAATTGTACATAAACCATCACAAGTACCTCTTAAATCAGATAATTGTTCAATAAGCTTTTGTTGCTTGATTATATTTTCTCTGATAGCACTGACATGTAAGTCAATTAATTCATTCACATCTGAACAATTTTTCTTGGGATTATCTTTATAGGTGAGTAATTGACGAATTTCATTCAAACTCATATTTAAAGTTCGGCAATTCAAAATAAACTTAATTCGCTCAACATAGCCTATATCGTAAAGGCGGTAATTTCCTTCTGTTCTTTCGGGTTCCGGAATTAAACCTTCCTTTTCATAAAACCTAATTGTTAATACTGAACATGAGGTTTTTTTAGAGAGTTCACCAATTTTTAAATGCATTGAGTTGGTATTTCCAAAAAATCTTGACTCTATAGTAACTATAGGGATTCTAATATTCAAAGTTTATAATTTTTTTAATGGGTATAATTATGAGTGGTTGTGGATGTAGTAAAGAAACACCATGCGAAGATAAGAAATCTCAACAAGAAAATCATCCATCAATTGCAGAAGCAAGCAATTCAAAGAATTGTGATAATACGCCTAGCTGTTGTGGTGAAGAGGAAGAAGAGAAATCTTCATCTCCTTGCTGTAACACTTCAAACAGTTGTGAAGATACCGCTCAATCCTGTTGTGGTTCTGATCCCAAAGAAAATTTAAGCACAGAAAACGTTTTAAAAGATTCGCACTACATGAGTGAATACTTAGTTCCCAAAATGGATTGTTCTGCGGAAGAACAGATGGTTCGTATGGCGCTATCTTCAATTGATGGTGTTCAAAAACTCATCTTTGATTTACCTAACCGTTCTTTAAAGGTTCTACATAATCAAAAAGATGAAAATATAACCACCAAACTTGAAGGACTGGGTTTTGGGGCAAAGCTTGTGAAGACTGAAACTTATATAAGCAATCAACAGGCCAAGCAAACAAGTACCTACACCATTCCTAAAATGGATTGCTCTGCTGAAGAGCAAATGGTCCGTATGACTCTTGCAGATCTTGAAGCAGTTAAAGGTCTTACTTTTGATCTTCCCAATCGAAAACTGAAAGTCTTCCATAATGAAGGGATTCAGCAAATTACGGCCAAACTTGAAGGACTGGGTTTTGGGGCGAAACTTGATGAAACACAGCTTTCTTCAGGTGACCTACCCAATGAACCTGATCCTGTAAGACAAGCTAAAGTACTTAAACTGTTATTAGGCATTAATGCTCTACTGTTCTTTATAGAATTCATCAGCGGTATTATTGCTGCTTCTACAGGATTGATTGCTGATTCTCTAGATATGTTTGCCGATGCAGCCGTTTATGGTATTGCGCTATATGCCGTCGGGAAAGCTGCGAAATATCAAGTAAAAGCAGCTCATTTTGCAGGCTGGATTCAGTTATTACTCGCTGTCATCGTGATTGTTGACGTCATTAGACGATTCATGTTTGGAAGCGAGCCAGAATCAACGCTCATGATTGTTATTGGCCTGCTCGCACTTATAGCTAACGTGACATGCTTATATCTTATTTCTGGTCATCGAGAAGATGGCGCACATATGAAAGCCAGTTGGATTTTCTCAGCGAATGACGTTGTGGTAAATATGGGCGTCATATTTGCCGGTGTACTCGTGGCATGGACGGGATCAGCTTATCCAGACTTAATCATTGGTATACTGGTTTCTTTATTCGTACTTAATGGTGCTCGAAAGATTTTGGCTTTGAAGTAAGGTACAACAAGAGTTATACCGAGCGAACCAATACTAAAAACCCCAGCAGGATGCCGGGGTTTTTTCTTTTCTAAACATCTGGGGTGATTGATTAAATGGTCATCTAAAATCAGTATGATAGTTCAATCTCCCCCCTCGAATAGGCTTTTTCATAGATTTATCACATTCCCTCATTTTCATAAGCTAAACTAAATATAGTCGAAAATTCAATTGAGTTATTCCCCGGCTTTTAAATAGCGGTATACCGCTTGACGACTAATACCGAATGCCTGACCTAATGCCATTTTTGAAGGATATTTCCCTTCCTTCCATGCTTGTCGTAAAGCTTCAGCCTGCTCAGGTTTCAATTTATGTACCCGACCTTTGTACTTCCCTTGAGCTGATGCCAGTTTAATTCCTTCCTTTTGCCGCTCCAGAATAATCTCACGTTCGAACTGTGCAAAAGCACCCATCAGTTGCAGCATCAAATTATCCATCGGAGTGGATTGGGCCGTAAAAGTAATATTTTCTTTTACAAACTGGATGGAGATCCCTCGTTTGACCAGTTTATCTACTTCAGTCACCAAATCTTTTAAGCTTCGCGCAAAACGATCCATGGAATGAACAATCACCCTGTCCCCTTCCCGAACATAGTTCAACATTTCTTGAAATTTCGGTCGGTCAGTATTTTTACCTGAAGCGCGGTCGACAAAAATCCGGTCGACTTCAATTCCCTCAAGTTGACGCCCAGTATTTTGCTCGACCGAACTCACCCGGACATAACCTACTTTTTGACCTTTCACTTTTTCAGGCACTGTTGCAAATAACCACGAATGGTAAGCTGAAGACTGTTTTAGCTAAAGGTGCAGCATATGAATCCTTTCCATGGTCGGCATTTTCAGGGCGAAATCATTCTTTGGGCTGTGCGCTGGTATTG
>NZ_VPBT01000038.1:0-10439 GCF_013418555.1 Acinetobacter sp. YH12134 | reverse complement strand
GCTTACTGATTTCCACCCATCCACAGGCACAAGCCGAAGGCAATCATCTCGATGCCAGTGAAGCCAAGAGTCAGCTAGAAAGCAGCCTGAACAATGCTCAAGCCTTAAGTGAAGTGGCCAAAAACCAACAAACTGATCCACTGAGCTTACTCGAAAACCTACAGGGCTACCTCAAGAACTTAGAGAGTGAAGACCAAAGCAAAGCCGCGGCTTTCAAACAAGCGATCATGCTCTTGGCTTCACCAAGTTCAATTGCCCTAGAAAGTAACGAAGACATCCACCTCAGTGCAGATGGGCAGATCAACCAGATTGCACAAGGAAGCATTAACACCAGCACGCAAGACAGCATCATCGGACATGCCAGCAAAAAGATCAGTTTATTTGCAGCGCAAGAAGGGGCACGACTCTATGCAGGCAAAGGCAAGATCGAGATTCAAGCTCAAGGGGATGGTGCTGATCTGATTGCTAGAAAGGGTGTGCAGATTATTTCGACGGAGGCAAATGTCGACATCACCAGTGCGAAAGAAATCGTACTGACCGCAGGCGGTTCGCAACTAAAAATAAATGCTTCGGGGATTTTTCCTACGACTGGCGGTAAGTTTGAGGTTAAAGCAGGGCAGCATCAGTTTGTGAATGGAAAGAATGTATCAGCAAAATTTCCAGCTTTACCTACCTTTAAATTATTACCTAATAAAGTGGAATTAAAATACATTTATGATGACTTAAAACCTGTTGCACAAGCTCCATTTAAATTGATTTTTGCTGATGGTTCTTCTCAAGAAGGAGTACTAGATGCCGAAGGTTATGCCAAAGTCACTATTCCTAGTGATAAAACTCAACCTAAAGTCTACTATGGCTTTAGTAGTGTTGAGGCGAAACCAGATAGAGAAAAAGTTGATAATCCTTTCAAAGATCAAAAAGTGATGAGTGTTACTGAAGCAGAGCAGTTAATTGAAAAATATAATCAACAGGAACTTGATGCATTATTAGATGAATATTTCCCTGATGAAATTGAAGAGATGCTCACGTCAAATAATATCGAATACGACGATCATGTAAGCGATTATGAAGAACAATTAATACCACAACAAAATGATGTAGACGATGCAATAGCAGATGATTTAGAAGAAATTTTACTTACAGATGATTCTACTTCTAGATTAGACCTAGGAGATAAACAATGAATACTGCCGTAGCCAAGGGTTCAACGCAAGCTGTGAGAATAACAGCTAAAGGGGAAGAATCGGCGGCTCAATGGATTAAAGGTGTACTTGATGGTAGTGGCTCCAGTCCTGCTCAAATTATTGTTGCAGTTGTGATAGGTTGTATACCCTTTGTTGGTCAAGGCGTTGATGTCGGGAATGTGATTGTCTCAGTCGTTAAAATATCAGAAAAGCCAGATAATAAAGAGAATTGGTTTGATTTGGTATTTAATCTTGTTGCATTTGTTCCAATTGCTGGTGATGGATTAAAAATTGTTTTTAAACAATTGCGTTCAGGTAAAGCTATGGGAGCTATTTTGGATGCAATACCAAGCAAAACATTACGTGGTGATGTAGATAAATGGTTTAGAACCTTAAATTGGAATACATACACAAGAGAGCTGCAAACAACTAGTAATAAAATTATTGATGGTTTAATTGGCGTCTTTGATAGTTGGATGACACGAGCTGTTCTCGGCAATGCTAAGTTAAAAACATTAGTAACTCAGCTTCAGCAAATGAAGAAAGTTGCCAATCAAAAAATTGATATGGTTATGAAAGAAATGCAAGCAGCCCATAAAAAGGCACTAGTAACTCCTTATCCTAACACTACAGCTAGAGCTCCAATTACGACTCGAACACCGACAACAACCAGTAGACCAAATCAAAATCCAGCCCCACGAACTCAGCAAAATGGCAATGTATCAAGAAATACTGGAGGAAATAATGTAAGCCCAGGTCGTCAAAATACTTCAACACGACGTCAACAATTACAGCGAAAAAGAAGATCGAATCAAGAACTTGGTTCAGGTGGTGAGCACATTACGGATTATTACTATGTAAAACGCATGAAAAGTCGCTCTAAAATTAATAATAATGGCGTGCTGTACGAATATCACGATACGGGTCATAACGGACTTGATCATGTATGGCATAGTGCTCGACTAGCACATAAGTATCGTATTACAGACAGTAAAGCGACCAATGCACTGAGTCATCGAACACTCATGACGCCTAAAGCCGCCATGATGGCATTGAAAATGGGTCTCGATGTTTATATGGCATCAGACCAAGATGATAAAGTGAAACGCTCCGTTGGAACAACGGTGAGTGATGGGGTGCAAATGTCACATTTATGGATTGCTAATAAGATAAAAAGCTCAAAAATTATTGAGTTACATGAAGAAAAATTGATTTTACAAATAGAAGCATGGCGACGTGTTAACTTTAAACCAAGTACAGAAAGAAAAATTGGAAAAACCGTTGCAATACGTTGTCCTTATGATAGAAGCCTAGTTACGATTACAGGCGATAAATTTGACCATCATGAAAAATGTAAAGGTTTAAATAAACCCAAGTGCACACGGACAGTGACTGCGCATGGGATTAAATTAGAATTTGTTTTACCCAATGAGATGTTGGAGAGATAAAAGAATGTCGATACAAGTAAATGATAAAGATATAGATTGGCACAGTTGGTTAAATTTAGAAGTAAAAGATTCAAAAAAATATAGAGATAACTTTCTTGAATCAAAAATGTATCATAAACGATTTGACATTTTAGTGAATGGTATATATTCCGTTACAGACGGTTTCAATAAGTATAAAAATGATTCTAAATTTGGCGGATATATCGCAGCTGGTCATCAACGCTTACAAGATGCTTTAAACTTAATATCTTTACAATATTCCGCGGGTGGAGATTTAAATTTTTTAACGGAACTTTACCCATATATTCTTCATTGGACAGAAGAGTATGCTGAAACGAGTCATCTTTATAATTTAAGCCCAGATGCAGGTGGACGTTATGTCTGGCATATTTCTTTAGGAACTGAAGATTATTGGTATATTGCTTTACGACTGATATGCTTTGGTTTACTGACAGGGTATGCAGATCAAATGAGTCGAATTATGACGATTATCGATTATGTGGAAGCAACGCCTGAAGGGCAGGAAAAAGATGGTTTAATCGAGCGATTGATTGCTCCATTTGTAACAGATCGAGGCATACCACCGAACGATGCACGTCGTCATTTGCCTTATCGTAAGCTCATTAAAGTTTTTGATGCTGATGCAGAAAAGCGTCCAGCAATGATGTTGCAATACTTAGAAGATTGGTATGAAGCCAGTCGTCGTGAACCTTATCATGATCAACATCCACAACCTGATATTAGATCAGGCATCAGTTATTTTGGTTATTGGTCATGGGAAGCAGCAGCTGTGACATGGCTATTAGATATTGACGATTCAACTTATCGAGAGCATCAATTTTATCCGAAAGATTTAGTCGATTTTGCTAGATCGCAAGCTGAATCGGTTTCAGCAGAAACCACTATAGAAAAAATTAAAATCAAAGGTGGAGAGCAATCCACGAAAACAGGTTTTTGGACGACTCCTGCCCAGCCAAATCAGCGTCAGCACTTTAGTAAAGGTGAGATTTTACCAACGCTTTCTGAACAAGATTGGGGTGAAGTATATTGGTATTATGATGGTGAAGAATAGAATTAAAAATGCCCTTCGGGGCATTATTTTTATATGGATAATATTATTGCCCATTCTTAATATCATAAGTCCAAAGAAAAAAATAACTTCAACCATTATGAGAAATGTAAAGGCCTAAATTAGCCAAAGTGTACACTGACAGTAACCGCACACGGTATAAAATTAGAATTTGTTTTACCAAACGAGATGTTGGAGAGATAAAAGAATGTCAACACAAGTAGGTGATCAAGAAATAGATTGGCAAAAATGGGAAAGGTTAGAAATAGATAATGAAATTAGCTTTCGAGATGAATATTTATTAATACAAGATTACCATGAGAATTTTGATGAATTATTAAACGGATTATATGCCGTTGTTGATGGATTTAGTCATTATAAAAATGATTATAAGTTTGGTGGATATATTGCTTCTGGAAGAAGACGGATTATTGATACTTTAGATTTGATGTCCTTACAGTATTCAGCAGGTGGAGATTTAAATTTTATAAAAGAACTTTACCCGTATCTTCTTCATTGGGCAGAAGAATATGCTGAAACGAGTCATCTTTATAATTTAAGCCCTGATGCAGGTGGACGTTATGTCTGGCATATTTCCTTGGGAACTGAAGATTATTGGTATATTGCTTTACGATTGATATGCTTTGGTTTACTGACAGGGTATGCAGATCAAATGAGTCGAATTATGACGATTATCGACTACACAGAAGCAACACCTGAAGGACAAGAAAAAGATGGCTTAATCGAGCGATTGGTTGCTTCATTTGTAACAGATCGAGGCATACCACCGAATGATGCACGTCGTCATTTGCCTTATCGTAAGCTCATTAAAGTTTTTGATGCTGCACCTGAAAAACGTCCAGCGATGATGTTGCAGTACTTAGAAGATTGGTATGAAGCCAGTCGTCGTGAACCTTATCATGATCAACATCCACAACCTGATATTAGATCAGGTATCAGTTATTTTGGTTATTGGTCATGGGAAGCGGCAGCTGTTACATGGTTGTTAGATATTGATGATACCATTTATCGAGAGCATCAATTTTATCCGAAAGATTTAGTTGATTTTTCTAAAGCACAATCAGAAAAAGTACAAACACAAGATTCAGTAGAAAAAATTAAAATCAAAGGTGGGGATAAATGTCCAAAAACAGGTTATTGGACGACTCCAGCCCAACCAAATGAGCGTCAATATTTTGATAGAGGTGACATTTTACCAATGCTTTCAGAACAAGACTGGGGTGAAGTATATTGGTATTTTGATGGTGAAGAATAAAACTATATCGCTCAAGGGGAAACTTTCGTATTTATCGAAGTTTAATAAAAAAACTTTAGCGAGGGTTTTAAAAGACATTACATATTCGAATAGCTCATATCACCTGCACTCTCAGGTACAACCCAAGTAATATTTTGTGACGGATCTTTAATATCACAAGTCTTACAGTGAACACAGTTCGCAGCATTAATTTGGAAACGCTTAGAACCATCATCATTTTCCATTATTTCGTATACACCAGCAGGGCAGTAGCGCTGAGCAGGCTCATCCCATTGAGGAAGGTGAAGTTTTATATCGTGTTTTAGATCCACGTAGTTTAGATAACAGTATTTGTTGGATGCGTAAGTCTGAGTTTGGAAAGCTAAAAAGTCGTGAAGATTGGCGTGATAAATTTGCAGTTTGGGCAAGCTGGAATGCTAATGGTGAATATCTTGAATATACAGTTCCTAAAGGACAGAAGTTGTATGCATGGGAAGGACCTGCTGCCTCACAACAGCTTAAAGAATTCTATTTAGAAGGTGGTGGGATTCAAATTGTGCTTCATCCTGATCATTTAATTCCTTCGGGATTAAGCAAGCGCAAATTGACAGGTTGGGGCTATGGCACCGACACTGAGATTGGCAACTTTTCAATGGTTGGCGTTCCAACTTTACAAACTAATATGGGTGATTATAGTTTGGCTGCCAAGCTAGAACATAAACCAAGATAGAGAAAATTATGAATTACGAAGTAAATCCAAAAGCTACATATTTGTTAGAACAATTTAGCTCGTTAGCATTTTTTGAGACTATGCGTAATAACTATCGTTTTTTTTTAGATAGTTTAGAAGAATTATTTGAAATCTATATGCATAATTTACCATATAGTTTACGAAGTTTACCCTATCCTGAGCAAGCAGATATTCAATGGGGAGAAACTGTTTTGCCTAATTTAAGAAATACAATGGACTATATAGACGAGTGTTATGTAAAAATAAAATCAGGAGATTTTACATATTTGGATTGTGTGGGTGATGTTCGTTCCAATGATAAAGGCTTAAGTGAATTTTCTCCACATTGGATGGATGATTTACCTAAAGATAGAGTAGAAAAATGTTGGAATTACTATTCAATTGCCAAAAGTTATGCTTCGATTATTGGGAATACTTATCCCACATATTGGGAAAAAGGATTTTTGGAAGAAAATTTTCCAAGTTTAAGCAGATTTAATAATATAGATGTAATGTTACCAGTGTCTTATCCTATTTATAGGATAAATCCAGAAGTGAAAGTGGATTCCAGAGAAAAGATAATTAAAACAGGTATTTATGTTTGTGATGGATTTGACAATAATTTAAAATTTTTAGCAGCTAGTCCAGAAGATGATAATGGTTTTGCTCCACGATATGCGATTCAAGATCAAGAAACTGGAAGAAACATATATTATGAGACCACATGGACTCTAGTTGAGAGGATTGCAGATGAAGGTGGGTCATCTGAGACAATTCAAATAGAAAACTTAAAAGGTTTAGCTGGTCAGGCTTGCCAACGAACAGGCAATTGGTGGAGTCCTGCAAATCAATTGCAATCCCGTTATTTTGAACAGGGAGAGGTATTTCCTGAGATTGAAAATAATAGTTGGGGAGAAACGATTTGGTATTTAGAAGTTACTAATAAGAAGTAAATATGCGTTATAGCGTAAATCCCAAAGCTGTATATTTGTTGGAACAGTTTAGCTCCTTAGAGTTCTTTGCAGTGATGTACAACAATTATCGTCTCTTTTTAGAAAGCCTAGAGGAGCTATTTGAAATCTATATGCATAATTTACGAAGTTTACCCTATCCAGAACAAGCAGATATTCAATGGGGGGGAACTGTTTTGCCTAATTTAAGAAATACGATGGATCGTATAGAGACTGCATACGCAAAAATAAAAACAGGTGATTTTACTTATTTACGTTGTACTGGAGAAATACGCTCTAATGATAAAGGTTTGAGTGAGTTTTCTCCACATTGGATGGATGATTTACCTACAGATAAAGTAAAACAATGTTGGGATTATTATTCAATTGCCAAAAGCTATGCTTCAATTATTTCAAATACTTATCCAACCTATTGGAATATTGATGAGCTTGTTATTGATTATCCTGAAGCTGATATATTTCATGAAATCAATCTAGTTTTACCTGACTCTTATCCAATTTATAGAATAAATCCAGAAATAATAGTTAAATCTAATGAGAACGTTGGGAAAACAGGTATCTATATTTGTGAAGAAGATAGAAACAGAATTGAGTTTATGGCAGCAAGTGAGGAGGAAGGTAGAGGAGTAGGAAGTGTTATAGCTACTGAAATGGATCCTGAAACATTTGAGACTTTCTATGGCGATTGTACTTGGGTGCTAGTTGAACGCATTGCAGATGAAGGTGGTTCATCTGAGACAATTCAAGCTGAAAGCTTAAAAGGTTTTGCTGGTCAGACTTGTCAACGGACAGGTAATTGGTGGAGTCCTGCAAATCAATTGCAATCCCGTTATTTTGAACAGGGAGAGGTATTCCCTGAGGTTGAAAATAATAGTTGGGGAGAGACGATTTGGTATTTAGAAGTTACTAATAAAATAAATGAAAATTAATGCGAGTTTTTTATTTCTTTGATTCTCAAATAAATTACCTGTTTGGATTGTTCGGACCATCCGTAAGATTAGGTATAGGTATAACGCGTATAATGTTCTGTGAAGGGTCTTTAATATCTCGGTCTTACAGCATATACAGTTGGCTGTATTAATGAAGAATAAAAAGTCATGACGAGTGGTTAGATGTATGACATGTTAAAAATTGAAGGCCGAATCCAACGTTTGGAAGTTTATGATGGAGCTTTAAATGCTTTAGGATCTTCGGGAGATACACAAATTGGTTGTACTAGCTCAAACCTGATCTGACAGTTACCCATTTTTTATTGTGCCTGTCAGGTTAAATTTGAGCTAAATTCTTCTCAGCCCAAATCCGTTTTCCATCAAGTAAAGTTTCAAGTGGTGTACGACCACAGCACATTTTTCCTTGATGAGTCCGTTCAGTATTATAGAATTTCAGCCAATCGTCTAGATCAACTTGTAATTCTTCCAATGAGCTATAAAGCTTCTTCCTAAACGTAATTTGATAGAACTCCTGGGCTTTGTTGCACAAAGATTTCATAACTATATGATTTTAAAAGTTTTGATTACTTTTTAATCCAAAATTAAATTTATTTAAATCAGATGCTTACATATTTATGTAACAAAGCCAATTTGGTTTGCAATATAACGCCTGAATACCCATTTTCTTCATTAAAGTACGTGTATGACGTCGTCCTATATGATGCCCTTGACGATTCAACAAATCACGCATCATACGACTGCCTGCAAAAGGATATTGCATATGTAATTCATCAATACATCGCATCAGCTTCAGATCTGATGAGTTAACAGGTTTTGGGCGATAATAATAACAACCACGAGAGACTTTCAGTAACTTAGCTTGTTTAGATACTGAAATCTGAAGTGAGAGATCGATTAACTTTTGTGGTTGAAGCGGCCCAGTTTCTTCAACACACCTTCTAAAAAATCAATTTCTAATGCCTGCTCACCGATTTTTGCATGTAGTTTTTTTAGATCAATGGGGGGGGGCTGATGGAGCTTTTGATTGATCGAAAGCTTGCGAGGAAGCTGAGATCAATTGATTTTTCCAGTCAATAATTTGGTTTTGATGAACATCAAACTCAGAACTCAATTCAGCAAGTGTTTTTTCTGCTTTGATCGCAGCAAGTGCTACCTTGGCCTTAAAGTCATTTGAATGATTTCTTCTTGGTCTACGTGCCATAAAATACTCCATATATTGATGTTTATAACATCATTTGAGGAGCAGAATATCACTTATAGGAGTTGTTCAAATTTCCGGATCCATCTCTCTTTCGAGCAAGAAGAGCTGCTTCAAAGTGTGCTGCTAAAAGTGAAAAATAAGATGATGACAATGGATCAGGCGATGGAAGACTTAGAGAGTTTAGTTGACGAAAACGAATAAACTCATAAAACATAACTTTATGCTAACACAATTAATTTGGCATCAAAGAAACGTGAAGTTAGGAATATTCTTTAAGTAAATTAAAAATTATAGGTGATGTGATGAATATATTTAAAAAAATTGTGATGCTGCCAGTAGGCTTGGCTTTAGGTTTGGTGGGTTGCAGTGCAGGCTCAAGTAAAACTTATATACTTACGACAACCTCCTTTAATTATGATCCAAGTTATCGCACATATGATGTTTTGTTAAATGAAGAGTTAATTGGTAGTGGCGGTACGAAAAGATCGGCAGTTATTACAGGACCACAATATGTTACATGGGGGCAAACAAATATTCGTAAACAACACGTTGCAAAAAATATTCCTTATTTAACCAAAGAGGATTTAAAAGGAAAAAGCTATTTAGCAGTGCATCTCTATCCGGATGATAGTGTTGAAATTACACTTACAGATTCTGAAAGCATGCCTAATGCTACACAGAAAGGGCTGGAATGGAGAAATAAACTACGAAAAGAGAAAAATAATAAATAGTGGTGTCCTATGATAAGTAATATAAAAAGTTAAGAATATAAATCAAGATGTAGATAATCTTGGTCCACAAAAAAACAAGACTGTGCTGATGGGGATTCAAGTTAGTCATCCTATTTATGTATCTGGTGTCGGAACCTCATTTAATCGTGAGCTAAATATAGTCGAAAAAAGAATAGCCACAGTGCAAGATTATGAGCTTACAGGTGGTGTAAGACGGATAAGATATGGTGAAAATCAAATCAATATTAACTTTTCGAAGCCGTTCGAAAAGAAGTTGGAGTCGCGACAGGTGATGTGATGAATATATTTAAAAAAATTGTGATGTTACCAATAAGTTTAGCTTTAGGTTTGGTGGGATGTAGTTCAGGTTCCGGTAAAACCTATGTTCTAACGACCACATCATTTGGCTATGATCCCAGTTATAGACCATATATTGTACGAGTGAATGGCGAGGAGGTTGGAGGAGGCTTTGGGGCAGCCACTAAACGATCTGCGATTATTACTGGACCACAATATGTTACATGGGGACAAACAAATATTCGTAAACAACACGTTGCAAAAAATGTTCCTTATCTGACCAAAGAGGACTTAAAAGGAAAAAGCTATTTAGCAGTGCACCTTTATCCAGATGATACGGTTGAAATCACATTGACTGAAGGGCGAAATATGCCTGATGCTACAAAAATGGGATTAGAAGTGAGATCGAAATTAATTGATGAATTAAATGAGAGTGATAAAAAAATAAAAAGGTAAGAATATGGTTTCTCAATTAGGCTTGGCGAATTCAAACATGAGGTGCGACAGTTTCAAAAGCCTTATGATAATCAACAAGCTGAGCAAACTTCTCTAATGGTGTAAGCCAATCTAACGCTTTTCTAGGACGAGTATTCAGTGACATGG
>NZ_VPBT01000037.1:0-10836 GCF_013418555.1 Acinetobacter sp. YH12134 | reverse complement strand
TTCTTTGATTTTGTCTGATTTGTCAGAGCTATCTAAAGTGGCCACTAATTCGATTGGACCTTCAAGGCGTTCTAACAAGGCTTTTAATTGGGCTGTGGTATTTTGATCTAACATTGCTAACGTCTCCTAAGGAGTCAAATTTTTCAATACTGCTATCATAGGCCAAATTTTAAAATAGACAAAACAGTTTGTTTTTATATTAATGATCGCTTTTACAAATCATTATCTTTTATGGATAGATCAATCTAAATTGTAACAACGCGATAAAAATCATCTACCAGAAAAAGACTCCCACAGGAGCCTCATCATCAGCATTAAAAAATCCGCTGCTCAATTCTTAATGCCCGCTTTTTAAAACTTTGTGCCAACACAAAGAAAATCAGGCTGAAAATGGCTGACACAATCGCCGCTGTAATCACCAGAATCTGTACAAACTGACTTAAACGCTCGGCTTGAACCACCTGTTTATTCACGCTTTCTGCCATTGGGGTCAGGGTTTTGCCATAAACCTGTTGCTGCATTGACCAGAGCTGTTCCGGTTTAAAGCCATACTGAATAAAATCCGGATTCTGCTGCTCGGCCTTCACCAGATTCAACACATGCGGAATGGCTGCGGCTTTATCCGGTGGCTGATGCAACAAAGCGGTTTGCGCCAGTAAATAGGATTTGACTGGTGTATCCAGCGGTGCATCTGCCAGATAACGCGCCAGCTCACTTTCTGCCAGCTGCTTGTCGTAATAGACAATTTTTTGCTGCGCATCATAGTCATCATTTTTCAGGTCATATTGCAGATAGGTCAGACCTGACCACAGCATGATAAAGGCAATTAACCAGCCGACAAACTTCAGGATAAAGGACTGAAAGCGCACATAGAAAAAGCGGATTTTCTTGAGAAAATGCACCACAAAAAAGGCGCCAATAAACGACAGCAATAATTTCAGAAACAGCCAGCCAAACCAAGACAACAGCCCCAGAAAATAATCCGGTTGCTGTTCTAAAATCGCCAGGTTTGCATCAACAGTTAAAGGAATGTGCAGCTGTTCGACCTGCGTGGTCAGGCCAAAAAAGCCATAGACAAAATCTTGCTGTACAAAAAAAGCAATAATGGAGGCAATGAACACCGTGCTGGAGGTTATACCCAGCAACATCAGATTGCGCTGGCGCTTTTTCAGCGCCAGCACACCGCTATTGATGTGCTCGGTCGGTACCGCATAATCATCTAAGGGCAATGTATTCTCCTTACGTTTGCAATACTCCCGAGCCAGCGTTTACTCAGGAAGGATTGGAACCGCTCGAACTTGATTCAAGCACCAGATGATTCAGGTTATCTTGCAGCACACGTAAACGCGTGGTTGCTTCGGCACGCTTTTGCATTCCCTCTTTTTGCACCTGAATCACATCATTGACTGTTTTAATGAGGGTGTTTTGTACATGTTCAAGCGTTTCAATATCAATCACTGAACGCTGGTTGGCTTTGGCGGTATCGACCGAGTTCTGATGCAGCAGGTCGGCATTACGGCGTAGCAGCTCATTGGTGGCATCATCAATACTGTTGGCCAGCTGCACACTGTTCTTTTGCTCATTTAAGGAAATTGCCAGACTAATCTGGTTTTTCCAGGCCGGTAAGGTAATGTTTTTAATCGCATAAAACTTGTCGACCAGCATCAGGTTATTGGACTGGATAATCCGGATCATCGGCAAGGTCTGCATGGCCGATTGCTGCAACACCTGTAAATCACTGACGCGTTTTTCCAGATTATTGGCCAGATGATTTAGATCATAAACTTTCTGGGTGGTACTCTGGTCCTGCTCCTGCGTGGTTAACTGGCCAATCTGCTGCTGAATTTCCTGCTGCTTGAGCTGGCCAGCGGCAATATAAATCCCCAGCTGTTTATATTCTTCCTGCACGCCTTCAAACATTTTATCCAGAGTATCGACCCGGGTTTTTAAGCCGTTTTGCGAGGTTTCAATTTCCTTGACCAGTACATCAATCTGTTCTTTGGTGCTGTTAAAGTGCTGGTCAAAATTCTGCTTGGCACCTTTAAACTTGCTGATCAGGCTGCCAAAAAAACCGGAACTTTTCGATTTGTTGAGAATACTGCTGGTATTTAACTGCTGCGCCACCTGTACCACCTGATTCAGCTTTTGCCCGGTCGCATCCAGATCTTTATTCTGCACCAGATGAAGCAGTTCATCAGTATAAGTCGAAGTTTTGGTGGCAATATTTTTCCCATATTCCGCCACCGAATTATGGCTTAAGTCGGCCAGTTCTTTACGCGCGGCCATGACCTCATTGAAATCGGATGGCTGCAAGCCAATTTCCTGTAAATTGAGCGCCTGGAATTTCTGCTGATTTTCTTCGGTTGTGGCTTCCACCACGGCATTTACCTGTTCAGGATGGGTCATACGTCACCTTATATTTGATTCTATTTAGAGCTGTTTTCGAGTGATTTTTTTAGCGTTTTAATCAGATTTTCCCGACTATTATCAAGCTTTTCCAGCTCACTTGTCGAGCTGCTTTGCTGACTTTGTTTGACATGATATTGCCAGGCCGGAATCAGCACCTGCTGCGCTTCCTTAAACCGGTCCAACAAGGTAAATGACAGCTGCTGGCTCAGCTGCATCTGGGTAATGGCAATATCATTACTCGCCTGCAGTGTGCGCAGTGTATTTATTTTTTTAGATAATCGTTCCGAGAAGTTATCTAAAGGATGTTGATGTTTCACAAAACTTGGATATTCAGTCAAAAATTCTTCAGCGGCGACAATATGCTGCGCCATCTGCTCTCTTAAGCCACGTAACTGCTGAAAACGCGCTTGAGATTTCTGAATTTCGATCTGTAATTTCTGGCTTAAATGATTGGCCTGATCGAGTAAGCGGTCCAGCTTTTTATAATATTCCACCTGACTGGAACCATATTCCAGATCAATCCCCAGCCATTTTTGCAGCGCATTAAATTTGCGTTTTTTCAGATATTTTTTGGAATCCGCCAGCATGCGGATCAATTCTTCAATGGTTTGACTGAGCTGCTGGGTCATGTGCGGATCAATCCCATTTAACAGCACTGCCTGCGACTGAATGAGGGCATCGGCATAATGATTTAATTTGTACTGGTCATTTAATACCGGCACCAGCTCATGACGCTTGATCGAGAGAATGGTATCCCGGTTCAGCTCCAGCTCTGTTAATGGTTCTAACACATCTATTTGCGGCATAACATCATCAGCTTGATCAAATCATTTTTTATACTAAGACTTTTATATAAAGCAAGCTGTAGCTTTTTGCAAATGCAGTAAAAGCGGAATATTTAAAATTAACAATATTTTACTGATCAATGACAGAGAGTGAATCCTCTCCTTTTCGCGCATACTTATCAAATTTTTAAGCCAAACTGCAAAGACACAAAAGCCCTCAACTGAGGGCTTTAATTTTTCACGCAGCGGAGATTATAAATAATCACCTTCACGTTCCGGCTGATACAACACTTTATCAATACGGACTTTCATAATATGACCATCGGGTTGTGGCCATTCAATTTCCTGCCCTTCAGCCAGTCCCAAAATTGCAGCCCCTACCGGCGCCAAAACATTGACCTGCCCTTTATCACCACGGAAGTCATGCGGATACACCAAAGTAATTTCGGTCGGTTCCGGGAAAGGTGCAATGGTCACCAGCACGCGGGCATTCATGGTCACCACATTGCTTGGCACATCTTGCGGTGCAACCACTTCGGCACGCGCCAGCTCATCTTCCAGATGTTCCATGGTCGGGGTAAGTTTAGACTGATGTTCAAGCATGGTTTCTAAACGGTGCAAGTCTTGTTCAGACAAAATAATTGTCGGTTTATCCATTCTTTGTTCCTTTATCATTATCAGCCAAAAATAAAAATAATTGATCTATTTCACAAGTGCTATGCAACTGTTATAGCAGAATTTAATCCGGCTGAATAATTGCAATTTGTTTTTTAGCACCTATAAAAAAAGCTCCCTTGAGGGAGCTTTTTCTCAAGTGCGGGCTTATTTCGCGTAAACCGGGAATTTCGCGCAAACAGCTTCAACTTTTACTTTGACATCAGCAATTACAGCTTCATCCCCTTTGCTGTTCAGGATGTCAGCGATCCAGCCAGCCAGTTCACGTACTTCAGCTTCGCCGAAACCACGTGTGGTTACTGCTGGTGTACCAATACGGATACCAGAAGTGACGAATGGAGAACGTGGATCGTTTGGTACAGAGTTTTTGTTCACAGTGATGTGAGCAGCACCTAACCAAGCATCCGCATCTTTACCGGTGATGTCCTGTTTAATTAAAGATAACAGGAACAAGTGGTTTTTCGTACCGCCAGATACCACATCGTAACCGCGTTCGATTAACACTTCAGCCATCGCTTGTGCGTTTTTCACAACTTGTTGTTGATAGGCTTTGTATTCAGGCGCCATTGCTTCTTTAAAGCAGATTGCTTTTGCAGCAATCGCGTGAACCAGTGGACCACCCTGGTTGCCTGGGAACACAGCAGATTGTAATTTCTTCTCGATTTCTTCGTTGGCTTTAGCCAGGATTAAACCAGAACGTGGACCACGTAGTGTTTTATGGGTAGTGGTTGTAGTGACGTCAGCAATTTGTACCGGGTTCGGGTAAACCCCTGCAGCAACCAGACCAGCCACGTGTGCCATATCCACAAACAGGTAAGCGCCTACTTTGTCTGCGATGTCACGGAAACGCTGCCAATCTACGATTTGGCTGTATGCAGAGAAACCAGCAACGATCATGCGTGGTTTATGTTCTAAAGCCAGACGTTCAACTTCTTCATAGTCGATTTCGCCAGTTTCAGGGTTTAAACCGTACTGAACCGCGTTATATGTTTTACCAGAGAAGCTAACTTTTGCACCGTGAGTCAAGTGACCACCGTGAGCCAGGCTCATACCCAAAACTGTGTCGCCCGGGTTCAGTAATGCTAAGTAAACTGCAGAGTTTGCTTGAGAACCTGCGTGCGGCTGAACGTTAGCATAGTCAGCACCAAAGAGTTCTTTAGCACGATCAATAGCCAATTGTTCAATAACGTCTACATATTCACAACCGCCGTAATAGCGTTTGCCTGGGTAGCCTTCTGCATATTTATTGGTCAGTTTTGAACCTTGAGCTTCCATTACTGCAGGTGAGCAATAGTTTTCTGAAGCGATTAGCTCAATATGTGCTTCTTGACGCGCATCTTCATTAGAGATTGCTTGAGCTAAATCTGGATCAAAGTCAGCAATAGAGATATTGGCAAACATTAGCGAGGTCCTATTCATGTAGGGCTTTTAAGCCGTGCTAAGATTGGCGCATATTGTAACATGAACTTTATATTTTTTACCCATCAACTTTAATCAGTTTTGCATAAAAATAGCCCATGTTTTTATAAAAACATGAGCTATATCATTAATTCTATCTTTACCGGAATTGAAAAAATTATTGGGTAGGCATGATCGATTTCACATCCGCCACAATCTCATCCCAATTATCGACATATACAGAGCCATGATCCCATTTCTGATCTATAGGTAAGTCCTGATCAGTTACGTAATGAATTTTAGTTCCCACCCCTTGAGCCGACTGAACTAAGTAATCGGTAACTTGTTTCGGGACAGTTGGATCTGCTGTTCCTTGATAAATAAATATAGGCGTGCTGATTTTCACTTTTAACGGCTGTGAGCTATTAATTAAGAAATCTTTAACTTCAGGGATGGTCGTCATGAAATTCGGTTGAGTACGCGGATAAGCGGCCAAGTTGCCATAGGTTTGTGCATACTTCACCATTTCTCCACCAAATGCTGCGCCAAGATCGGCATTACACAGCGACTCGGCTTCTGCCGCGAGCAGGTCTGTCGGGTTCTTGAACACTTCAGAGTATTGCAGGGTTGGATGACTATTTCTAAGACCTGCCGTAATTAATGCAGTGAAAGTATCTAATGGAGCCAGAATCTGTATTTTTTTGCTCAGATCTGGTTCTGCTGCTGCCTGCTGTTCTCCACCGCTAAGAATCATGCTCAGGGAAGATGCCGGCGCTATGGCTACCGCACCTTTATAATTTAATTGCGCCCGGGATGCATATTGCGCTGCACCTAAAGCCGCCTGTCCACCTTGGGAATGACCGACCACGGTCCAGCGTGTTTCAGCGCTATTGTTAAAATGTTGATGTGCCGCCACAACCGCATCGGTAATGGAGTAAGCCTGACTTTTTAAATTCAAGAACGGATGCAGCTCTTGTCCACTCGGTTCGCCCAGCCCTTCATAATCTGGAGCGACCACGGCATAACCTTCAGCCAGCAGGCGCGCAATAAAATATTCATTGCCTTTCAGGCCCTGACGGCTTGGTGCACAAATATCGGCGACGCCCGTGGTGCCATGTGCCCAGACCACAATGGGCCATCCACCAGCCGGTTTAGGCTGATTGGGTTCAAACAGCAAGGCCGTAGCTTGTGTTTCCTGCCCATTCACTCCTAGCATTTTATACGTCATCAAGGTTTGTGAAGCACTAACCGACTGTAAGACCATATTCGCATTGGAATCCTGGTCTAAATAAAGTTCAGCTTTTACTACTGGCTGGCTAATATTATGCTTCGGAATACCATCATCAATGATGACTGCGCTGTTGTCATTGTCATCATTACATGCCGTTAAAAATAAACTGCTGCTGGCCAACGCCACACTAAGCCAAATTTTTCTCATCTGATTATCCTTATACAGGTATTATTCTAAAGTTGCGTCCTTCGCAATTTTCACTTTTACGCTGTTTGCTGCGCTCAGGCAATATCAGTGCAATTAATATATAAGTGTATTGTATTAAAATAGAGTCACTTATCTTTAAAATAGATAAGCTGAACGGCCCACAAATGCCGATTATTCGCCCGACAGCCCTGTAACTTTCAACATGATAGTGTTAGATTGCTTTTTAAATCCCTTAACAAGCGAATGAGCACATGCACGCGATTATTCTCGACACTGAAACCCATACCCTGAATGGTTATCCGATCGAAGTTGCCTATGCGCCCATTCAATTACAACAGGGCAAAATCAGCCTGGATAAATCGCAAATTTTTGACCAGTTTTATCAGGTCGATGAACCGATTTCCTATGCCGCGATGGCCGTGCATCATATTCTGGAATCCGACCTGATTGATCAGCCGCATTACACCAGCTTCTGCCTACCTGAAGAAACGCTGTATATCATTGGTCACAATATTGATTATGACATTCGTGCTATTCAAAAATGCGGTGTTGATACTTCTCATATTAAGGCGATTTGTACCCTTGCTCTGGCGCGTCTGGTCTGGCCCGATGTTGAAGCACACAACATTTCTGCCTTAATTTACATGATTAGCAAAGGCAGCGAAAAAGCCCGCGATATGATTAAAAAAGCGCACCGGGCCGATATGGATATTATTTTGACCGCCAATATCCTGATGCATATTGTGCATCATCTGCAAATTGACAGTATTGAAGCCTTATATGCTGCATCTGAAGACGCCCGTATTCCACGCGTCATGAGTTTTGGTAAGCATCGTGGTACGGCCATTGCCGATTTACCAAATGATTATATCCAATGGTTGCTGCGTCAGGATGAACTTGACCCTTATTTAAGAAAAGCCCTTGAGAACGCCAACATCGTCACACTCTAAGCCCAACAATGTCATAAACCCTTCATATTAGTGTAATTTTCATTCTTTATAGTCAGCCTTAATTTATTTGGGGAATAAATTAAGGCATGATTCATTATCATAAAACACAGTTGGGCATTGACGCCCTGCAACAACGCCAGCTGCAATTGAATGCACGTCAACGCCGTCTTCTGGTGCTAATTGGAACCGAAGATTTCGAGCAATTGGGCGACCAGTTTAAACAGCGTATTGCTACGCCAGAATTAATTGAACAATTGCTGGAGATGGGTTTAATCAGCTCTGCTGCGACCGAGCCAGCCGAAGCAGAAATTTTGGTGCCAGCTCAAGCCGAACCGCAAAGTGAAGCAGCCTCTACCCTACGTTCAGAAATTAAAACCACCTTAAATACGCCGGTACCAAAACTGGTGGAAAAATGGGTCGAACATATTATTGCCCCGTCTTCAGCGGCCAAAGTGGCTGAAGCCGAACCCGCCGCGATTGCTCCAGAAATTCCGGTCCTGGAAATTGAAGTACCACCAGAAGTGGAGCCAGAGCCAGAACCGCTGGTTGCCTTGAGCTTTGAAGACACCAAGCAATTAATGGCCAGCTTGTTGCAGCGTTATTGTGGCCTAATGGCCAAGCAGCTTATTCTCCGCATTCAGGCTGCACCGGATATTCGTAGCCTGAAACTGTGCCAAATGCAGTGGATTACCGAATTACAGGAATCGCGTTTGCCACCAAAAGAACTGAACCATGCTTTACAGCAAATTAACTTTTCGCTGCAAAGCCTGCAAAGCACCTGAAGATTCATATAATTTTGCTTCGCTTTAAGTCTTTTTTTATCTAAGAATTTTCTTTATATACGCTAAAAACCTTTATAAATAGCGGTTATTGTTCAGCTTTTAGAAAAATAATTAAAAATAAGCAATCCTTTCTTAAAACACTAAGACTTAAGACCAATAGTGAGATTGGCCACAGCACGGCATAACAACAGCTCTGTATTCTGTTGGGAATGAAGCATGTCTGCCCTGCACTACCTGCAATTTGAACCCTTTGATAATCCGATGCAACTCAGCAAAGTTGGTAACTGGGTCATCACCTTTTTAAGTCCTAAAGACGAACTCAAGCAGATTCAGCTGGCCATTACCCATGTCATTCCACGTCAGGTTTCCGCACAGTTACAGCCCCGCCGTATCATCATTCACAGCACCGAACATGAACAGCGCTGGCTGATTCAGGCGATTGAATGCTTCGACAGCACCCGCAATCAGGAAATTATCCTGAACGCTGCAGATGAAACCGCCCAACAGATGCTGCGCAATATTTTGCAGGAGTTCCATAAATACGATGTTGATGTCGGCCTGATTTAAAGCGGTTAGAGTGAAATCATCACCTGTTTTGAAGTCCTTGAAGATCAAGCATCGCTTTTTACAACTTTATGCATGCAAAATGGGCACAAGTCTTTTAGAATCAGGTCACTTATAAATAAAGAGTAAAGACGTATGAGTCGGCGTATCCCTAAGTCTGCGAACCTCACCGCCTTAACCATTTCTCATTTTTATCCGAGCTTGGATCAATGTTTGCATGCCTTGTTTCATTATCATCAAGGCCCACAATTAACGCTTAAAAATGATCCGGTATCTTCGCAGCATGTCTGTGTACAACAACGTACACAAGGTCTTTTGAAAAAAGAAATCCACTTAAATAAAACAGAAGTTGAGCAGGCCAATAAAAATCGTCTGGCGCTTTATCAACTGTTGGCGCATGTGCTGAATCAGTTTGAAACCGCTTAGGCCAGCTTAAAACAAGAAACTTAGCAAATGCTAAGTTTCTTTCTATTCAATAATTTTATAAATATTATTGCTCTTCTGGCTTTCAAAAAATAATTCAATACTTGGCAGGATAATTTCATCCTCGACAATAATATGGTCAATTTTCTTAAATAACGGCAATTCAGCTGTTTTGGCATTTTCAGCAATCTGACGCAGCTGTGCTTTGGCATCATAACGATGCTGATATTGATCTTCTACTTTAATATCAATTAATTGGCTCATGGTTATTTCCTCTTATCATTGGTTTTCTTGAAGACAATTTGTTATAGCATAGCTGATTCAAGTTTGACTAAACAGAGTTGTTAATTTGTTTGACAATGTTAATTCTATGCTTTATTAGGTCATTATAATTAAAAATAAGTGATTGATTTTTATGGTTTAACATTTTATCCGATTTTTCTTATTCTTAACAATTTGCTCAATGTGACGCTCAATTCATCATTATTTTAAGCAAGAAAAAGCTCGCATTGCTGCGAGCTTTTTTATGTTGGAAGGCTAGTGCTAGATCTATTGTTTGAACCGGAGTTACAAACTCAACAAGCTGTCATTGATCCGTCCAACTACATCGTAGCGTCTTTGTTTTGCGACCTACTGTAGGTTCACTATAGTCCCCTTCGGCTTGGATTGGCAAGCCTTCTAACATTTCTCAGCATTTGTATAGCAAAAAGACTATTGAACAAAACTTAATCAGGCTTATTATATTGCTGTCGTGAAGTTCAGCCTTATTTTTTCATCGCATCTGTTCTCATTTTCACCCTGCTCTATCGCTAGATTGATAGCAAACAATCGCCGGCAACAGAATGAAACATAAGTCTTTTTCTAAATTCTGCGTTATCCGTTATAGTGAACTTGAGACATTAAATTAAAAGAGGAATTGAAGATGCAAAAATTTATTATTCTGTTTGCATTCTGCCTGTTTGCAGTTTTAGGTCTAGGTTTTATCGTGTATCAATTCTTGAGCAACATGCCAAGCGTCGAGTACTGGATTATGCTGTTAATTCCAGCCTTCGCAGTTCCTATTTTAACGGCCCTGATTGTGTATCAGGAACCGAATCATCCATAATGAATAAGCTAGATACGACTCATTGATCCCCTATTTATCAAAAGGACGCTCAATTCAGCGTCCTTTTTCTGTGATTATTTTTCTTGGATTATGTCTAGCTTTACTTGAGTTGTACCGAGTCTTCGCTGGTCGATTCAATGATGTAATCAATATTTTCAACCAGGTCTTTATTAAACAGCCTCTCTGTACACGACAAAAATAGATAACTCATTGAAATAATGTCACAATAATTGTTTTCTAACGACGAATACTATGACACATCTCAATGAGTTATATCTTATCTTAAACAAATCTCTAAAATGGAACA
>NZ_VPBT01000036.1:0-12073 GCF_013418555.1 Acinetobacter sp. YH12134 | reverse complement strand
TAAAAGATAAAATTTTTTTATGGCTGCATCAAAAAAGACAGCCCGAAAGGCTGCCTGATGATGGACTGAAAAATTAAAGTCTAGAAACGGATACCAATACCGGCATAGGCCAGAATTGGATTCACTTCAATATCGGCCTTAGAACGAATAAGTTCGCCATGCGTGGCATCGGTCACGGTAATGGTGGTGTCATTTTGCAGATGTGCATAGGACAGAGAACCAACCGCAAACCATTTTTCATTAAAGTCATAGGTAAAACCAACCGTGGCTACCGGTGCGAACGTATCCGAGGCTTCAAGTTCGACTTTCGGATTGGCATTACTAGGTGTGCCTTCCAGTGATGCACCGGCTTGCCCCTGTTTGATATTGGCAATCATATGACCGGCGGCAATCAGATCCTGTTCGGTACGCGGGTTAATTTCCAGTTCGTTAAAGTAGGCATACATTAAACCTAGGCCGACATAAGGGCGGAATTTATTCACGCCGGTTTTGCCAAAGTGATATTGAAACTCAAATGCTGGTGTCCAAGCACGTGCCGAAGCTGCAGGACCATGCGCTTCTAGATCGGTAATGAAAATATCATTTTCAAGCTCTAAATTTCCTAAAGCTCCGCCCATAGGTGTTGCAGTTGCTGAAAAAGGTGCATAAATTTTTCCTTTGCCTTGTAAATCGACTTTAGGCGGAATACCAGCTTTCATTTCAAAAGAAATATTGTCGGTAAAAAAGTAATTGGTCATGATGCCCAATGTGGTGACATCATCGGCTTCTAAACCCGTACCTGGATTATCCCATTGACTGAGTCCACGGATTTCAGCAGTTCCACTCAGTGCTGAGGCGACATCAGCATTAATTAAAGCTAGCCCATCAAGAGTAGCCTTTAAGAAAGGATTGACGCTACTTCCTGGTTTGATATTGTCGAGCACCGTTTGTGCTTTGATATCTCCAACTTTTGCAGTTTCACCTTCTTTAACTGATGTGTTAACTCGGAAAGGTTGGGCTTTACCTTGTGGCATGACATGTAAAGCACCGACCGATACAGAAAAGCGTTTAAATCCATCACCATCTTGCAGGCTAAAATACGGTGAGGCATAAGAAACAGCAGGTAAGGCCAACAGCGTGCTGGCAAATAATAAGGTCTTCTTCATATAAGGGACTCCATGTCCAATTTGTTGCTCGTTTTTATAAGGGCCATTATTTAATAGTTAGATAAAGCAAGACTGTTGTTTTTGAAGAAGATTGTTTTATTACATTTGTAACATTCTTGAAATAAGTTTGCTGCTCTGTGACTTATTTATGACTTGTGTAGCTAGAAATGGTGATACGGTTTTTAGGGGTAAAGCTTAAATTTTGATATAAGTAATTGATTCATTTATTTTAAATGAGTTTTTTAGACTATAAAAAAGGCCACATAAATGTGACCTTTTTGACAATTTTTTTAGTTTTTACGCCAATGACAGCTTAAGACTGGAAACGTGACAAATCTTCTTCAGGACGTGCAGTCAGGACTTCCAGACCGTCTTTAGTCACTAAAATAGTGTGTTCATATTGCGCTGAAAGTTTGTGATCTTTGGTCACCACGGTCCATTTATCGCCCAGTAATTTGGTTTGCCAAACGCCCGCATTCACCATTGGTTCAATGGTAAAGGTCATGCCTTCTTCTAAAATCATGCCGGTATCTGGCTGGCCATAATGCAACACTTGCGGTTCGTCATGGAAGGTTGTTCCAATGCCGTGACCGCAATATTCGCGCACCACACTAAAGCGCTCAGATTCGACATATTTCTGAATGGCATGGCCAATATCACCAATGGTCGCGCCCGGTTTTACAACTTCCATACCGCGGTACATGGCTTCCTGTGCTACTTTGCATAGACGGTTGGCAAGAATAGAAGTTTCGCCGCCCACCACGTACATCATGTTGGTATCGCCGTGGTAACCATCTTTAATGACCGTGACATCAATATTCAGGATATCGCCTTTTTTTAATGTCTTGTTTTCAGATGGAATACCGTGACACACCACGTGGTTTACCGAAGTACAGATGGTATGCTGGAAGGCTGGACGACCTGGGGCTGCACCATAGCCCAGGCAGGCTGGAATGGCATTTTGTACATTGACAATATAATCGTGACAAATCGTATCAAGCTCAAGTGTGGTTACACCCGGTTTGATATGTGGCTTGATCATATCCAAAACTTCCGCTGCCAGTCGTCCCGCTACCCGCATTTTCTCAATTTCATCTGCGGTTTTAATTAATCGACGAGGCGCTTGATAAGTACTGTTCATGATCTCTAAAAACTTTTGGAAATTTATATGTGACTATGGTATAAATAGCCGCCCATTTTATCAAATGCTTTTTCGTGAATAAATTTCGCGGGCATTGTGCGATGGGGCAACAAAATCCGCACATATATCGTCACATTACTCTGGGTGCCCTTTGGGGTGGAGAATGCGGATATATGGAGGCCTAACCCAAACTTTAAGGTAAAGAAAATGGCAGATTACAACGTAAGCATGCGCGACCTTCTACAAGCTGGCGCGCACTTTGGTCACCAAACTCGTTTCTGGAACCCAAAAATGCGTCAATACATCTTTGGCGCGCGCAACAAAATTCACATCATCAACCTTGAGCACACTGTTCCTGCGTTAAATGATGCTTTGAACTTCGCTAACCAATTAGCAAGCAAAAAGAACAAAGTTTTGTTCGTTGGTACTAAACGTGCTGCTTCTAACATCATCCGTGAACAAGCTCAACGCGCTGGTCAACCATACGTAGATCACCGTTGGTTAGGTGGTATGTTGACGAACTGGAAAACACTTCGCCAATCTATCAACCGTTTAAAAGATCTTCAAACTCAATCTACTGACGGTACTTTCGCTAAGCTGACTAAACGTGAAGCTTTAGAGCGTAGCCGTGAGATGGAAAAACTTGAACGTGCTTTAGGCGGCGTTAAAAACATGGGTGGTTTACCTGACGCATTATTCGTAATTGACGTTGACCACGAAGCAATCGCGATCAAAGAAGCGAAAAACCTAGGTATTCCTGTAATCGGTATCGTTGATACAAACTCTAACCCAGACAACGTAGACTACGTTATTCCGGGTAACGACGATGCGATCCGTGCAGTAACACTTTACGCTTCTGCTATGGCTGATGCGATCATTGCTGGTAAAGAGTACGCTCAAACCCAAGCAAATGCTCAAGCGAAAGGCGAAGAAGCTCCAGCTTCTGAGGCTTAATGCGTTTTTGACGCAAGCTTGTCATTTTTGCGACATGTGATGGTGGCAAAGTAAGCGTCATGTATGCAGGCGGCCCATGAGTATCCTCTGGGCCGTTTCTGTTCTAAAAAGAATTCATTTTCTACCGAATTAGGAGATTCACATGACTGCTATTACTGCAAGCATGGTTAAAGAATTGCGTGACCGTACTGGTTTAGCAATGATGGAATGTAAAAAAGCTTTGACAGAAGCGGGTGGTGACATCGAATTAGCGATTGACAACCTTCGTAAATCTGGTCAAGCAAAAGCCGCTAAAAAAGCAGGTAACATTGCTGCTGACGGTGCAATCACAATCGTTCAAGAAGGCAACAAAGCGATTCTTTTAGAAGTAAACTGTCAAACTGACTTCGTTGCAAAAGACGAAAACTTTGCTGGTTTCTCTGCGAAAGTTGCTGCTGCTGCTCTTGCTGCAAACGAAACTGATGCTGCTAAAATTGCTGAACTTAAACTTGAAGATGGCGCAACTGTTGAAGAAACACGTGTTGCACTTGTTCAAAAAATTGGTGAAAACATCCAAGTTCGTCGTGCACAAATCGTTGAAGGTGAAAACCTTGCTGTGTACAAGCACGGTTTAAAAATCGGTGTTGTTGTTTCTTACACAGGTGATGCTGCGACTGGTAAAGGTATTGCAATGCACGTTGCTGCATTCAACCCAGTTGCTGTTACTGCTGAACAGGTTCCTGCTGAGCTGATCGCGAAAGAGAAAGAAATTGCTGAAGCAAAAGCAATCGAATCTGGTAAGCCAGCGAACATCGTTGAAAAAATGGTAACTGGTTCAGTTGAAAAATACCTGAACGAAGTTGTTCTTGAGCGTCAAATGTACGTAATCGACAACGAGAAGAAAGTTGCTGATGCATTGAAAGCTGCTAACACAACTGTTGCTCAATTCGTTCGCTTCGAAGTAGGTGAAGGTATTGAGAAGAAAGCAGAAATGAGCTTCGCAGAAGAAGTTGCTGCTGCTCAAGCTGCTGCAAAATAATTTATTTTGCGAAAAAGCCCCGTTTCGGGGCTTTTTTTATGACCAAGACAACAACAGGAAGAACAATGTCGAAGAAAACCAATATGGGCATTGGCGCAGTGATTGCGCTGCTGGTTGCCGCTTATTTAGGCCTAGACCTACAACCGCAAAACTCCGGTTCAAATACCTTCACTCAACAGCAGTCCGAAACCACACTGCAAGCTCCCGTTCAGGATGATACCGCCAAAATTGCTCAGGCCTTTCAGCAACGAAAAAATGATGTACAGGTACAAGCTACTGGTACAGTAGTGGCTCTGTTAAGTGATGACAATGAAGGTTCGCGCCATCAGCGTTTTATTCTGGAACTTGGCAATGGGCAAACCTTGCTGGTTACCCACAATATTGATTTGGCTCCACGCATCGACCGTCTGCAAAAAGGCGATACTGTCGAGTTCTTTGGTGAATATGAATATACCGACAAAGGTGGCGTGATTCACTGGACCCATCATGATCCGCAAAAACGCCATATCGATGGCTGGTTAAAGCATCAGGGAAGCATCTATCAATAAGCTCTCTATGCCTACAAAATGCTTCCTGATGTTTAAGCGTATTTAAGTTTGGACATCCAAATGCGTGGTGTGCTGGCGAGATTTCCAAGACGGTAAAATCTTGCCTAAATAGGCATCCATACACCAGAGCGGTCCAATCAGCAGGAATTGCAGATCTTTAAAGAACGATGGTTTTTTGCCTTCGACCTTGTGGCCATAGAACTGTCCAATCCAGGCAAAAACAAACAGTGCAATATAAAAACCAACGCCAACCGGTAAAATCCAGATTAACCAGGCCATCACCAGAGTCAGTGCTGCCATGGCCACGGCCAGAACCAGATCCAGGCGTGCATAAAAAATAAAGGCCAGCACCAGTAACAGGGCAGTGAGCAGGGCGCTGAAATGCGCAATGATGCCAATAATGGAAAAATAGATGGTCGGTACACAGACCCAGTGAATCAGTTTATTGGTCTTGTTTTGATGACTTTCGCTATATTCATCCAGCCATTCTGAAATTGTTTTCATGCAGTACTCCTTTTGCATTATTTTTCTGAGTTTCCAAGAATGTTCTCACTATAAACGAGAAGCGGAAAACGGTCAAAATTGGCCAGCAAAAATACCTGAAAATCGTAAAATGAGGGGAATAGGGAAATTCCTGTATAAAGGAATAGGGCTAAATGCGCATAGGATGCGTTTTAAGCGCAGAAAAAAATAAAAAGCTACCTATGGATTCAAAAAGGAAGAAAAGCATGCTAAGCGTGGAAATGAATGCAAATCTGTATTTTTAGAACAGATCATTCGCTTTGATGACCAGATCAGCGTATTTAAAATCCAAAAAACGGATAGGGAAGTAAGCGTCTTTCCCTGAATTTGGGCATTAAAAAAGCCACCTGAGGTGGCTTTTGGGTCATATGGTGCAGGAGCTTAAACGGGTATTAGGAGTTTGGACCATCTACACGTTCAATGCTGACTTTGGCTACGCCGGCATTGGTAATGCCTAAACGTTTCGCAGCACCGTAAGATAAGTCGACTACACGGTTACCATGGAATGGACCACGGTCATTAACCTTAACGATTACGCTTTTGCCATTGTTCTTGTTGGTTACACGGATATAGCAGTTCAGTGGCAGGCTGCGGTGTGCTGCAGTCATGGCATTCATGTCGAATGTTTCGCCGCTGGCAGTTTTACGACCGTGGAACTGACGACCGTACCAAGAGGCCATACCGGTCTGACTGAATTTACGAACAGTGTTCGATGCTACGGTGTTTAACTTTTCAATGACAGAAGGCTCTTCTTCTGGGATTTCAATTTTTGCAGCGATGGTTTCGCGGCGGATTTTATCGCCAGAACGTTCTGTAATTGAAAGGCTATTTAAATTAGAGAAGTGGGTATTAAAGCTTTGTGCTTCTTTGTTTAGCACACGGGCAGCCAGGCTAGAGCTTTCATTGTCGTTATTGAACGATGAAGATTGCACCATTTCGGCTTGCGACTGACTTAAGGTAAATACCGTCGACAGCGCCAGTAAATATTTAATTGAAGAATGCATATGTTTAAAACTCCTGCAGCTTGATGCCGTGAATCAACCCTAAGTGGTTGATATAGCAGACATCATGCCTGTTATTTCACTTTTGCAACCATATTTGACGAAATGGATAATATTCATCGTTTACTAAAGGTGTCTAGTCTTTACACGGAAATAATGACAAAAAATACCAAACCTTTACCTCTTTTGGTTAAATAATAGACAATATTGTAACAATGTATGTGAGAAGTCGGTTTTGTGCGCAAAATCTCGTAAAAAAATCTTGACTTTGTAACTTTTGAGTAAAAATAAGTTCTTATCGACTGACAATTTCAGTACCCAATAACCAGAGTGCAGTGGCATACATACGGCTGCGGTTATAGGTGGTAATCACCTGAAAGTTTGGATAGGTGATGTAATAAATTGGACCATAATTTTCTTGTAATTGAATGACATTGACCAGATCGAGGTCATCAATTTTCACAATCGGATTCAGCGGACTGATGCCCTGATTTTTCAGCACACCATACGGGGTAGGCAATGTTAGATCTTTGGCAATCACTGCATCTGGAGTTGAACCGCTATAACGGGCGGGGAATGCAATCGGCTGATTACGCTGCCAGCCATGCTGGGCCAAATAGTTGGCAATCGAGCCAATCGCATCTACTGCTGAATTTCTTAAATCAATATGTCCGTTGCCATCATAATCGACGCCAAATTTAGGAATATTGCTTGGCATAAACTGCGGATAGCCAATTGCACCGGCATAGGAACCGACCACAGAATTGGTGGTAACGCCATCTTTATAGCTCCAGGCAATTAGTGCAGACAGTTCGCTCTGGAAATATTCGGCCCGGCGTGGATAGCCAAAACCTAAAGTGGCCAGCGCATCCCGGGTAATAAAAGAGCCTTTATTGGAACCAAAACCGGTTTCAACGCCTAAAATCCCCAGAATAATCGCTTGCGGCACGCCAAACTGCTGTTCGGCACGATTCAGGGTATCGGCATATTGCTGTTTGAAACGCACACCACGTTGAATGGTGCTTTCAGCCAGAAAATTGGTTTTATAGGCATACCACGGTTTGCTTTCACCGGGACGATTCATGATGTTGATAATATTCGGCAGATTTTTGGCACCGCTCATGGCGCGATCAATTTGCTCGGAACTGAGCCCATACTGCTGCATGGTTTTTTGCTTAAAGTTTGGATAGTCCGGATGGCTGAGGAAGTCATTGGCCTGAACAACACTGGATAAGGAAAGAGCACCAACAAGTAAAGAAAGACGCTGTAATTTTTTATAGAAATAACGATTCAACATATTGGTTCAATTTCCCAATGTATTATCAATTTAGTGACAAAAAGCAGATGGTGTTTAAAAATTAAAACAGGTTGAGCAAAAGTGTCGATTTAAAAAGACAGTTCACACAGGCAATTAAGATAACATTCATTCTGGCTCTACAGGCAAGCGCATATACAAAAAGTGACAAAGCCTGTCTAAAAAATGCGCGCTGTTTGTAACAAAGTTCAACCGGGGCTTCATCATCCCTTCTTTATAGAGAAATGTTGCGGGAAAAGTGGCATAAAAAAACCTGACCGGAGTCAGGTTTATTGAAGGTGTTTCTACTTATGCATGAAACAGGGTGTCGTGATATTCCGCCAGCGCGACCAGTTCATCTTTGGTCAGATTTGGAATAATTTTATCCACCGCAATATGTACAGCTTTAAGAACCGCAGCTGAGCCAATATCAGCTGCTTTACGTTTGATCATGCCCAAATCGAGGGTTTTATTAAAGTCACTCATAAAATGACGCACAGTAGCTTCGGCAAACTGTTTATACAACTCGGCCAAAGCTGACTTGTTAATGTCATTGCCGGCTTTAATTTCGGCATAGGTGTTTTTTAGATTGGTCACCAGGCTGGCATCTAAACTTTCACCGACACGCGTGTTGCCGTCTGCATCTTTAAACAGGCTGCGTTCAGAAAATTCAATTGATTGCTTGACCACATCGTTCGGGGCTTTACTCAACAATTGCTTGAGTAACACCGCTACGGTGGATTTGACATAACCGGCCAGTTTTTCCGCAGTATCGCGTTTGTCACTTGGCGGGAAACGGCGGACAAGCTCGGTTAAAATGGCATCAATGATTTCATCATTAATCATTAATGCTGTTTTATCACGTAATGGATACAGCGGTTCGCTTGAATTTTTTTTCTGCTGCGCAGTTTGAATGGTATTTAAAAGTTCCTCGGAAGGAATAAAACCAAAAAATGGCATCTGTTAACCTCAATGTTTTTTTATTGTCGCGCTAAACGAATAGGGCGAGGCATCCATGTTAAATCCGATACACGACATGGATTAATGTCTAATCCGCCACGACGTGTATAGGTGGCATACACCATCAGTTTTTCAGGATTCAGGTTTTGCCAGATGTCGGCAAACATCTGTTCAACACATTGCTCATGAAAACCGTTATGCTGACGGTAAGAAATAATATAAGCCAAAATACTGCGATAACAAGGTTTTTTACCCTGATAGCGGATAAAAACTGTGCCCCAGTCAGGTTGACCGGTGACCGGACAGTTACTTCTCAGTAAATGTGAATACAGTTGCACTTCGACCTGTTCGTCTTGCTCGGCATCGTGCTGTAATAAGGACGCATCTGGATGATTTTCCAGTCGGGTCGGGCTTAAGTCATCAATACATATGCCTTCAGGATGGCTAATTGCCAGATCATCGACAGATAACAGTTCCAGATTGACCTGTGCCTGTGCCGCGGCTGATAAATCCTGCTCGACGGTATTGATCAGCGCGTCTGTTGAAGCAAAGGTGCTAAAGTTCAAACTGTTGAAATACAGCTTTAAAGATTTTGACTCGATTAAATTTGGTGAGGTGGCAGGCAAGTGAATCCGGCCAATAGCAACTTGCGGAACGCCGGCTGCATTTAACCAGGACATCTCAAAGACATGCCACCAGTCTTTACCTTGTTGAACACCAGCCACATGCGCATATTTTTCCCGCGCTTCAGCACGCGCAATCGGAAACAGCACATCAGGTTGATAGGTTGTTGGGTACTGAGTGTCTTTACCCAATAAAGAATTTTCTACGCTCATTATTCACGCATTCCTGAACCACGGGAGAGTAAATGATAGGCAATGCCATATAACACAGCACAGCATAATGTAATCACGCCTAAGGAAACGGTCACGTTGACATCGCTATGTCCTAAAATGCCATAACGGAAGGCGTTGACCATATAGACCACAGGGTTAATTAAAGAAAGGTTTTGCCAGAACGGCGATAATGCACTAATTGCATAGAACACACCACCTAAATAGGTGAGTGGTGTCAGCACAAAGGTTGGAATAATGGAAATATCATCAAATGATTTGGCATAAACGGCATTAATAAAACCGCCTAAAGACAGTAATAATGAAGTGATTAGGACGGTATAAATGGTCACAAACCAGTTGGTAATGTAGAGGTCGGTGAAAAACAGGCTCATTAAGGTCACAATAATGCCGACCAGCACGCCACGACATACTCCACCCAACACATAGCCCCACAAAATGGCATGTAACGGCACCGGGCTCATGATCAGTTCTTCAATGCTTTTTTGGAATTTAGCACTAAAGAAACTTGAAGAGACGTTGGCATAACTGTTGGTAATGACCGCCATCATGATCAGGCCGGGCACAATAAACTGCATATAGCTAAAGCCGCCCATTTCCCCAATACGTGAACCGACCAGATTACCGAAAATCACGAAATATAGACTCATGGTGATGGCCGGTGGTAACAGGGTTTGTGGCCAGATCCGCATAAAACGGCGGATTTCCTTATGAACCAGCGTATACAGCGCAACTCTTAATTGATTAAAGTTCATTGCGCGACTCCTGCAAGATTTTTCTCTACCATCTTCACAAATAATTCTTCAAGACGATTGGCCTTGTTGCGCATACTGCGCACCTGTACCCCTTGTGATTCCAGTAACTGGAACAGCTCATTCACGGTATGGGCCTTGTCCATAGTCACTTCCAGGGTCAGCGGATCGACCAGATTAAAACGTACCCCGATAATATCCAGATGAATGGGCTGAATCGGCTGAACTAGATCGAAAATAAAGGTTTCTTCATTCAGCTGGTTCAGGAAGCCTTTCATGGTGGTGTCTTCTTTAATCACACCGCGGTCAATAATGGCAATCCGGCGGCACAGCATTTCCGCTTCTTCCAGGTAGTGGGTGGTCAGAATAATGGAAGTGCCACTATTGTTCATTTCAATCAGGAAATCCCACATCGAGCGGCGCAGTTCGATATCGACCCCGGCGGTCGGTTCATCCAGAATCAGTAATTTCGGTTCATGCATCATGGCGCGGGCAATCATCAAGCGGCGTTTCATCCCGCCAGATAGCATTCGCGCTTGCGTGGCACGTTTATCCCACAGCCCCAGTTTTTCTAAATACAGTTCGGCGCGCTGCTGCGCCACTTTTTTGGGAATACCGTAATAACCGGCCTGGGTCACCAGAATATCAAAGGTTTTTTCAAAATGACCAAAGTTAAACTCTTGTGGTACCACGCCCAGACACTGTTTGGCTTGAGAGGGATGGGTATCCAGATTGTGGCCAAAAATTTCCACGGTACCCGAGGTTTTCTTGGTTAAGGAGCTAATGATACTGATCGTTGTAGATTTGCCTGCACCGTTGGGACCCAGCAGCGCATAAAATTCACCTTCAGGTACAGTCAAATTGATACCTTTTAAGGCCTGAAACCCATTGCGATAGGTTTTAGACAAGTCTCTTAACGTCAATGCATCAGTCATGAAAATCTCGCATGGTGTAGGGAGAGGCTATTGTGAGCGATATTGCCCAATAAACCAAGTAATCTACCGGGAATTCTGCATCGTATATTTGGAACGATTGCTTAAAGCATAAGCATAAAAATAAAGAACTTATATATAGTTGCTTTACCTTGTGCATTTTTTTGTTATGATGTGCGACGCGCGCTCGTAGCTCAGTTGGATAGAGTACAAGTTTCCGAAGCTTGGGGTCGTGGGTTCGATTCCCGCCGGGCGCACCAAATTCTGATCCATAAAAAACTATAAAAATTACCAAGATTCAATCATTTAAAATTCTTTACTTCAGTTTTGAACCAAAATCCTTTCCATAATCTGGCTTGAATAACGAATGCTGAACCATCATCGAAGGGCAATGCTTATTGGTTTGCCTTTCTATCTGTGGTTAAAAAGTAGTCATAGGACTGCATTTTCTTTGTATTTTTATCTTTGTTCTGATTAAAAAATATCACTTTTAGGTTTTTACAGCCTCATCACCGGCAAAACAGAAACATCCGCTTTAAGCTTTACATGAGGACAGAAAGGCTGAATAAAAAATCTGTTTAATCAGAACAATCTCGTCACTACATCAGATCAGTTTAGTGAAATATAGAAGCACCTAAATTTAAATAATCTATATGATTTTAAAATATTTTTTCTTTATATGACTGGCATTGAGATGGCATATCAAAAATAAGCATAACTGTCGGATGAATTCGCCATAGCCGGAAGCGATTTTTCAGCCTATAAATGTCGCAGGGTAAATTACTAAAACACCATAAGAGTCAGAACAATGGGTTATATCGTTAAATTAATTCCTGAAGAAGTCTATTTTGTGCCGAATGATCATGAAATTGGCATGACAGAATCGCGTGAAAAAGCAATTGCAGAGGGTCTGTTTTTCGAATATGCCAATGCGCGGGCAAAAGTCAGGCTG
>NZ_VPBT01000035.1:0-14984 GCF_013418555.1 Acinetobacter sp. YH12134 | reverse complement strand
CCATTTCACTAAAAACTGCTCGAGGTACACCAACCAAGCGCTGGAATTCAGAATCTGAAAAACGATTTAATTTCTGATATTTCATGAAATCTATAATGAGGCAGTTTTTACTTTCGCAAGAGGTCTAATATATTTTTTTAATTGTTAAGTATTACGAAAAAGCAATTATTAGATCAGTTTATTGTAAGTATGACTTAACAAGGTTGATGAGTATATTACATAAGCTTATTATATCTATTGATTCTTTTCGTTAGTGATAGAAGGACCAAGATGTGAAGTCTTCTTATCAGGTTAGAAACTTAACACTCCAAGAAAAACTACTTGCTCGATCTGTATTCGGGGAAGAAATCAATTACAACACACCTAAAATCATTGCTAGACCATTTCTGCCTTGGCAACCGAAAGGAATGTTCATGGCTCCTAATGGCAATATTTATATAAATCCGTCAGATTACAGTGATAATTACGCACTAGAGTCTAAGTCTGTACAAGAACTTTTCATACATGAAATGGCTCATATTATGCAGCATCAGAAAGGCATTAATGTACTTCTGAGGGGGGCAATACTACAAATTGCTTACTATTTAAGTTTCAAACTATACAACCCTTACAAATATGTCTTTAACAAACGTAAGCCTTTTGAAGCATATAATATTGAACAGCAGGGGGACATTGCTCGTGATATTTGCTTCGGCCGAATACCTAATATGATTTGTGAGCCCAATAAAAAATTATAAATCCTACTAGATTAAGAGCTTGTCCGGTCTTTTCTAATAGGTATTACTTTTGCACCAGTTAGAAGATTAATTTCTTTTTTTAGTTCGTATAACTCATATAACAATGAAACTTCACGTGCTAATGTTGCTTCTAAGTCTTTACGGCACTGATTTAATTCTGATTTTAACTTATGAACTATATTTTCATTAACATTGACAGCAGATATCTGTAGCTCAGAAGCTAATTGAATTGCAACGATTAAATCAGAAAATATTGGGCGAGACTTTTTTATGCTTCCTTTTCCTCTGCCAGCTTCAAGAGAGACAGCATCATTCGTAATCTTAGTTCCTTTTGGCACTCGAATAGGGGTATCTTTTTTTAACCGCTCTAGTGCTTCGTAATACTCGTCAAGTGGGCTTGTCATTATTCGTTACCTTACATATTTAAGATTTTATTCTTTGTTGAACTTAGTACCTCTAAATGTGATACCTCAGTTCTGTATTCCACAGAGGTAATATCTAGAAGACTAATCATTTTCTCTTGAGCTTTGATCACACGTTCCAATTTAGGTAAGTTCACAACCAAGTGGCGACAGTTGTCTTTTAAACAATCTAATTGAAGCCAGTTTAAAGAGATTTGATTACATGAACCGACCTTTGTACATCCACCTAGCATTGTGTCTTTGTATGCGATTTCCCCTTTTTTGAATCTATTCATCGTTTCTTTTCGATCAATAAGCAGTACACCATCCTTATCTTTTAGTCGATGTTTGACCCAATGAGCATGCCCACCATATAGGATATCCTGTGACAATAAAACATTAAAAATATAACTTAGGGCTGAAGATTCAACTTGACCATTCTGCCATTCAAGCCCAAAGTGCTTTTTATCATCATTTATAAAGTCCTTTGCGAAAGAGGAGCCTTTTGCATAATAACTGGTCATTTCATCGGTGATATGTTGTAGTTGTCTTCGAAGAGAAGGGAGTGAAACTAACCCTGAACGCTGAGCATATAAGGCTAATGAGCGTCTGAACTGATGTGTCGTAAGACTCCATTGGGAACCTATTTGAAATTTTTTTTCTGTGCGCCACGCCCTATGTGGATCTAGTTGTTCTAGTTCATACAAATCATCTTCTTCAATATTTGGGATGATTCCTTTTAATTTTCTAGAACCATTCAATAATAAATAAGCAGTTGAGAATTGATTATGCTTGCTTTTTGGAGGCTCACCAGTAAACCCTAAGTAACTACTAGAAATGTACAATGGATGATTATTAGAAAAATCCAATATATCATTTTCAATCTTTATTCCTTGTGTAAGATAGACTGCTGTTGCAATTTTTTGAGCTGCTTTGACTGCTCTATAACCCTCATGGTTAGTTACCCACTTTGTCCTATGAATCCTCCCATGATTGGATTTTGTAGTTCTACCTTTAATTACATAATGATCCTGAGCATTTGAAATTATTTTCTCTACACAGTTAAAAGGTAAAGTTTGAGTTTCTTCATCCCGCATTCCGGTGAATACTTGGATAATTAGTTTTGAAATTCTCTGAACATCTGTAAGAGTAGAGCTCAACTGCTTTACTGAAAAAATTTCAGTTTGACGTTGGATAAATGTAACGAGATTCCTCGATGCTTCAGCTTTAATATTAGGAGTTTTTTTACGTAACAATTTAGATTGATAGCACTCTAAAACTAAATCAATATGCTCCTCTGAAACTTTTTCCCAATCATCAAGATATTTAAGTAGATTGCTGATTATATTGGAATAAATTCTTGTTGGAATTGGCGGGTGTTGCTTTATGGTAGTTCTATATTCTTGATTAATTCTATAGAGTAATTTGAAGGATTCTTTGCCTACTACGCTAATATTTAATTGACTTTCGCCAGTGTCGATCAACACCAATAATCGTAATAAAGAAGATAGAGTTTCGACCAACCATCCAGAAGAATTGCTACGAATAAAGCTTAATAACAAATCTTGATTGCCTATTATTGCTTTGATTGTTAGAGACTCTTTTTCAGCATATTGAGCAATTGCCCTAACTACGGACAAATAATTTCTTAATGTTCCATTGCTTAATGGAGTTTTATTCCGCATCCAAATAATTAAGAAAAAAATATGCTTCATTTCAGCTATTAATTGTTCTCGTTGATAGGTTATTTCTCCATTTTCCCAATATTTAAAAATCAATAGATCTGTTTTCTTGTCAGGATTATAAATTGAAAAATCCCAGATTAAATCTCCATAGCTGGATAACACAGTACCATCTTTTAATCGACTTACAACAAAATTGCTCGATGGGAGGCAAGTGTTCCCTAGATGAAAGGCATCCGGTGCAGAGGAATTAGCGGGTAGTTCAATTTTTGCTTCAGCAAAAAAACTCATATAACAACTCCTAATTCTATGAGCATTTCAAATTTCCTTCTCCAGTAATTGTCTAGTTCTCCTTCTTCATCTACTTCATATCTTATTTTTTCTAACAGATCATTATTATGTTTCTTTATTTCTGTGATAAAAATATCAATGCGATCGAGAATAGGCTGTATTAAATTTTTATGAGTTTCCTGATCTCTATTGAGATGCGCAATTTTTTTTACACAATATCTGCAACTTAATAATTTCCTAATATCAATTTCATCTGCATGAATTTTGAATTTATCGCAAAATAAACAGCCTTCAGGCTCAACACAATTGGATGCAATAGGTATCTTGTTATTGATAGCTTTCGGTTCTCCCAAAGACGAACAATTTCCAACAGCTCTTATAGTAATATTTTGGGTTTTATCTCTTTTCTCTTGTACGGCATTAGAAACTTGATTTAAGAAATTTGACATCTCTTCCTGATGTCTCGTTTCAGATCCAGCAATATAAGATGCTAAAACTGTTTTCTCAGAATTTTGTAAAACCAATGCAGTAGTAGAGACATCAGTATTACGTATAAGCCAATCACTCTTAGCAGCTCGCCATTGTCTAGAGTGTATTTCGGTTAAATTAGGATCTATTTTTTTTAGGAATTTAAAGAAGTTATGTAGTGAACTTCTAATTTGCGAGGGTTGTCCTAAACCTCTTGATCCTAATGTAAAAAATAGCCATTCACAAGGTTGATCACCCAGTAAAAAATCTCTTAATTGTAAATATCTTTTAAAGGTAGGTATAAAACTTGATGGTAATTCAAAGAAACACTCTTTTCCGCCAGCTCTCCATTTTATCGTTCTGAATAACTGTCGCTCACTGTCTGTTTGATAATTATTAGACCAAGTTAAGTTTATTAACTGAGACCAATTCATGCCTGTCTGTGCTAAAAATATTACGATGAATGCATTGAGTGCAACGGTTCCTACATGCATACGCTGACTATCCCTGAAATCTGAGTTAGCAACGTCAATATTGCGTTGAGCATCTAACCTAATTTGTTCATCACCTCGTAATGATAGACCTCTCAACCTTGCAATTTCATCAAGTGTATTAAGTTCACCAGTTAAATAATTAAAGCCAAGACATGTTTTTCGAGGTTGAAGTGCTATTTCTGGATGCTTAAACCATGTTTCAGCGGGAAAAAGCCAAATAAAATTGTTTGGAAGATTAAGGAATTCAGGAAGCTTTAATTTATAGGGATAGTTTTTTTGATCTAGTACTAGTGAACCTATTCCTGTGAATAGGGAAGTACACAATGCTAAGAGTCTTTTTTGAGCATGTTCACATGGTGGTTTTGTTGCTTTGCTTATATTCGATTTTGATTTAAAAACAAACAATCCATGACCAAAATTATCCTTCCCAAAAAAATCCGATAAAACTTTTATTGCTAAAGAAATTTGTCTTTCAACGTGTTTTAACGATATTTCATTCCGAAGATATTTATCCCGAAGAAACTGTGAATACACTTTTAAATTTTTATGTGCTCTATCCGAACTATCTAAGACATCATGCAAATGGCTCTCGTCAGCCCATCTCATAAAAGATATAAATCGAGTAACTGAATCTATAATAGTTTCAACTCTAAGGCCACTGTAGCTAAGTTGATCCGAAAAAATAGTAATCAGCCTTTTAATTTGATCCTTACGATTTAGACTTAATGATTGTAGTTGAACTAATCGCCCATGTTTATAAAATCTGGAAGTACCTTGTTTATAATCCTTTTGAGGCTCAGTTATTAAATAACATAAAGCACCTATGTCAACTGACCTTCCATTTGAAAATTTTATTATAACTTCTTCTGGGTTTAATAAAGCTTCATCCTTCTTTATTGGGAAATCAACTAATTTAGTAGGTCTAATCTCATATTTAATTGATGGTTTCATAATTACTGGTGAATGGGGGCTAAGCTTTTTTTTAAAATCTGAAACCTTTAGACTATTTGCTTTGTGTCTAAAGTTATTTCCATCAAAAAAAGTAGATAAAATATTCATAACAATTAATAGTTGTGATGTAGCATGCTTCAATGAAATTTCTTGATTCGAAAATTTACTAGATAAATATTCTGCATAAAAAATCAAAGTATTATCTGCACTTACAGAACAATCCAACACTTGATAGAATTTATTTTCATCAGCCCATCTCATAAAACTTATGAATCTAAAGCAATAATTATGTATAGTTTTAATACTTAGAGTATTGAGTTTAATTTGATGGGAAATAAGGTAAATGAGTTTTTTAACTTGACCTGTACGGGTTTTGCTCAATGATTTTAATTGAACTCTTCGTCCACGTTTTGGGTCGGTTGTAATATTTTTATTTTTATATTTTAAAGGCTCAGCTCGTAAATAACATAAGAACCCGATATCAAGTGATGCTCCATCAGAGAATGTTATTATGCTTTCTTCGGGTTTTAAAAGGACCGTATTCTCTTCCAATGGCAGATTAATAGTTTTAATTGGTCTAAACTCATAATTAATTGAGCCGCTATCAGATTTATCAGCCTTAGATTTTGAATTTTGACTAAAATTTATAGTCTTTAAGTTTCTTGTTTCATGATTAAAGGTATTTTTCTTAAAAAAAATAGATAATAAATTTAGAACTCTTGCTTGCTGGGTATTTGAATGTTTGAAAGAAATATCACCTTTAGAATAATTGTTATTAAGAAATTCTGAATAGCATTTGAAAATTTTCATTGAATTTTCATAGTCTTCCAAAACATTATCAAATTTATTTTGATCTGACCATCGAATAAAAGATATAAAGGTATCAACTGAGTTTTTGATGGTTATTGAATTTTTATTGCTGAAATTAAGTTGATCAGAGATGATTTTGATTAACTTTCTAATTTGATTTCGTCTAGAGTCAATAAGTGACTCACGTTCAACTAATCTTCCCAAATGTGTATCTTTGATCCCTCGTTGTCTATTCTTTGCAGTTTTTAAATAGCATAGTGATCCAATATCAGCTATTTCACCTTGGGGAAATTTTATAATTATCTGTTCGGTATTTAATAGTATTTCCTTTGTTATTAAAGGTACATCAATGATAACAGTTGGTCTTAATTCCAAACTCATATCTTATTTTTCTCCAAAATTTCCCTGAATTAAACGGATCAAATGTTGGTCATACTCAGTAGCAATTTTTCTTACTAGTTTTAAATTGCTTCGGTATTGAAGATATAAATCTGTAGTAGTTGAAGACTCATGACACATTCTAATTTTGACAAACTCTCGTGCTTTATTGAGTGATATTTCGCCTTTTGAAACTAATTCCAATTGAGCATCTGTCAAATTCATTCCATAAGAAGCCCTGAGATCATGGAACTTATACTTGAAATTTGGCATACCAAATTGCTGACGTATGAATGGTAAGACTTTTTCTGTAATAAATTGACGAACTGCCTGCCCATGTTTGACATGATGTAAGGAAAAGTCTTTGTTGAAATACTGTAAATCTTCTTTAGATTGATAGAATGGGGTGCCTCTGTTACTGAGAAATAAATATTGATTTTCAGTATCACCATTAACAGCTTTTTGCCTTCTCTTTTGAGCTCTTTGACTCAGTGCATATGTATGTAATTTTTGATAAAACCAAAGTGGGAAATGCAGAACTATTTTTTTATCGTTTTTAGTGTCTATCCCAGTTCCTGGGCCAGCAGGTATTCTAACTTCAAATAAATTGGGGTTGTCAATTTCTTCCAAGACATGTTGAAGCCGAATCGTAAGAATTGTTTGTAATCTTGCACCAGTTAATAAACTACACAAATGAATCAGCGTCATTTCTGTATTACCTAACGAAATCAGTGTTTCTAATATCCACTCTTGTTCTTTTATTGATAATGGTCTTAATTGTCCACCATCATCAATAACATCAGAATATGGGTTATTGCTTTTGATTACTTTAATTGAAATATCAGTTGTTTTTACCCGTTTATTATAAGGCATCCCATACTGATTTCTTAATTCAATAAGTCGGTCAGACTCTGTCCACATGGGGAACTCAGGTATTAAGACTCCCTCCGCTTGGAGCCATCTATAAAATGCAATAATGGTACTCATTCGTCTTCGAGCAGTTGTTGGTGCAATTTCATCTGCATCAATAAGCATTTTAAGATAGGATCTATAGCGATAAGTTGGTCGATTTAACTTGTTTTCTGGAAACTCTAACCAGTTAATAATTTGAGACTCATCTAAGAATTGGCGATATGCAACTAAATCATTTGCAAGGCTAGAATAACTAGACATAACAACTTTTAAGCTATTTTTTATTTTTGTGAGCAAAAATATATTTGCCTCAGCCCAAGGAGTATTCGCTGAGTCCATTACTAATGGGAATAAATTGAAGCTGACAGATAAGGATAGTTGGTTTATTCCGAACTCTTCATCATATGTAAAATCTGGTTGTTCTACAGGTTTAATATAATAATCTTTACCGTTCGCTAACTGGACTCTAGTAGCCCCATTTGTGTCAGCAGGTGCTAACTGTGATTGAGTAAAGGTGGATAAGGTAATTTTTGTTGCTCTATTGGTCATAGATTTAGCTACCTATTTTTTAATATTTATGAAAGTACAAGAAAATATCTTCTCGTCAATTTGTTTTATTGGATATAGATGGTACTGTCCATTTTTTTATCCTTGTGGATGTTATCAATTTATGAATTACTTGTGTGTATCATTTCATGAATCAGCACCGCCTGAAAGGCAAGCGGTGCCTGGCTATAATCTTCCCGGTACAATGGATCACGCACATGAATATAACCTTGCGGCGCCATCAGAATATACGCCGGTTGCCAGGGCAAATAAGGATGATTCATGATGCTGACCCGGCTGTAATCAATCAGCTGCCCGAATACGCGCTGGCACAACGCAATTTCGCCCGGGGTTAAAGCCCGGCAGCGAAACTGCTCCAGTTTAAGCAGGCGCAGTAGCAGCGGTAACAGTTTCAATAACAGCATGGTGAAAGATCAGGTCGGGCCATTCAATTTTCCCAGTTATAACAAAACTGGCAGGCAGATATGTAGCAAAAATTTCATCTGCGGTGGCTTGCCGGTTTTTCTTCATTTCCGCAAACCGTTACAATGCAGTTTTTCGCGCAGGTTCAGGTATTCGATGAAAGCACGTATTCATACACTTATTTCGCAAATGTCCCAGCAGATGTATGAACGTGAACAGGTGATCGCACAAACCTTGCTGGCTGCTGTGGCTGGCAGTCATACCTTTTTATACGGCTTGCCGGGCACGGCCAAAAGCCTGATTTCCAGACGGGTTGCAGCCGCTTTTGAGGTCGATGCCTATTTTGAATATTTGATGAACCGTTTTAGTACACCCGAAGAAATTTTTGGCCCGGTGTCAATTAAAGCCCTAAAAGAAGATCACTATATCCGTAAAACCGAGCATTATTTGCCCTGTGCCGATTTTGCTTTTCTGGATGAAATCTGGAAGGCCAGCCCGGCCATTTTAAATACCTTGCTGACTTTGGTGAATGAAAAAGTCTTTAAAAATGGCGAGCAGCTGCAGCAGGTGCCCTTAAGTGTGCTGATTGGTGCATCCAATGAAATTCCTGAACCGAATCAGGGACTGGATGCGCTGTATGACCGTTTTATTTTGCGTCTGGTGGTCGAACCCATTCAGCAGGCCGGCAATTTTCATCAGCTGCTACAAGCCAAACCGGGCAGTGCTCATTTACAGCTTGATGAATCACTTAAAATTACCCAGGCCGAGCTGGCCGAATGGCGCGAACAGATTCATGAAATTGAGCTGCCGGCTTTGGTATTACAGGTGATTGATCTGATTCGCCAGTATTTACAGCAGCATGTCGATGGCTTGTCGGTCTATATTTCGGACCGGCGCTGGCAACGTGTAGCCTATCTGCTCAAAGCTGCGGCATTTTTAAATGGCCGGCCGCAGGTCTTGGTCAGTGATCTGTATCTTCTGAAATCCTGCCTGTGGAATCAGCTGGAAGATATTCGGGAGATGCACAAGCTGATTGATCAGGCCATTCTGGAGATTGGCTTGCATGCCGATTTGCAATTGGAGTCACTAATTCAGCACAAAGACGAGCTGGAACAGCAGATGCTGAACGTCTTTTACTATACCGATGATGTCTATGAAAGCTATCTGATTCAGGACAAGGAATACTTAAGAGCAGTGACTCACCTGGATCATCATTATCAGGATAAAGTGCTGTATCTGTTATTAAATAAAATGGACAGCAAACAGGATTTCTTTGCTGTGGATGCTTCCGGTGAGGAAATTCGCGGCATCGTGTGTAACTTTAATGGCGGCCGGGTCTGTACCTTAAAAGGCGGCTATTATGGGCTGGAAGAAGTGGTCACACCGTATATTAAATACCCGAAAGGCAGCGCACGCCGTGTCATTGATGAAAAGTTGGTGCAGCAGTTGCGGGGAGAGCTTGCCCAGCTACAAAATGCACTGAGCGAAGATTTAGCCCTGTTACAGCAGCGTTTTGATGCCCAGTCAGCACATTTTGCTTCAGTCTTTGTTGCCGCCGCCGACAGTGCCCAGTTACAACAGCATGTGCAGCAGCAGTTACAGCGCTATCAGCTGCAACTGCAAGACTGCGCGCGGCTGGAACAGCTATGTCAAGGCTAGACCTGCAGCAGCATCAGCGTCAGCATACAGCGTTAGAGCAGTTGACCGGACAGCTGTATCAGGAACTAGCCGACTCCTCCTTAAAACACTGGCTGGATGATCAGAAAGTCAGTCAGCATCTGGATGATAAAGTCCGGGCCTGGGCCTATCAGGCCAAATCCAGTCTCGATCGGCAGCATCCTTATAGGGAAGTGCAGCAGCAACTGGAACACTGGCTGGCGCAGCCCTCCATCAATAGCGCCGAGTTTCAGCAGATGCAGGTGCAATATCAGGATTTTCAGGCTCAGCTGGGGCTGCCTGATTTAAGCCCGTTTTGGACTCAAAGCGCTACTTTCTCTGCCGGACAGCGCGAGCTACAGGCACAGTTATTAACAGAAAAATGGCAACGTAAACTGACCGAAGCCATTGCTCATTGGGAATTTGAGCAGCTGGCCTTGCAGCGGGATGCTTTTCTGGATGAGATTCGCGATTTTCTCAGCCAGATGCAGCGACTGGCCAAATACAAAGATGCCACCGGCATCGAAACCGGTATTTTTATTGACTATTCCAGAGGCCAGTTACAACCACAGGATATCCAGCAGTTTGAGCAATGGGCCAGCTATTTGCAGGAGGATCGTGAGCTGCAAGCCTTGTGCCAGAAAATCGGTTCTGTCCAGCCTGCACATTATCCGCGCCAGGCCGTGCAGCAGCATCGGCCAGAGCAGGAGCTGGAATTGCTGGAGCAGCACTGGCATGAAGAAATTACCGGTATTCAGCTGGCGCAGGATTTGAATCTGGCGCTGCCGAGCGAGCTGGCCTTACTGGCCGATCCCGATCTGGCGCTTTTATTTGACCTGAAATATCTGGAATCCAACCTGATGAGCTTTAACCTGCAAGGTCAGCACAGCAGTCGGGTAATTCAGGATCAAACAGCACGGCATAAGCGTCTGGGGCAAAAAGGCCCGATGATTTTGTGTCTGGACACCAGCGGTTCCATGCACGGCCAGCCGGAGCTGATTGCCAAAGCCATGAGTTTGTATCTGGCGATTCAGGCCATGAAAGCCAAACGTCCGATGTATCTGATTAACTTCTCGACCCAGCTGACCAGCCTGAATTTACTCGAAGGCTATTCGCTGGATGATCTGATTCACTTTCTTAGCCAGTCTTTTCATGGCGGCACCGATGTTATTCCCGCCATCGAACATGCCCTGTCGATGCTGGCCCAGCCAAATTTTCACAATGCCGATGTGCTGGTGGTGTCCGATTTCATCATGGGGCAGTTACCGACAGAACTGATGGCCCAAGTCGAGCAGCAGAAACAGCAGGGCACCGGTTTTTATGCGGTAGCGATTGGTAACTTCCGTTTTGAACATCTGAATCAGGGCCTGTTCGATCATCAGTGGATTTATCAGTCCAAAGAACGCAAAGTGCGTTATCTGCCCAGTAACCGCAGTGACAGAGTGTCCAAATAGGCGCTGACCCCAATTGACAAGGAAATGAGCTCTGCGGAAAAAAGTGTGAGCAAATTGTCAGACAATATTTTTTAAAGTCACGATTTGCCAATTTTATGACGATTTTGGCAACTGGTTTCAATGCAGGGCTGGCTTAGTTTTGGTCTCATTCAGGTCGATGACCACGGTGTCTTGACCTGGCTCAAATGGACAAAACAAAGAGAATAGCCATGCAGATTGCTCAGTTTTTACCTCAGCCTGTTCGCCATTTTTTCAGCGCGACACCTTTTGATGCCGAGAAACAGTCGGCTGCCCTCCCAATCCGGCATATGAAATTCGACTTTAAGGCCGAAGAAATAGATCCCAAATTTTACTTGAATGCCGAACTGGCCAGTGCCTATTTTGCCTCGCTGTCGATTTTCCTGACCTATGGCGAAGATCTGGTGATTGACACCGCGCGTTATCATCGTGAGCTGTTAAATGATCCCGTGCTAAAACAGCGGGTCACCTCCCTAATTGGCCAGGAGGCGCTACATTCCAGATTGCATGAAGAGCTGAATGATGCCTTTCGGGATGCCGATCTGCCGGTTGAGCTGTTCCGTTCCTGGGCCAGATTTGTCTTTGATCACGGCTTTAACCGTTTGCCACAGCCGATGAAACTGTCGCTGATGGCTGGCATTGAACATTTCACCGCGGTGCTGGCCGAGTACATGATGAATCATGAGGAAATTTTCTTCCAGTCGCATGATGAAAAGCAGCGTGCCATCTGGATGTGGCACATGCTGGAAGAATCGGAACACAAAGACATTGCCTATGATGTGTTCCAGTCTTTATCCAACAGTTATGGCTTGCGCATTGCCGGTTTCTTCCCGGCGCTCATCACCATCCTGGTGCTGATTTCCATTGCCTCGCTGCTGGTGCCGTTTTATCGCAAACCGTCTAATTTGTTTAGCCTGAGTTACTGGAAAGACCTGCCGCGTAGCATCAAGCTGATTTTTGGTCTGCAAGATGGCGTGTATGGCAGTAGCTGGGCGCATATTCTGGATTATCTGCGTCCCGGTTTTCATCCGAATGACCATGATACTTCGGCCTTTTTAGCCTATTACAAGGAACGTTTGCTGCATCCGGAAAGCGGGGTGTTAACGCCGTATTTCGTCAAGGAATTTACCCCGGCGCTCAAAGTGTAAGGATGAAGAAGGATGATGGGATTATTTGCAAAAAAAGTGCGACTGAGCCAGCAGGCCTATGCGGTGGTGACCGGTGCAGGCAGTGGGATTGGACGCAGTTTTGCGCTGGAACTGGCCAGGCGTGGTGGCAGCGTGATCTGTGCCGATATCAATCTGGCGGCGGCTCAAGCAACCGCCAAGCAGATTGAACACCAGTTTGCGACTGCGGCCTTTGCGTTGCAATGTGATGTGGGTGTGGCCGAGCAGGTGCAGCAACTGGCTGAACAGTCTGAACAGCTGTTGGGCCATCCGGTGACTTTGCTGATCAATAATGCCGGTGTGGGGCTGGGTGGCAAGTTTGATGAAGTCAGCCTGGCCGACTGGCAATGGTGTATGCAGGTCAACTTATGGGGCGTGATCCACGGTTGTCATTATTTCGTACCGAAACTGAAACAGCAGGGTGGTGGTGCGATTATTAATGTCGCTTCGGCTGCTGGTTATACCGCAGCGCCGGAAATGACCGCCTATAACGTCAGCAAGTCCAGCGTACTGGCCTTGTCTGAAACCCTGTCTGCCGAGTTACGTGGCGCCAATATTCGCATCAATGTGTTATGCCCAACGCTGGTGCCGACCAATATCATGAAAAATAGCCGTTTGCCTGCGCATTATTCGGGACTGGCAGATCATTTGCTGACCCATCATGCCTTTGTCAGCTGTGAGCAGGTGGTAGCGCAGACCTTAAACAATTTAGACCGGGGCGAGCTGTATACCATTCCACAGCCAGACGCCAAACTGTTCTGGTGGTTCAAGCGTGCCGCGCCGCGTTTATATACCAAGCTGCTGGGTGTGGGTTATCCACTGTTCAATAAATATGTACAAAAATCCTGAGTAGAAAAAATGAAACAAGATGATCAAGTCACGTTGCAAACGGTCGCTGAGCCGGCCGATCTTGTGCTCAAAAAGCCTAGTCGAAAAGCCAAAAGTGCCAGTGCAGCATCAGCAAGGGCAGGGGCCAATCAGCCAAATTCTCAAACAACTGAGCAGCGCGGTAGATCAACTACTATGCCAAGCCGGATCTATGACACCATTATTATTGGGGCGGGTATTTCCGGTCTGGCAGCGGCCTATAAACTGAATCAGGCTGGCTATCAGGATTATCTGGTGCTGGAAAAAGCCGGCCGGGTAGGAGGCACCTGGCGGGACAATACCTATCCGGGTTGTGGTTGTGATGTGCCCTCGGCCTTATATTCTTTTTCCTTTGCGCCAAGTCATGGCTGGAGTCATTTATTTGCCAAGCAGCCGGAAATCCTGCGTTATCTGGAAGATGTGGCGACCCGTTTTCAGCTATATGCCAAGATTGAATTTCATAATGAACTGCAAGATGCACGCTGGAATGAGACTGAACAGATGTGGGAGCTCAACACCAGCAAAGGGCGATATCGGGCCAGAACCGTGATTTTCTCTACCGGCCCGATTACCGAGCCGCAACTGCCGAAAATTAAAGGCATCGACAGTTTTAAGGGCGAAATGTTCCATTCGGCACGCTGGAACCATGCCTATGACCTGCGTGGTAAACGCATTGCGGTCATTGGCACCGGCGCCTCGGCCATTCAGTTTATTCCGAAAATTCAGCCTCTGGCCAAAGAGTTATATATTTTCCAGCGTACAGCGCCGTGGGTCCTGCCAAAGCCTGATCTGCCCCTGAATCAGGTGATGAAAAGTACACTGGCCAAGTTTCCGGTCATCCAGCAGCGTTGGCGCGGTGCGGTATCGCAATCTTTGAATCTGATTAATTTTGGCCTGCGTCATCCACCTTTGTTGGAGCTCGTGAATGTACTCAGCCGGCAGCTGTTAAAATTGCAGGTCAAAGATCCGGCTTTACGTCAGGCGGTTACCCCCAATTTTTCGGTCGGCTGTAAGCGTTTACTGTTTGCCAATGATTATTATCCGGCCTTGCAGGCCCCGAATAGCACTTTAATTCCGCATGGCTTGGTGGAAATTGAAGGCAATACGGTGATTTCCGCCAATGGTGACCGGCATGAGGTCGATGTGATTATCTGGGGAACGGGCTTTGAGGTGTCACATCCACCGATTGGTCGCCGTGTGCAGAATGCCCAAGGCCAACGACTTTCCGAGCTGTGGCAGAGCAGTTCACCCGAAGCCTTTTTGGGCACCAGTATCCAGCATTTACCCAATGCCTTTTTGGTGCTCGGGCCGAATATTCTGGTCTATGATTCCTTTATTGGTATTGCTGAAGCGCAACTGGACTATATTGTCAGTGGTTTATTGCAAATGAAAGCCAAGGGTTTAAAGCGTATTGAAATCAAGCCGGATGTGCTGAAATACCACAATGCTAAAGTACAGACTCATGTGCAGAAAACTGTGTTTAACCGTGGCGGCTGTCAAAGTTATTATCTGGACCAGAATGGTCGCAACTTTGCCGCCTGGCCGTGGTCACTGGCCGAGTTAAAGCGACGTTTACAGCGCCTAGATCTGGAGCATTATCAGGTATAGTCAAACTACTTTATTATTCATACAGGATTCGAAAAAAACTCGAAATAACTCATCGACTGAGTCGATCAACCATTCTTTACGTTTACGTTTACGTTTAACCCATGCCCACATCTGTTCTATAG
>NZ_VPBT01000034.1:0-20771 GCF_013418555.1 Acinetobacter sp. YH12134 | reverse complement strand
AGTGAAACCTCTTAGCGCTGATGGTAGTGTGGGGTTACCCATGTGAGAGTAAGTCATCGCCAGCTCATTAATTCAAAATCCCCCGAGCAAAAGCTTGGGGGATTTTTTTATGTGGGAAATTTGTGTGGGAAATAAAGATAAGTAGAATCAAAAATGACAGTGAAATGAGAAAAATAGAGCAAAGAGAGAAGATAAGCTTCCCTCTTAATCTCTTAGCTGTCGGCGAGCATGTTTTAAAGCCGTTCTTAAACCTTCTTCAAGCGTCGGGTGATAGAAAGGCTTAGCAAGAAGTTCATCTAACGTTACCCCTTCATCAATTAGCCAGGCAAAAGTATGGGCAAAATGTTCGGCAGATTTTACAAAGAGTTCTGCACCTAATAATTGGCGTGTACGTTTATCAATATAAATTTCGACAACACCCTTATTTTTAGCCAGAACCATCGCCCGACCTTGACGCTCATAAGACACTTTTCCAATCACAAAGTCGATGTTCTTGTTTTTAAGCTGTTTATAGCTTTGGCCAGCAATTGCCATTTCCGGTTGACTAAACACAATACTCAGCGGTGTTAAGTCTTTTAAATTCTTCAGTTTTGGATAATTAAGGCAGTTATGCACTGCACTTCGGCCTTCATGGGCTGCTTCATGCTGAATGGGGGTAGAGGTATGTGCATCACCAACCACAAAAATTGGGTAATTTCCCAGTTGTTTGGTTTGTGGATCAATCGGTAGCTCTTTAAGATTACCGAATTGAGAGTCAATCTGTTGTAGATTCAGCGAATCTAAATGACTACGACGGCCGGTGGCCACCAGTACATAATCAACCATAAGGTGCTGCGTTTGACCTTGCTCGCTAAACTCAAGCTTGACCTGATTGCCTACCTTTTCCACGTTTTGCGGTAAGACTTCAAACTTAATCTTTAATTCATTACTGAGAATATCTTGGGCGAGTTGTTGTAGATCAGGACTGGTCAGTGCACCAACACGGCGACTTCGCGCAAATATTGTGGTATCACACCCTAACCGTTGCATGGCTTGAGCCAGCTCCAGTGCAATGACGCCACTGCCAATCACGGCCAAAGATTTAGGAATGATGTCTAGTTCAAAGATTTGATCTGAGGTAATCAGTCGTTCGCCGAGTTGCTGTTTCCATTCAGCGTCATAGGTCGGGGTAGAGCCGACAGCTAGAATAAAAGCTTTGGCCTGATATTGCTGTTCATTCACCTGTACGGTTTGAGCATCAATAAACTCTGCCTTGCCCTGAATTTTGTGTTGTGCATCCCAGCTTTCGACTTCTTTTAAAGTGGCCTGGGTGAAATGGTCACGTAAAGCGCGGACATGCGGCATCACCTGTGTGGTATCAACCTGTGCTTTGACGTTGAGACCGACTTTATCTGCCTCGTGTAAATCGTGTAGGCGATGGGCAGCAGAAATCAGCACTTTACTGGGCATACAACCGACTCGGGCGCAGGTTGTATCCCAGGAACCGTCATTAATAATAAGAATATTTTGTGTGTGCTTGATGGCTTCTTGATAAGCAGTGATTCCTGCTGTGCCTGCACCAATAATGATGAGATCGTACATATGTAGATAACTTCACATAATAAATAATTTTAGGCTAACACAAGTAAAACATTTATCATCCTTTCATTTACATAAAGCAGTAACTATGGTTACATAGCACCCAATAAATATTTATAAAAACTCTCTATATTGAGAGTTCTAGGGGGATTTCATGTTTAATAAACAAACACCTTTAAAGTTGTCTGCCATTGCTATTTCTATTTTACTTGCAAGCTGTGGTGGCGGTGGTAGTGACGGGTATTATAACCAAAATGAAAATACTACTGGTGGAGGTTCGGGTACTGATAACGGTATTGAAACACCAGTAGTTGCTAAATTAAATATCACTAATGTTGAAGTTTTTGACAACAATAATCAAAAAACTACAGCTTTAACAATTCTTGGTGCAAGTGCGAGTGTAAAAGTAACTGACCAAAATGGTCAGCCAGTAAGTGGTGCATTAGTAACATTCACGGGCGAAAATATTAGTTTTGAAACTTCAAATGCTACAGTGCTCTCAAATGCTGATGGAATTGCAAAAATTGGAATTAAGCCTGTAGATGAAACTAAAACTGGTATTTTTAAAATTGCTGCAAATGCAGAAATTGGTGGTAATACTGCCAATACAAGCGATACCTTTGTATCTGTTGAAGCTCTGAAAACTAAGTTTGATAATCTTGTATTTGATAATTCAACTATTGATGCAGGTGGTTCTGTTAAAATTAGTCTAAAAACTGTCGATAGCTCGACAAATATTGCACAAAATAATGTGCAAGTAACTTTTAGCTCAGATTGTGGAACGTTTACGAATAACACAGTAAACTCAAATCAAGGTTTAGTTGAAACAACTTATACTGCCATATCTAACGGAGGCCAATTATGTAATGGCACTCAAGTTATTAGTATTAGTGCAAATAATGGTGCAACGACGACTACTAAGAATATTACAATTAATCCGATTAAAGCCAATTCACTTGTATATAGTTCAGGTGAAGTTAAGTTAGGTGCCGCTAATAGTGGTTCTAGTGCATCTGGTAAGGTTGAATTTACAGTATATTCAAATAATCTGCCTGCTAAGAACCAAGCTGTATTGGTTGAGCTGATTTATGCGCCAGATGATCTTAGTTTTATTACACTGCATAACAAAAAAGAAAAAACAATTCAATCTAATGATGAAGGTAAGATTGTCGTAGATATCTTCCCTGGTAGTATACCAGGACCTGTGGAGCTTAAAGCCACCCTTGCTAGTGATAGAAGTGTTACAGCATTGACAAAAGATGTTTCTGTTGCAACAGGACGTGTTACACAAAATGGTTTGAGTCTATCTGTAACTAAGAATGCATTACAATGGGATATTGATGGCGACAAAGCTACGATTGTTGCGCGTTTACGAGATCGTGTTGGTAATAAAGTCCCTGATGGTACAGTTGTAAGTTTTGTTACAGAGGGCGGAAGTATTACGCCGAATTGTTCAACAACTGATGGAGAATGTAGTGTTGTTTTACAGACTCAGAACCCACGTCCAGTTGATAATCGCGTAACCGTTTTAGCTTATGTTGAAGGCGATAAATCTTATATTGATAAGAACTCTGATAATTTATATACAGCGGGTATTGATGAGCTCACGAGCAATATTGGTGACTTCTTCCGTGATGATAATGAGAATACGATTTTTGAAGCAGCTTTAGGTGAGTTTTTATATAAACGTGGGGCAGTGGGGAATACCTGTGCAGTCAGTACTTTTGCTCAACCAAATATCTCAGGAACATGTAGTTCAGAACTTTCTGCAGTAATACGTCAACAGTTAGTCTTCTCATTTAGTAATGATGTGCCAACAATTAAAGATGTAGCTGTGACTACAAGCAAAACAAACTTTACGTTCAAGCTATTTGGTAATAGCGCGCAATCTGTTCCTATGCCGACTGGAACAACAGTAGCCGTACAAGCAGAAGATAATACTAAAGATAATGAAAAATCATGTTCAGCAGAGTTATGGAGTGGTAATGCAACCGTTCCAGCTGTGTTTAATTTACTAACGCCATCAACATTTGCATCGAGTACACAAGTAAATTATTCATACCGCTTAAAAGAATGTGATTCGGGGGATAGTTTAATCTTGACTGTAACAGCTCCGACAGGACAAATTACAAAACAAGAATACACGATTCGTTAAAATAAAAAAAACAGCGCCTCGGCGCTGTTTTTTTATGGGAGTTTAAATAGAAACTATAAAGAGGTTCCCACACTCACCCCCACCGTTGGGCGGACATCCATGGAGTTACAACCTGCCAATACACATGTACAAATCAGCATGATCCAGATTTTATTCATGTAATAATCCCTGATTTTTTGCCTGATTAAATAGGGCTGCCGAGCGTGAACCACTACGACAGACCATTAAAATCGGTTTCGGCAGTTCGTTATAGTACTTCGCAAACTCCTGCACATCGGCCTGAGAAATTGCACCGCTGCTTACGGGTTGATAAATCACGCTAACCCGTGATTTCTCGGCAATGTCACGTAATTGGTTCACTTTCACCGTGTTGCCTGCTTCCTGATCAGGGCGGTTCACAATCACTGATTTAAACCCATCTTGCAGCAAGGTCTTAAACTTCTCAGGTGTCATTTGCCCCGAAACACTAAGATTGGCATTTAACGCACGGCTAAAATCACTGGCAGCAACGCATAGGGAGGTCGTGGTCATCGAGAGTACTAAAACCATCCCCATCCACAACGATTTAGTCATCTAACAGGTCCATTTGTTTGGCCAGTTGATATAAGTTGTTTGAGCGGTTGCCAGTACGGCAGAACATCAGAACCGGTTTTGGCAATTCATTAAAGTGATTGGCAAAGGTACGGACATCCAACTCGGTAATTTGCCCAGCCACCACCGGCTGATAGACATAATCCAGCCCTGCATTACGCGCTGCATCTTCAATTTGTGCGCTGGTCGGCTGTTCCGGGCCACCTTCCATGTCTGGACGGTTGTTAATAATTGATTTAAAGCCTTTTTCAACCACTTGGGTTACGTGTTCCGGGCCAATTTGACCTGCAAAGCCAACATGCTCACTCATAATGCCACTCCATCATCCATATCTGAATATTATGCTCTATAATACCACTAGCCAGATTTTCGCGCAGATTGTTCTGAAATATTTATAAACGATTACAACCATAAAACAACGCACTGGAGCAGCCATGCATGCCTATACTGTCGAGCCTCTCTATGTCAAAAGCGGTCAGGAGGTCATTGCTGCCGATTTTTACCTGCCAAAAACTTCCACTAAACCAGCCGTGATTTTAATGGCGCATGGTCTGGCCGGCCTGCGTCAGTTCAAGCTGGTGCAATATGCCAAACGCTTTGCCCGCGCCGGTTATGCGGTGGTGCTGTTTGATTATCGCTATTGGGGCGGTAGTACCGGGCGTCCGCGGGAGCTGGTATCTTTGTCGCGGCAGCTGGATGACTGGCGTACCATGATTTCGCATGTACAGGAACGGCAATCGGTAGATGGTCGACGGATTATCCTCTGGGGTACAGCATTAAGCGGCGGCTATGTCTTAACTCTGGCTTCGCAGTTAAACCATTTAAAAGCAGTGATGGTGCAGGTGCCATTTGTAGATGGCGCGGCCAGTGCCAAGCTGTATCCGATTCAGCAGCTGCCACGTGCCTTAAAAATTTCCAGTCAGGATTATATGGGCGCTAAAGTTGGCTTAATGCCAAAAACCTTGCCGGTAGTTGATCCGAAAGGGCTGTGTTTCTTACCGACGGCGGATAGTTATGAAGGTTATCTGTCGATTTTACATCCAGATTTTTACTGGAGTGGCGAGATTCCGGCACGGGCGCTGTTTCATCTGATCCGTTATCGGCCGATTCAGGATGTGCGCCAGATTAATATTCCGGTGCTGTTTATTGCCGCCAAACGCGACAGCCTGATCCCGATTGAATCGAGTCGTGAAACAGCCACCAATATTGCGCCTTATGTGCAATATCATGAATGGGATATGCAGCATTTTGATGTTTATCATGGCCAATATTTTGAAAAAGCCGTCAAGACTCAATTAGAATTTCTACATCAGCATATTGGAGTAAGCTAAATGATTGTTGTCTGTCCAGCCTGTAGTGCCAAAAACCGTGTTCCGGAGGATAAGCTAACTGCCCATCCAACGTGCGGACAATGTCATCAGGCTTTAATTCCACTGGCGCCGATTGACCTGAATGAGCAGAATTTTAGCCAGTTTATCCAGCACAGTGATTTGCCAATCCTGATCGACCTGTGGGCAGAGTGGTGTGGACCTTGCAAGATGATGGCGCCGCATTTTGCCCAGGTTGCCACGCAGTATCCACAGGTAATTTTTGCCAAAATTAATACTGAAGAAAATCCGCGTTTAAGCAGTGCCTTTAATGTGCGCAGTATTCCCACGCTGGTGTTGATGAATAAGATCACCGAAATTGCTAGAATAAGCGGCGCGTTAAGATCGACCGAACTGAAACAGTGGTTAGATCAGCACTTAACTTCAAACCCTTAATCATGCCCGGAGCGAATGTGTCAGATTCTCAACTAAAACCGGAAGGGACGCTCTCTCTTCAAACCATTGCTATGCCTGCCGATACCAACTGGAGTGGAGATGTGTTCGGGGGCTGGATTGTTTCGCAGATGGATTTGGCCGGGGCAATTCATGCCGAGCGTTTTACCCAAGGCCGCTGTGCCACCATTGCCATTAACCAGATGACCTTTCTGGTGCCTGTGAAAGTGGGGGATGTGATCAGCTGCTATACCAAAATCCTGAAACTGGGCAATACCTCAATTCAGATGCAGATTGAAGTCTGGGACAGCCATGACAGTTCACGTGCAGCAAAACGCGTTACCGAAGGTGTATTTACCTTTGTCGCGGTGGATGTCAAAGGCAACAAGCGTCAGATTTCCGAGGAAGTGAAGCAGAAGTATCTAGAATCGCAAGCCGTATAATTTGTGCGCTCAAAGATCAAAAATCCCAGTTCTGAAACTGGGATTTTTGATGGCTTAAAGCGGGTTAACGGGCTTTTTTAAGCTGATCTTTACTGACCCAGGCCCAAAGCATTTCACATTGAATTGGTGCTTCACCCGATTCATCGGTCACTTCGACTGCAACCAGCGTTTCACCTTTTTCGGTGTGTTGCATCAAGTGCTGCTGTTCTGCTGTCAGCGTCGCGACTGCGGTCATGGCGCCTTGGGTCGGGCGTTTAAAATCAACCTTAAAGCTTTTAATTAACACAATCGAATGATCGGGCACATTCATGCCAGTCACAAAGCCGGTGGCAGTTTCTGCAATCAGTGCCATAGCGCAGGCGTGTACCTGGCCAATATGGTTTTGCATGGCCTTGTGATTGTCAATTTTCACCACCACTTTGGCCGGGCTGACCTCAAGATATTTTAATTTGGCTGTCCCCACCATAGGCACGATCCGGCCAAAGGCTTTACTCCACAAAGTGGTGCGAATCACCTGTGGAAATTTTGCCGTCGCTTTGACTAATTTTGCTAAACGATTTGCTTGTGCCATGATCGATTCCTATGCGGGAACAAAGAGCTTAATCTTTGAAGTTGTTAAATTGCAGTGGCAGACCAAATTGCTGTTCTTTTAAAAACGCCATCACTTGCTGCAAGGTGTCGCGTTTTTTATCCGTCACACGGATTTTGTCGCCCTGAATAGAAGATTGCACTTTAATGCCGCTTTCTTTAATGGCTTTATTAATTTTTTTCGCGGTATCAGAGTCAAGACCATCTTTGAGCTTCACCGTCTGAATCACATTTTTACCTGAGGCCGTGGCTTTTTGCGGGTCTAGCGCCTGTACATCAATCTTACGTTTATAAAAATGATTCTCCAGCATGGTATATACTTGTTCACATTGGAAATCACTTTCGGTTTTGATTTTGATCTCTTTGGCTTTCTCATTCAGTTCGATAGAAACATCTTGACCACGGAAATCGAAACGTGTTGCGATTTCTTTTTGAGTATTCTGAACTGCATGATTTACTTCAAAAATTTCTAATTCTGAAACAATATCGAAAGATGGCATAGTTTAGACCTTTACAAATGGAAAGAATATCTGAGATGCTAGGGATGTTTTCTTCATTTGCCAAGTGTTGTTTACATCAAAGGAGTGCACAATGATCCGTAAGCAAGAAATTACAACATTTGAGTTCCCAGAAAATGCAATCATCTGGGATGTCCGTGATGCAAGTGCTTATGCTGAAGCGCATATTCAAGGCGCAGTCAATCAGCCAATTGCCAACTTGTCAGCAGATAGCTTGACTCAGGTGTCAGCGGATCAACCGATTTACATCTTATGTGGCGGTGGCAGCAAAGCGCCGCGCGCGGCTGAATTGTTAGAAGAGCTGGACAGCTCACGTGAATATGTGGTGCTGATGGGCGGTACCCGTGCTGCACGTGATGCCGGTTTGCCTTTGGTTCAAGGGCAATAAGCAAAAAGCGCCGTCAGGCGCTTTTTTATGAACACTGTTTATCATTGACTAAAAAAGATCAGAACATTCCCTCATATGATCAAGCATTTTAAATGAAGAAAATAAATGCTCTCCTCGACTTCCACACTAAGCCTGATCTTTCAAACTAAACCGGGCCATCATTCTCGATCTATACAACGTTTTTAGCTTAGGCCTTAAAATACGGTTTCTTGGCTTTGGCTTTCTTTTGAAAACGGCGGATGTTAAGTTTCTCCAGTACCTGCATCGGCACCGGGCAGGCCTCATTTAAAATCTGTGCGGCCAGAATTTCACTGCATAGCGGTGCAAACAGAAAACCTTTGGAACCGAGTCCAGTCAGGCTATAGACTTGCTGTCCGGTTTCAAGTGCTCCAAGCAGCGGGAAATAATCCTGACTTTGCGCACGGATTGACGCACGGCCTTGCCAGCTGTGTGGATCAGGCAGGGTGTCCGCATAGTCGGGGAAGACGCTACGGATCAGCGCCAGATTATGTTCATGATCTTCTCGTAAGACTTCGGCATCATCCCGACCCGGATAAAAAGACGCGCCTAAAATCAACTGCTCTGCATCGAGCTGCATACAGTAACCGCCATAACTATAGGCGCTATCTAAACGCAGCGGTTGCTGGGTATTCTTCAGCCAGCTGACCTGACCCCGAATCGGTTTTAACAGCGGATAATGTTCAAAAAACTGGCCAGATTCACGGGCTGTGCAGACAAAGACATGATCAAACTGGCCCAGAGATTGGTTGTCACTGAACAGTTCCGGTCGATCTGTCGGGTGAATCTGAGTGATTTTGGCCTGCTGATATTGAATCCGCTCATGCGCCAGAATCTCCGCACACAGTTGATGTGGCGACACCGCGCCAGCCTGTAGCAGACGCAGGGCAGGAAATTCTGATCGCAGCTGTGCGTCTAAATCTTTTTCCAGAATACCTGGCGGATATTCATCGGCCAGTGCCAGCAGCTGTTCCGGATTTTTTAGCCCAAGCTGATTGACCTGAATCGGGCGGAAGGCCTGAAACTTTGCATAATGATTTAAGGCATGTTGCCAGGCCAGGGTCATTAAATGGGTATGGCTCTGTTCAATAGCACAGAGCTTCGGATTGAGCAGGGCTAGCGGATTACCTGAGCCACCCGCCAGTGGCGCGCTTTGATCATACAGAGAAACTAGATGGCCACGCTGGGCAAAAGCCCAAGCTATGCTTAAACCGGCAATACCGGCACCAATAATGGCAATATGCCGTTGCTGTACAGAGGTCGAAGGAACTGAGGTTGCTGGTTCAGTTTCCCGTTCTGGGCTAAGCGGTTCTTCTGGCGCTAACCAGATGCCTTTTAGCATTTCGCGTTTATGGCCAAACCCGCGCGGCCGGGAAATATGAATCCCGTGCTGTCTTAAACCTCGCTTTAACACCCCGGCTACACTAAAGGAAGCGAAGGTAGTGCCGACATCTGACAGGCGAATAATATGATTGAGCACCTGTTCTTCCCACATATCCGGATTGCAGGAGGGCGCAAAGCCATCTAAAAACCAGGCATTGACCTGTGTGGTTTTGGCCATCATCGGAAAGACATCGTGCGCATCACCGAGCCAAAGGTCGATAGAAAAACGCTGCTCCGGAAACGACAGGCGATGACAGCCGGCCAGTGGTAATGGGTACTGGGCAATCAGCTGATCGGCCAGAGGTTTTAATTCTGGCCAGGCATTTAAGGCGCGAATTAAATCGGCTTTGGAAAGCGGAAATTTCTCCACCGAAATGGCATGTAAATGGCTGTGATTCTCAGGACGCACCTGTTGCCACAATTGCCATAAGGCCAGAATATTCAGGCCGGTGCCGAAGCCGGTTTCTCCGACACAGAAATATTCATAATCTTGCAGGGCTGCTAGACGCTCGGACAGGTCATTACCGTTTAAAAACACATGCCGAGTTTCCAGCAGGCCATTGTCCTTGGAAAAGTAGACATCCCCAAACTGTTTCGACACCGGGACATCAATGCCCTCAATATATTGCCAATCGAGATCGGCGGTTTGAATGCGATTAGACAACACCCAGATTACCTTTAATGAAGCAGAACATTACCACTGACGGCGACGTTTGGTATACACATAGCTGGCCACCAAAAAGCCCAGCAATACGCCGACAGCCAGCGTGGCTGCGCCGTAAAGAAACATCTGCGCGCTACGTTCACTTTGTAAGACCTGAACCTGTACACCCAGATTGTCATTTTTCAGCTGCAGTTCCTGGTTTTGCGCCAGTGCTTCCAGATTGGCTTTTTCCAGCTGTTGCAGGCGGCTTTCCTGATCTTTGACCAGCGCCTTGATTTTAGCTTCCTGTGCCGCTTTATTCTTGGCTAGCTGCTCAGCGGTCAGCGGCTGGTTGGCCGTTGCCGGTGCTGTGGTGGTGGCCACAGCCGGTATAATCGCCGGTTTGGCTGGCGTTGCGACCGCTGGCGTGACTTGAGCCGTGGTATTTACAGCAGCGGGTGCAGCCGGTTCAACGGCCCACAGTGCAGAACAGAAGAAGGATAGACCCAGTAGACTCGGGACAACAACGCGCATGCAGCTTATCCTTTAGGAAATGCTTTATTAAAAGGTTTGACTTCAATCTGGCCATAGACGCCTGCTTTCAGGAATGGCTCATCTTGCAGCCAGGCATCAAGGGCTTCACGAGAATCAAAATCGACAATAATGGTACTGCCATAAAAACCCGCTTGCAGATTGGTCGGATCTTTCGGCATCGCACCGGCGACAATCAGACGGCCTTCATCATCCAGCTGTTGCAGACGTTCAAGATGTTGCGGACGAATGGCCAGACGTTTTTCGACGGTTCCTTCGTTATCGGTACAGGTCACCACAAATAAAGGCATAAGGTATTCTCGCTCAAGCGGACTGAAGGATTTATTCGGCAGTTTTAAAGTATTTACGCAATACAATAAACTGAATAATGATAAAGGAAAACATCACAATCATGTCACCAAAAGCAGTGAATTCTCCCCAGTATTTTCCACCCATAAAGATATAGGCAAAGAAACCGTGCAGGAAGGACATTAATAGAAACATCCCGACCCAGGCATAGTTCAGTTTCAGCCAGCCTTTGTCGCTTAAATTAAACACTGGTCCAAACAGACGCTGGATTAACGGCTTGCGATCTTTGCTGAACCATGGTGACAGCAGGAAGGCGCCAGCAAAGACCAGATTCAGCAAGACAGCTTTTAGGCGAATATAGAAGTCATCGCTCAGCATTAGGGTAATACCACCAAAAATCACGGTCATAAACAGCACAATCCACTGCTGTTTGTCCAAACGGAATTTTTGAGAGACAAATAATGCGCCATACACCACTAACATGGAAATGATCAGACCAGTGGTGGCCACAAGAATGTTATTGTTATCCACACCACCGGCAGAGCCGATCATTTGCAGCAAAGGATGGTGGGTATCTTTTGGATCTACAGTTTTATATAAATAAAAGAAAATAATGAGTGGCACAAAGTCTAAAAGTGCTTTCATGTTAGAGTATCTAAATCTGATCAAATAAATGTCATAGTATAGAGATGCACGGCGTAGATTTACATACACATAGCAATATTTCTGATGGAACTTTAAGTCCGCAGCAATTGATTGCTGCAGCAGCTGAACTGTCGATCCATACGCTGGCATTGACTGATCATGACAGCATGGATGGAATTGCACTGGCTCAGGAAGCAGCGAAAAATCACGGGATTAAGCTCATATCTGGCGTAGAAATTTCCAGCCAGTGGTCACGACCGGCGACCAAAAAAAGCTATGCTGTGCATATTGTGGCCTTGAATATGCAAAATCCGGCGCCGATGGCGGCACTACTGGCCCAGCAAAAAAATATTCGTGCTGCGCGCTCCAAACAGATTTGCGAGCTGCTGATTCCGCTGATTGGTGAAGATATTTATGCCGATGTGATTGCCAAGGTCGATAATGTGCCGGATCGGGTGACCCGTACCCATATTGCCAAAACCCTGGTGGAAAAAGGCTATGTCAGCCGGCCGCAGCAGGCCTTTGATAAATACATTAAAGAAGGCAAAAAAGCCTATGTGAAATTTGAAGGCTTGGGCTTGGAAGATACTATCCAGGTGATTCATGCCAGTGGCGGTTTTGCGGTGCTGGCGCATCCGACCCGTTATGACCTGTCGGCGACCAATATCCGTTACCTAATTGAAATTTTCGCCAAATTTGGTGGAGATGCCGTCGAGTTACCGCCGGCGATTGATCCAAGCTCCACCCGGCAGATGGTGGACCGGATGATTGCCGAGCATGGCTTAAAAGTCTCGGTCGGTAGCGATTTTCATGGTGAAAATATGCCGTGGATGAAACTGGGCAATATTCCCAGCCTGAAACCGGGGCAGGTCGGAATTTGGGAAAGTTTTGTCAATCCATCACCGGCGCTGACTGCGTAAACGTATTTCAGCATCAAAAAAACCTCAGCTGGGCTGAGGTTTTTTGCTTTAGAGCAGGTTATTGTCCTGTGCCTGAATTGGTGGTGGTGTCGGTTTCCCCAAAGTCGAGAGTAATTCGATTTCAATGGTGCGCACCATCGCATCTAAAGGCAAGTCATTACTTTGCGTACCAAATGGCTCTTCAATTTCCGAGCTTAGGGCGTCCAACCCCAAGAAGGTATAAGCCAGAATCCCGACCAGTAGTGGTGTCGCCAGCCCCAGCGTCGAGCCCAAGCTAAACGGCAGCATAAAGCAGAAAAAGTACACGGTACGGTTTAGCAGCACTGAATAGGCAAACGGCAGCGGGGTGGTGGCAATTCGGTCACAACCGGTTTGCACCAGACTGAGTTCCATCACATGCTGGTTCATCTGACTGTAAATAATATCGGAAATTTCACCTTCTTTTAGGGCCTGCATCAGTTCCCACTGAATCAGGCTGAGGGTGTATTGCGGTGCATTGGCCTGTTGGTAAAGCTGGGTTACGGCCTGCTGGCTCATGCCACTTGTTTCTACCAGTTCGGTTGGATTGGCGGTTTGATGGCGCAGACGGTCACGCAACACATTGGCAAACACAATCACATGCTGAATCACCCGTTCCCGGCGGCCTTGGGCCAGCATCCGGCAGTCGCGGTCAAAATGGCGCGCATTGGCAATTAACATGCCCCACAGTTTGCGGGCTTCCCACCAGCGGTCATAACAGGCCGAATTTTTAAAGCCAAGGAAAATCGACAGCACCACCCCAATTAAGGTAAAGCCGATCAGGGGGAAATCAGAGAAGTGAAAATACCCGACATAGGACAGGCCGCCGACAATCGCCGACAGCAACATGACCACGCCCAAAGGTGGTAACACCTTCGGTAAGATGGTACCTCGCCAGGAAAATAACAGCCTAAATACGCTCGGTTGGTCACGTACAATCATGTCTGGGAATCAGCTTAAGTTTTTCATGATCTTCTGTGCTGGCCGGGTTTTTGTCAATATGTTGCGCTGCTTAAAATGTCGACTTGATGAGTTGATGTTCAGCAAAGGAAAAACTGCCTTCGGGAGCAATAATACAATGATCAATCAGGCGGATATCAACCAGCTGGCAGGCCTGCTGGATGCGCTGGGTCAATTGTAAATCGGCCGGTGAGGGCTGTGGCTGTCCCTGAGGATGATTATGACTGATCACCAGCGCCGTAGTGTTTTTCTGGATGGCAAAGCGTAGCAGCTGGTTGATCGAAATTTCACATGAATTGAGCGCGCCAAAAAACAGTTTCTTAAAACAGATTTTGCGCAGCTGCGCATCCAGGCACAATACTGCAAATACTTCCTGAGTTTCACCGAGCAGTTCAAAGCGTAAATAGTCCAGTAGCAGCCGGGAGGAGCTGAGTTCCAGTTTGTCCTGCTGCAAATGCTGGGCGGTATAGCGCCGGCCCAATTCCTTGACCGCCATCAGCTGGCTGTATTTACTTGGACCCATGCCATGAAACTGGCTTAAATCGGGCAGGGCGGCATCGAGTACCGCATTCAGGCTGCCAAAGGCCTGTAATAAATGACGGGCCAGTTCAACGGCAGAGTACTGCTGGGAGCCGGAGCGCAGGAAAATAGCCAGCAGTTCGGCATCGGAAAGACTGTGCGCGCCGTACTGGATCAGGCGTTCACGCGGACGCTCCTGTTCCGGCCAATGTTTAATACTGAAGTTCATTGTTATTAGACTTATTGGTGATGAATTGTTATGGATTTCGCCCAGACATGTCTTGGGAATGACAATATTTAATGCTATTGTGAGCCCCACTGCAACAGAAAGGTAAGCTGTTCGTGAGTTTTGATTTAAGTGTCATTCCTAATAAAAATATTATTGTGGGTATTACTGGCGGTATTGCCGCCTACAAAAGTGCCATTCTGGTTCGCCGTTTAAAGGACGCTGGCTTTAACGTCCGGGTGGTGATGACCGAAGGGGCACAAGCCTTTATTACACCGCTGACCTTTCAGGCGTTGTCGGGCAATCCGGTGCATACCCAGTTGCTGGACCCGGAAGCCGAGGCCGGCATGGGGCATATTGAACTGGCACGCTGGGCCGATCTGGTGCTGATTGCACCGGCCAGCTGTGACACCCTGGCCAAATTTGCCGCCGGTCTGGCAGATGACTTGTTATCGACTTTATATCTGGCCACCAGTGCCCCGGTCTGGGTGGCACCGGCCATGAATCAGCAGATGTGGGCGGCCAAAGCTACGCAGCGCAATCTGGCGACGCTGGTAGACGATGGCGTGCATGTGATTATGCCGGAATCCGGCTCACAAGCCTGTGGTGATGTCGGTCTGGGCCGTATGCCTGAGCCGGAAGAGCTAGCGCGTCAGGTCACCGATTATTTCCATAAAGCGCAGCGTGCGATTGCTGAAAAATTTGGCTTACTGGCCAGCAAGCATGTGGTGATTACCGCCGGGCCAACCCGTGAAGCAATTGATCCGGTACGTTATATTTCCAATCATAGTACCGGGAAAATGGGCTTTGCCCTGGCAGCAGCCTGCTATGCAGCTGGCGCCAAAGTTACGCTGATTGCCGGGCCAGTCAGTCTGGATACACCAAACGGGGTCCGCCGTATTAATGTCTCTTCAGCCGTGCAGATGCTGGACACCAGTATGCAGTTGCTGGATGAAGGCTGTGATGTGTTTATTGCCACCGCGGCGGTTGCCGATTATCGCGTGGCTGAAGTTGCAGAGCACAAAATCAAAAAATCCGGAGATGAACTGGATATCGCCTTAATCAAGAATCCGGATATTGTGGCGACTATCGCGCAGCAGGACAAACGTCCGTTTATGGTCGGCTTTGCTGCTGAAACGCGCAATGTGGAGGAATATGCGGCCGGCAAACTGGTGGCGAAAAAGCTGGATATGATTGCCTGCAATGATGTGTCCCGTGCAGACATCGGCTTTGCCTCTGATGAAAATGCCATGACGGTGTTCTTTGCTGAAGGCTATCATCTGCCAAAACGCGATCTGGAGAAAGCCTCCAAGCAGGAAATTGCCCAGCAGCTGGTTGAAGCCATTCATGATGCCTTGCACCATGATCCGGCGCAGGACGAAGCCTTCTGATCTTGTCAGAACAAATAAAAAAGCCCTGCAAGTGCAGGGCTTTTTCGTGCTGGACTTAAATGCCTTAATGCAATTAAGCCTGACCTTCTGCAGCAGCGGCTTGTGCGCGTTGCATGTTGGCTTCAAATTCAGCATCAAAGTTGATTGGCGTTAACAGCAATTGCGGGAAGCTGCCTTTGGTAACCATATCATTCACTGCTTCACGCAAGAACGGGAACAGGATGTTCGGGCAGTAGGCACCCAGAATATACGGCAGACGTTCTTCTTCTACGCCATCAATCAGGAAAATACCTGCTTGAGTGACATCTACAATAAATGCTGTATCACCGGCATTGTTGGCTTGAACAACAACTTTTAAAGACACTTCAAAGTGGGTTGGATCAATCTTTTCTGCAGAAGACGACAGATTGATATTCAGTTCAGGCTGCCATTCTTTGGTAAATACTTGTGCCCCTGGAACTTCAAAAGAAATATCTTTTGTATAAATACGCTCTAATGCCAATTGTGGTTGAGCTTGTTGTTGTTCACTCATTCTTTATTCCTTAAAAATATGAACAGAAAATTAACTGAAATTATGACGCCAGTAAGTCATCGAGTTTGCCTTCACGCTCAAGGGCGTAAAGCTGGTCGAAACCACCAATGAACTGCTCATTAATAAAAATTTGTGGAACAGTACGATGGTTGGTGCGCTGCATCAGTTCAGTGCGGACTTCTGGTGCTTCGTTGGATAAATTGATTTCTTTATAGACAACGCCTTTACGCTCAAGAAGCTGTTTTGCACGTACGCAATATGGACATACAGTTGTTGAATAAATCGTTACTTCAGCCATTGCTAATCTCCTCAAGCGGATTATTTGCTTTTTACTAAAGGTAAGCCTTGTGCTTTCCAGTTACTGATCCCACCATCCAGACGATAGCTATCTGCGTGGCCTACCTGTTGCAGGGCAGTGCCGGCAATTTGACCTAAATTGCAGATAAATACCAATGGACGGTCAGCGGTTTTTAACTCTTCAATATGGCTTGAAATTTTGCTGTAAGGAATGTTGCGGCTGCCGCTGATATGGCCTTCACGGAAGTCTTTGGCATCACGTAAATCAATCAGCATGGCATTTTTGGCTTTCACCAGAATCCCTAAAGATTGTGGGGAAATTTTACGCCCGTTACGTTGGCCTTCCAAAATGAAGAATAAAACCACCAAAACTGCCAGTGTTCCAAACAAGAAGGGGTGATTCCCCATAAACTCGAACCAACGTTCCACAAGTCACCTAAATTACAATTTCAAAAATTGTCACAGAGTATAGCCTATAAATATGGTGATCAAAATCACCGCTTCAAGGGTCGGGCTGCAATTAAACTAATTTTTTTGCTGGGCTTCGTTGACTTCATCAATCAGACGCAAATAACTGTCGAGCCGGCGCGTTAAAATCTCACCCGCTGCTGCCGCCTGACGCAAGGCACATTGCTTTTCGTGCTTATGGGTACAGTTACGGAATTGACAGTGACCGAGCAGATTTTCAATTTCCGGAAAACCCTGCTGGATTTTTTCAGTCGTCAAATGCCACAGGCCAAATTCACGGATGCCCGGTGAGTCAATGAGCGCCGAACCTTCACCAAACGGAATTAAGCGGGTGGAGGTGGTGGTGTGCTGACCCAGGGCCGAGTTTTCTGAGATGATATTGGTTTTCTGCGCCGCTTCCGGCACGATGGCATTAATCAGGGTGCTTTTACCCACGCCAGACTGACCGACAAAGGCCACAGTTTCATTTTTTAAACGGTTGGACAGTTCAGTCAGATCTGCATCGGACTGGGTCTGCATCACTTCATAACCCAACTCACGGTATTCTTGCAGTAAATCCAGAATCGGATCATTTTCGGTGAGCAGGTCGGATTTGTTCAGGATCAGCAGCGCCGGAATATTGGCATCGGCACAGGCCACCAGATAGCGGTCAATCAGACCCGGTGCTGGTTCTGGCAGCGGTGCAAACACAATCACAATCAGCGAGATATTGGCCGCTACCGGTTTGACTTTGTGGTAACGGTCCGGGCGCGTGAGCAAAGACTGACGCGGATGAATCGCGCTAATAATGCCCAGGCCGGTATTTGGATCGGCCTGCCATTTAACCCGGTCACCGGTAACCAGTAATTCCAGGTTGGTACGGGTATGACAGCGCCAGATGCTGCCCAGTTCAATCGGTTTCCAGAACGGTTCAGGTTCACCTTCGGCCACTACGGGTTTTTCAGGATGCTGCTCCGGCACGGAGAGGGCTTGTACTTCCAGCTGGCGTCCATAATGCTGCACCACCAGACCTTCCAGATCATTGGAGCTGTCTATATCTTCCTGCCGGGTTTGCTGCTGTTTCTGAATGCGGCGTTGTTGCTGTTCAGTCAGGCGACGCTTACGAATTAAAGCCATTCATATCCTAAAAAAACCATGAAATCTGGAGTGCAAAAATAGCATGAAGCACGGGCAGAATGACACCCAAGAACACAGAAATTTGCTACTATAGCCGTTTTTAAGACGAATAAGATTGCACATTTATGAGCAGCACGCCTGATACCCGCTTAATTTGGATTGACCTGGAAATGACAGGTTTAGATACCGATAATGATCAGATTATTGAAATTGCCACCATTGTGACAGACGATCATTTAAATATTCTGGCGGAAGGTCCGGTACTGGCCGTGCATCAATCAGATCGTATTTTAAATGCCATGGATGAATGGAACACGCGTCAGCATGGTCAGTCGGGGCTAATTGAGCGTGTACGTCGCAGTAAACTGAGCGCGCAGGATGCCGAGCAGCAAACCTTGGAATTCCTGAAAAAATGGGTCAATCCAAAAACCTCGCCGATGTGCGGTAACTCGATCTGTCAGGACCGTCGCTTTTTACACCGGTTAATGCCGGAGCTGGAGCAGTTCTTCCATTACCGTAATCTGGATGTATCTTCTGTTAAAGAACTGGCCAAACGCTGGCGTCCGGAAATTATGAGCGGCTTAAAGAAAAATGCTTCTCACCTGGCCATGGATGACATCCGTGACTCGATTGCCGAGCTGAAATACTATCGTGAATATTTCTTTATTATGAATAAATAAGTATCTGCTCATCATCCATCTATTTGCACTGTGGGGACGAGCGTATCCACAGCGCTTAAGAAGAGGCTTTGGGCCTCTTTTTTTATCTCTATCGTTTTTCATTTGCTGTTATTCGGATGTGATCCAGAGATATTACCCGTTATAAAGATGTAATCTTTTTGGTGATTATTTAGACAGGATGCAGCTGCGCGCTTATGATAGGAGCAATGAGTATTTCAAAACCCATTTGCCGCAATGATCGGAGTACCTTAAATCATGCAAAGTAATAACCCGATCCTGACACGCGTTGAGGTGTCGAGTGATTATGCCCAGCCGATGAGCGTGCAGGGAGCAATCCAAAAATCTGTCCTGCTGACTTTAATTGCCGCCGTGGTGGGCATCGGCCTGTTTTTCTACAGTTTCCTGACCGCCAATCTTTCTATTGCCTATGCTGGCGCAATTGTCGGTGCCATTGGCGGACTGATTCTGGCTTTGGTGGCCACCTTTAAGCCAAATACAGCGCGCACGCTGGCCATTCCCTATGCGCTGTTTGAAGGGGCCTTTCTGGGCGGGATTTCAGTGATCTTCCAGTTGCAGTTTCCGGGTGTGCCATTACAGGCCTTGCTGGCTACCTTTGTGACCACATTGGTGATGTTTGTGCTGTATCGTACTCGGGTAATTCGCGCCACTGAAAAATTTAAGGCGGTGGTGATGTCGGCCTCAATTGCGATTGCGATGGTGTTTGTGGTGCAAATCTTTCTGAGTCTGGCCTTGGGGTCGAGTATTCCTTATCTGTTTGAAAGCAACTGGCTTGGAATTGGCTTTGCAGCATTTGTGGCCGTGATTGCCTCTTTAAACTTGATTTTAGACTTTGATCTGATTGAAACCGGCGCGGCACAAGGCGCACCGAAAAGCATGGAATGGCTGAGTGCCATTGCCTTATTGGCTACCTTGGTCTGGATGTATTATTCCTTCCTGCGTTTGCTGGGCTTATTGCAAAGCAATGATTAACTTCCCGGCATTTATCGACATTAAAATCGCGCAACCTTTGCGCGATTTTTACTTTCTTCGGAGGAATTGAAAAAAAGGCGCATTATGCAATTTCCGAATTGGCTCAGAATTGGCATGATACTGCAAAATCAATATGAGTGAGATTCACATGGCACAAGGACTATTAGCGGGCAAACGCTTTTTAATCGCGGGTATTGCGAGTAAATTATCCATTGCATTTGGTGTTGCTCAGGCTTTACATCGTGAAGGTGCAGAGCTGGCTTTTACCTATCCGAATGAAAAATTGAAAAAACGTGTGGATGAATTTGCAGAACAGTTTGGTTCTAAAATTGTTCTTCCTTGTGATGTTGCGGTAGATGCTGAAATTGAACAGGTCTTTGTCGATCTTGCTCAACATTGGGATGGTCTGGATGGCGTGGTGCATTCAATTGGTTTCGCACCAGCCCATACCTTAGATGGTGACTTTACTGATGTGACCGACCGTGAAGGTTTTAAAATTGCGCATGACATCAGCGCCTATAGCTTTGTTGCGATGGCGCGTGCCGCAAAACCATTATTACAGGCGCGCCAAGGCTGTTTATTAACCCTGACTTATCAGGGTTCTGAGCGTGTAATGCCAAACTACAACGTGATGGGCATGGCCAAAGCTTCGCTTGAAGCAGGGGTGCGTTATTTAGCCTCTAGCCTGGGTGCTGAAGGCATTCGTGTTAATGCCATTTCTGCCGGTCCAATCCGTACATTGGCTGCATCAGGAATTAAGTCATTCCGTAAGATGTTGGATGCCAACGAAAAAATTGCCCCATTAAAACGTAATGTCACCATTGAAGAAGTGGGCAATGCTGCATTATTCCTGTGCTCACCGTGGGCAAACGGGATTACCGGTGAAATTCTGTATGTAGATGCTGGCTTTAATACCGTGGGTATGAGCGCCGCCATGATGGACGCAGAATAAGTCGGAATGTTTCAACCTGTGCCGGCTTTTTATCGGATAGTTACATATTGATAAACAAGCGGCCGGGTTGAAGCGATGTTTTATGTGGTTATTTTGTATAAAATAGCCACACTTTTTTTTAGCTATTTATTACAGAACAATGATGCCAAGCA
>NZ_VPBT01000033.1:0-24040 GCF_013418555.1 Acinetobacter sp. YH12134 | reverse complement strand
AGTGATGGGAGAGCATGTTCAAGAGTGGATTCTAAATGTTCAGATAAAGACATAAAAAAATGAGCGTATTTACATACACTCATTTTTACTACATTTTTCTAATATTTGCTTAACTGACTGGCATTACCCCAAATGGAGTGCTTTTTCTAACTTAGTTCAACACTAAATTATTTCACCATGTCAGCAATTGCTGCACGTTCTTCTTCAAGCTCGTTTAGCGTGAAGTTGATACGCTCACGGCTGAATTCGTCGATTTCAAGACCTTGAACGATCTTGTATTCGCCATTTTCGCAAGTTACAGGGAAACCGAACATTACGCCTTCAGGGATACCGTAAGAACCATCAGAAGGAATACCCATGGTTACCCATTCGCCGTTTGTGCCAAGCGCCCAGTCACGCATATGGTCGATTGCAGCGTTTGCAGCAGAAGCAGCAGAAGACAGACCACGCGCTTCGATGATTGCAGCACCACGTTTACCAACAGTTGGAAGGAATACGTCTTTGTTCCATTCAGCATCGTTGATTTTGTCTTTCAAGCTTTCGCCGTTTACGTTCGCAAAACGGTAGTCAGCATACATTGTTGGAGAGTGGTTACCCCAAACTGTCATGTTTTTGATGTCAGAAACTGCAACACCAGCTTTTTGAGCAAGTTGAGTCAACGCACGGTTGTGGTCAAGACGTAACATTGCTGTGAAGTTCTTCGCTGGAAGATCTGGAGCAGATTTCATTGCGATGTAAGCATTCGTGTTCGCAGGATTACCTACAACAAGAACTTTAACGTCACGGCTCGCAACTTCGTTCAGCGCTTGACCTTGACCGATGAAGATTTCACCGTTGACTTTAAGAAGGTCAGCACGTTCCATACCTGGACCACGTGGACGTGAACCAACTAAAAGTGCATAGTCAGCATCTTTGAATGCAACTTTAGGATCATCAGTACCGATCATGCCAGCCAATAATGGGAAAGCACAGTCGTCAAGTTCCATCATTACGCCTTTCAGCGCTTGTTGAGCTTTCTCAACAGGAATTTCTAATAATTGAAGAATAACTGGTTGGTCTTTACCCAACATTTCACCGCTAGCGATACGGAATAATAGGCTGTAACCAATTTGACCAGCAGCGCCAGTAACGGCAACGCGAACAGGTTGCTTCATGTAATTATCTCCAGTTGAGAGGATAGTTAATGCGATTAAATAGCTGTTCTATCTAATCTTAATAATCATAAACGGCAAAGATTGTACTCCAATCCTTTGTCAGATGCATGTAAAAGGCTATGGATTTCAACAAAAGTCTGATAGGAAATATAAATAAAATGCCGAAAAACGTCGGGTTTTAGTATGAACCTTTAATAATAAAGGCCGATGGACACTGGGTTTCCACGCTACTGCTGCACTGTTTATAGCGCCCATTCGGGCTATAGCAGATTTTCAATTCGGTTAAATAACTTTTGGCCTGATGCGAAGTGCACTGAAAATGAATGCTCTTGGAATGCATGCCCGGATTCAGGCGAATAAACAGCCGGTTCAGTTCATTCTGCTGCACTACGGTAGTTTCCTGACCAGTCAGCACCGCCGGGACTTTCAGCCGGTCGGCATAGTTAATAATGGTACGAAAATACTGGCTGGCATTCATCGGTACGCAGCCACCAATACCCTGCCACAATTGCACCCGGGCATGTTCATCGGGCATGACCCGTGCCACCACTTTGGCCTGAATGGGAGACAGTTTGGCTGAAGAGCTGGTTTCGCAGTCACGACGGGAGGTTTCCGGATACAGCCCGGTAATATTCAGCGAGTAGCCTTGCAGGCATTTCCGCTGCTTGGCGCGGTTGCTGTCAAACATGCACACGGCGGGTGTCATTTGTACATCCATGACATAGCCCTGCACCGTGGCAGCACATGCAGCACTACTGAGCAATACCCCCGCCCCACCCGAAATCAGGATGAGGATTCCCGCTGGCTGCCCCCCGGCTGTCAATTTCTTCATTCTCAAACTTAGCACCTTCTCGTGTCGTTTTGAGTCCCATCCTCCTGCATCCATGCAGGAGACACCCCATCTTGTTTACTGCTTATTGCGCATTGGAATCTGCTGCATACGTTTACTGATTGATTGCGCGCCCTGACCCAGCAATAATCCATAGTGCGTGGCATTGGTCATGACGTGTTTAACGTAATCGCGTGTTTCCAGCAACGGAATGGATTCGGTATATTGATCCGCTGCCATGTTTTGAAATTCAGGCTGCCAGCGACGGGCACGGTTTGGCCCGGCATTATAGCCCGCAGTTGCTAAAACCGAGTTATTACTAAGCTGACCCTGGATGGTCGACAGATAAAACGTGCCATAACGAATATTGGTATTCATATCGGTGAGTGCCGCCGGATTATAGGTTTCCCCCATTTGGCGGGCAATTAAACGCGCGGTATCCGGCATAATCTGCATTAAACCACCCGCCCCGACATGCGAACGCGCCGTAGTCACAAAACGGCTTTCCTGACGCATCAGGCCATAGGCCCAAGCCGGATCAATCCCGGCGTTCTGGCTGTGGCTGACCACATAATTCTTGTGCGGCATAGCATAACGGTACTGATAGTTATGCTGCTTGGTGGTGCGGTCTGCCGCATAAATGGCCCGGTCATACCAGCCCATATCGGTGGCGCGTTTGGCTGCAGCCAATAACAGACCATCATCATGTTTTAAATAGGCCTGACGCACAGCCCAGTTCCATTCACGGTTAATATAACTGGCCGGTGCATTAATCTGGCGCAAGGCAAAGGCACGTCTAAAGTGAATATCCTGATTTAAACGCTGCATATCCTGCGAACTTGGCTCACGGCTCACAGGAATCGAAGAATAGCTGTATCCGAGCTGATCTTTGGCCAGCAAATTGTGGTAATCATCACCCTGAGCCAAACGTTTATAAATCGCGTCAGCACTGCGTTTTGAAGTGGCATCGCCACGCTGCTCAGAGGCACGCGCCAGCCAGTACTGCCAGCGGTCTTCCTGCTTTTGCGACACGCTCATGGCATCAATCGCGCGAATTACACTTTCCCAAGCACCAAAACGAATCGCCTGACGGGCATAAATTTCCGCTTCTTCCGGGCTAAATGGCAGTCCATAGCTGGCATCCAGCGCATTCAGTACTTCACGGTTAAAATTGTTCTTCATGACGGTGGTGCCGCCAATATAGCCCACAGCACGATACAAGGCGCGCTGCACCGACTGCGGGGTACCTTCTGCAGCACGTTTCACCGCAGATAGAGCCGAGTTCAGGTCGGTATCGGCCAGGCGGCCCAAGGCATAAATCAGATAAGCCTGATCTTCAGCACTGGCTTTTGGTGCAGACCATAAATAGTTAAGCGGGTTGGCCTGAATGCTGTTCAGCTGCGACAGACTCAGGTTTAAACCTAGTCCCTGTGCAGTGGCAAGCGCCTGTCCGGATTGGCCGGCACGCAGCTGCACCCACAAACGCTGCTGTTTATCTTCCTGGGTCATCAGTGGGCTGGATAACATCATCCGGCCCAGACCGGTACAGGATTCCGGCTGCGAATTGGTGGTTAGCCAGACATCTTTAAATTCGGCAAAAACCAGCGGATCACCCGACTGGGCACGCACCTGCGCCACGGCACAGCTTTCGGCACGGTCGGCATTGGTCACATAGGGCAGCACTGATACAGCATTGCTAAAATCGGCCTGTTTGACTTTTTCTTCGACATAGTCAGCGGCCAGTTTTTCTGCCATGGCCGACTGTGGATAACGCTGGGCAAACTGCACAATCGAGGCGGGTGACTGAGTGGCCAGATTGGTATTTAAAATCCAGTATTCCGGATAATAGCCGAGCACATCATTTTGCATGACACTTTGATATTGCTGCAATAAAGAGAGGTTACTGGCATTGGCTGCCCGCAGCGCATCATTAAACTGCTCTTCGGCTGCGTACAAGGTTGGGAAAATGCTCAGTGATGCCAAACCTAACACAAGCTTTTTGCAAAAAATTCTTTTCTTTTCAGTCCATGTGCGCATGTGCCTATTTTCAGTCATTACTTCGCCTCTCCTCTCTTACCGCAATATACTAAAACAGTTTCATTATTCTCAAACACCTCAATTGTTGTGTTATGTAACCTCATGATTAAACAATATTAATTTTCGAACAATTTTAATTGATAAATCAATCTTCTGCTTCCCTCATTTAGGGCTATAAGTTTATACCCAGTTCCTGTTAAAATACGCGTTTTTCTATCACCTCTGCCGTTCAAACATTTCAGAACGGACGATCTCGATTTTATCCTTCAGGAGCCTACATGACGGTTCAAACCTTCATTCCAAATGGTGCCAAAGCTGCCGCAGAAAACACTGTTACCCAGCCACAGCACACCCCAGCCGACGGTTCAGTGAAAAAGCTGTACATCGAAACGCAAGGGTGTCAGATGAATGAGTATGACAGTCATCGTATGGCAGATCTTTTAGGCGATTCTCACGGCTATGTGCTAACCAGCAATCCGGCCGATGCCGATATCCTGCTGATGAACACCTGTTCCATCCGAGAAAAGGCTCAGGAAAAAGTGTTCTCGGAACTGGGCCGCTGGCGCAAACTGAAAGAAAAAAATCCGGATCTGGTGATTGGCGTAGGTGGCTGTGTTGCTTCTCAGGAAGGCGACAATATTCAAAAACGTGCGCCGTATGTCGATATGGTGTTTGGCCCACAGACCTTGCACCGTTTGCCACAAATGCTGGATCAGCATAATGATCAGGTTGAAAAACCGAAAAAAGAAAAAATCAAGCTGGTGGATATTTCTTTCCCGGACATTGAAAAATTCGACTTCCTGCCAGAACCGCGCGTCGAAGGTTTTAAAGCCTTTGTGTCGATTATGGAAGGCTGTTCCAAATACTGTTCTTTCTGCGTGGTGCCCTATACCCGTGGTGAAGAAGTTTCACGTCCACTCGATGACGTCCTGGCGGAAATTGCTGGTCTGGCAGAAAAAGGCGTACGTGAGATTTCACTGCTCGGTCAGAACGTGAATGGTTATCGCGGTGAAACTTTTGACGGCAACATCTGTACCTTTGCTGACCTGTTGCGTTTGGTCGCCGAAATTCCGGGGATTGGCCGTTTACGTTATACCACTTCGCATCCACTAGAATTTAATGATGACCTGATTCAGTGCTACCGTGACTTGCCACAAATGGTGTCGCATTTGCACTTGCCAGTACAAAGTGGTTCCAATGATGTATTACAGGCCATGAAACGTAACCACACCATTGATGTTTACATCGAAAAAATTGCCAAGTTACGTAAAGTGCGTCCGGACATGCATTTATCTTCCGACTTTATTATTGGCTTCCCGGGCGAAACTGACGAGAATTTTGAAGAAACCTATCGGTTTATCCAGGATATGGACTTCGATCATTCGTACAGTTTTGTCTATTCAAAACGTCCGGGCACCCCGGCTTCTGAACTGCCGGACAACACTCCGGAAGATGTCAAAAAAGAACGTCTGGCCAAAGTGCAGCAATGGATTAAACAGTCCAGTATTGACAAAACTGATGCCATGCTCGGCACCGTGCAACGTGTGTTAATTGAGAGCGTGTCGAACAAAGATCCGAATGTACTGGTCGGCACGGCAGACAATACACGTTTGGTAACATTTATTGGTGATCCGGCTTGGGTCGGACGCTTTGCGGAGATTGAGATTACCGAGATTAAAACTTTAAATTTAGTTTATGGTGAACTCTTGAATCTTGAACCAGACGTGGCGTAATGTAAGGGAACAATACGACTACTTCTGAATAAGGAATTCTCTTGACTGCAGCAATTCGACGTACAGTAAATTTTCCTGGCATTTCAATGGAACGTCTCAAAAGCATGCTCGGTGCTTATAACGGCCACTTGAAACAGATTGGACAGCGTCTAGATGTGCAAATTTCTCATCGAGGTGATGCCTTTTTTATTGATGGTGAAATAGATGCAGTTGAGAGAGCCGAGCTCTTGCTTCAGCGTTTATATGAAGAATCGGAAAATTCCAGCCAGATTAGTGCCGACACCTTACACATGATGATTCAGGGCAGCCAGACTGACCGTGAATTGCAGATTGATGAAGAGCAGGAACATACCGGTTTAGATGCGGTCTGGTTACAGACCCGCAAAGGCCGGATTAACCCGCGCGGTGCCAACCAGAAACGTTATGTGCAGCGTATTTTACAAAGCGATATTTCGTTCGGGATTGGCCCAGCAGGAACCGGTAAAACCTACCTGGCGGTAGCTGCAGCCGTCGATATGCTGGAGCGTAATGAAATCCAGCGGATTTTACTGGTCCGCCCTGCGGTTGAAGCCGGTGAAAAACTCGGTTTCCTGCCGGGTGATTTAACCCAGAAAATTGACCCGTATTTGCGCCCGCTGTATGACGCGTTATATGAAATGCTCGGCTTTGAAAAAGTCGCCAAGCTGATTGAACGTCAGGTGATTGAAGTCGCGCCACTGGCCTATATGCGTGGTCGTACCCTGAACCATTCTTTTGTGATTCTGGATGAAGCGCAGAACACCACACCAGAACAGATGAAAATGTTCCTGACCCGTTTGGGCTTTGGCTCACGTGCCGTAATTACCGGTGACGTGACTCAGGTCGATTTACCGCGTGGTCAGCAGTCTGGTCTGGCGCATGCCCTGCGCGTGCTGGAGCACGTCAAGGAAATTCATATTACCCGTTTCCATTCACGTGATGTGGTGCGTCATCAACTGGTGCAAAAAATTGTTGAAGCCTACGAAGGCTGGGACAGTGAGCAACAACGTCTGAGTGCAGAAGCCCGTGCCGAACGCAAAGCCCGTCAGGAAGCGCTGATTGCAGAAAACGATGCCAAGGCCGATGCGCAGGACTAAACTGATCTAAGGATATATTTTGAAACTGAGTCTTTCTCTACAACAGGATGTTCAAGCCCCTGAACTGGTCTTGAAACGTAGCTATATCAAAAAAGTTGTAGAAACCACCTTGCGACATATTGGCACCCAAAGTGACTGTGAAATCGGGATCGCCTGTGTCGACAATGAAGAAAGCCATAAACTGAATCTGGAATATCGCCTGAAAGACAAACCGACCAACGTGCTGTCTTTCCCAAGTGAACTGCCCGATGAAATGGCCGAATTTCTTGATGCTTTCCCCATTGGAGATTTAGTGATCTGTATTCCGGTGGTGCTACGCGAAGCGAATGAGCAAGGCAAAGCACCGCTGACCCATTTCACCCATATGCTGGTGCATGGCACCTTGCATTTGATGGGTTATGATCATGAAACTTCAGATGAAGATGCTGAAGAAATGGAAGGCATTGAAATTGAAATTCTGGATAAGCTCGGTTTTGAAAACCCGTATTTAGAACGCGATTAAAGTAAAAAATGAAGAAGCGGGCTTAGGCTCGCTTTTTTTATAGGGTTTATTTTATGATGAGATGAATAAAAATAGATAAGCCACAATCATGAAATACGTTGTTATTTTTAAAGCGAAAATTAAAAAACTTGATCCTCTGTATTTTGCCACAGCACAGCAGTTATGTCAGAAAGCCTTAAGCCAATTCCGCTGCATTCATTTTGAAACATTAACAGAAGGTTTATCTGAAATCGCCCTATCCTATTGGCATGATCTTTCAAATATACACGCTTGGCATTTAGATGCGGAACACCAAGTCGCACAACAACTCGGACATAACACTTGGTATGAAAATTTCAGTGTTGAAATTTGTGAAGTATTACGTCACTACAAACGCTAGCGCACCTCAAACTCCGCCTCAGCCGGATCAAAACGCCAGGTCCGGATAATGCGTAGCTCGGAAATATCTTTCATCTTGGCATCAAAGGCACCAAAAGGAGCAGCTTTTCGTACTGAGGCTTTAGCAGCTTCATCCAGCATGGCATGCCCCGAGCTTTCAATTAAACGAATCGCGCGAATCCCGCCGTTGGCATTTAAAATCACCATTAAACGTACTTCACCGGCCAACTGTTGCTGCTTGGCCGCTTCCGGATAATAACGGTTACCATAAAATTCGACTTTCTGACGGAATTTTTCCAGATAACCGGCTGCGACATCCTGCTTGGCCTGAATTCCATCTACGGTTTTAATTTTCTGCTGACGGCTGAAATTTTGCTGACGCTGTAAATACTGCGCTTCCAGACTGGCCACCATCGCCGCTTTGGCCTGAAACTGGCTGTTTAATTCTTCCAGCGCTTTTTTACGCTGGTTTTCCGCCGCCTGCTTTTGCCAGCTTAAGGTGGTCATTAGCACTTTTTCTTCAAAGCTCAGTTCACGCTGCTGCTGCAAACGCTCAAGACTTTCCAGCTGCTGATCACCGGCACTCTGTTCAATCATTGGTGCGGGCATATCGCTGGACATGCGGTGCGCTTCCCGGAAGGTGCCAGAACCCTGCTGGTCGGCCTGTGCTAAAAAGTCGGCATCCTTAATTTCGGTGGCACTTGGTCTTAAGCTGACTGCAATTTCCTTGACCGCGGCATCGCTTTGCTGTGGCATGACAAATTGCACCGTTAACACAGCCAGATGCGAAAGTGCCGCCAGCGTCAGTACGGTGCCAAATAGTGGATCTTTCCACCACTGCTGCGTCAAAGGTGCAAAATGAAATTTCTTTAACATCACATTAATCCGACAAAATCGCGGATTCCCCAAATCGTATAAAACGAGATAAAATAAGACTGGTTTTTACTTTTGAAAAAAAGCGAGACACTCGTCAACATGTCGTGTCACGATAAATAAAATCTTGAAAATGGTGCAGTTTATTTTGCTAAACTGCAAGCTTCAATTGGCGTATTTTTAATACAATTCGACAAGATCTCTGCAAAGTTAATAAAGATTAACCCATTGGAATGCCCTGTATGTCCCCTCTTATCTCTCTCATTTCAAAACGTTTACGTCAGATGTATCAGAAGGCTGAAGGATTTATTGAAGATGAGCGCGAATTTCCAATGTCTCAGGTTTTTCTGAATGCGACCTTTCAGCGCTTTGTCACCGACAATGTCAAAATGCTGAAAGACTTACATGCCGATTTACATGACGACTGGCTGCGTCTGTATGCGACCCTGGACTACAACGGGCTGTATATTACTTTGTCGGTAGATTTGAAACTGGTGCAGATGGAACTGAATAAAAATGTCCAGCTGATTGTATTTGAACAGATTAGTGATACCCAGGTGATTGAAGCCAAATATCCAAGCATCCTGCATAAGCTGGGTGTGCGGTTTGCGCTGTTCTTCTATCAGAAAGTGCTGAACAAAGATCCACTGGGCATGATTCTGCAAAAACTGAATGTGATTAAAGTTAAAGATGATCTATTACATTTAGACCTGAACCGCTGGCTGGGCAAGAACCGCTCGATCATTGACACTCTGGGCAAAGTGCATGTCAATCATGCGGTGTTGCGTGAAGCCGAACTGGTGGTCATGGGCAATGTCAACCTAACCGCCCTATTTCGAAAAATTGCTCAAGATCGCGATCGTGAAGAAGCCGAAGAAGCACAAACGGCCACAGAAGTGACGCCCATCAAACAGAAAAAGAGCTAAAAGCTCAGGGAAAAAGATTGCAGATACCTATCAGGATTGCTACACAAGCTTTACATAAAGTGCATATTTGCAAATTTTCTCTTCATCATTCAAGCGCATAATAGAACAAAGCACAATGTGCGCTTATTTACAGCATAGGAAACAATTTACTTATGGCTAAACACGTATTGAAAACGATGGGCATGGCAGCGGGAGTTTCGACTGCACTGTTATTTGCAGGGTTCTCAAGCCAGACTTTTGCCATGAGTCCATTCCAGGCCAGTTATCAGTTCAGCTATAACGGCAAAAACCTTGGCTCTGCGACCCGAACCCTAAGCAAATCCGGCAATCAGTGGAACTATGTTTTTGCCGCCAAAGCCGGCGGGATTGCTTCGGCCACGGAAACCAGCCGCTTCACCTTTGAAAATGGCAAAATTGGTTCTTCCAGCTTTAGCCGCAGCAGCAAAATCCTGATTCATAACAACACTATGAGTATTCACTTTAATCCGGCGGCGAAAAAGATTAATACCAAAAAAGACAAAGAGTCGCGTTCATTTGCCTGGAAAGCCGGTGTACTCGATGAGCTGAATGCCGAATTGCAGATTCGTGAAGACTTAAAAAATGGTTCGCTCAAATCGACCTATTACCTGGCCGATGCCAAGGAGGTCGAAGCACGTAAATTTGTACGCCAAGGCAGTGAAAGCGTAAAAACCAATTATGGCACCTTTGACACCATTAAAGTGGCGATTAAGCATGACAAGCCGGGCCGTGAAACCATTTTCTGGTTAGCGCCAAAACTGGACTACTTACCGGTGAAAGTGACCCATCTGGACAAGAAGAACTCTTATGGCCTGCTGTTAACCGGCTATAAAGGCCCAACAAGTTAATCATTTTCTCGATTTTTGCTTGCATTTTTTCAGGTGCTTTTTAAAATACGCTTTTGCTTTAAAAAGCACCTGCTGTTGAGGATTCTCCCGTGCACGCACTAGAACAGAAAATCTTAGCTGAAGGTATCGTTCTGTCTGAAGAAGTTCTGAAAGTCGATTCTTTCCTAAACCATCAAATTGATCCGGTCATGATGCAGCAAATTGGTCAAGAATTTGCGCGTTTGTTTAAAGATGCCGGCATCACCAAAATTATTACCATTGAAGCGTCAGGTATTGCACCGGCAGTCATGGCAGGTTTAGAGCTGGGCGTTCCCGTGATTTTTGCACGTAAATATCAGTCTTTAACCCTAAAAGATGACCTGTATCGCTCTAAAGTGTTTTCATTCACTAAACAGGTCGAAAGCACCATCGCAATTTCAAACAAGCACATCAGCTCAAGCGACAAAGTGCTGGTGATTGATGACTTCCTGGCCAATGGCCAGGCGGCTTTAGGTCTGGCTGATCTGATTCATCAGGCCCAAGCAGAAGTGGTCGGTATTGGTATTGTGATTGAAAAATCCTTCCAGCCAGGTCGTGACCTGCTCCTGGAAAAAGGCTACCGGGTTGAATCTCTGGCGCGTGTGAAGTCACTGGCCAATGGTACGGTTGAATTTGTTCGCGACTAAGACTTTGTCTGCAATTTATATCTAAAAGAGCACTCAGGTGCTCTTTTTTTTATGGCGATGTGATTTACAAAATTCTCTACCACGCTCCAGACCGAATGGCTTAGCATAAGCCTAACGGCAAATTCTGAGCGTTTTGACCAAGGTCAGCTAACGCCTTTTGTCCTAAGCTATTGGCTCTTTGGATTGACCCAGCATTTTTAGAAGGCACTCTACACTCATGACACAAGACAATCCGTTGATGGAACACAGTATCGTCTGTCCGAAATGTGGCTCAAATCAGGTTGAAAAGCGCAACCATGAACAAAACTTACAAAAAATTGGCGGAGTATTGCTCGGGTCGGCCGGAACAGCAGCCGGAACTGTCGGCGGGGCCGCCTCCGGTGCCTCTTTAGGCGCTGCCATAGGCACCGTGGCGGGACCGTTGGGGGTGATTATGGGCGGTACCATTGGTACCTTTGTGGGTGCAATTAGTGTCGGCATTACCGGCGGTTTTCTGGGTCATCGCTTTGGTAAAAAAGCCGGGGTCATTGTGGACCAGAATATCTTCCTGGATTTTCAGTGCCTCAACTGCAAACACCGCTTTAAAGAAAAACTCTAACACCTTTGAGGTGAGGTCGATGGAGGGTGCGAGCTCACCAACGGAGCACCGCATACATTACTTCTGTGTCGGGGCGCCTTGTTCAGTCGCCGCTGGCTCTTTTGAGCTGGCCTGATCTTTGGCTTTGGTTTGTGCTTTTTTCTTCAGGATAATCCGGATGATGCACCACGCTTGCTACTGCAGGACAGCACCAGACTTAGACTCAGCACACTAAATCCCATAACGAACCACATTTTCATCTCGTATTCCTCAGTAGTTTGGATTTTTCTCAGCGTGCATGACGGCAAGGTGCTCTTTTCCTCCACAGGAAAGCACCCAACCGATCATGAATAGGGAGAGAACCGTCACAGCATAGGCTGTGTATAGAAAGACTATTAGATGCCGAATCGGGGTGATCGAAAATCACCAGAAGCAGTCATTTTCACATGAAATTCATTTAAATTAACAATCAAAAAACCAGCCTCAACAGCAGAAAGCCATTAACGGATCTGAGCGCTATTTTGGCCTTGCTGCTGCTATTTTTTTAAAGCTATTTTTTAAGCGCTGTGCAGTTTTTTCACCACGTCCGCTAAACGTAATCCTTGCGCTTCACAAAGTTTCTTTTCATCCTGACTTAAACTCTGGTCATGACGCGGGCCACTGACATGCGACGCACCATAAGGCGTACCGCCGGTTTTGGTATTGGATAAAGCCGGATGGGCATTACTGAGTCCCATAATCATCATGCCATGATGAAATAACGGCGGCAGCATGGTCAGCAAAGTGCTTTCCTGGCCACCGTGCTGTGAACCCGATGAAGTAAATACACAGGCCGGTTTATCGTGCAAAGCGCCGCTCAGCCACAGACTAGTGGTCTGATCCCAAAAGAATTTCATTTCCGAGGCCATATTGCCAAAACGGGTCGGCGAACCAAGCGCAAGACCGGCACAGTTGGCCAGGTCATCCAGGCTACAGTAAATATCACCTTCGGCCGGAATACTCGGCTCGGCAGTTTTGACCACCGCGGCAATATTCGGTACTGTACGTATTTTTACCGCTACGCCTGCTGCCTCTACCCCGTTGGCAATCAGATGGGCCATTTCACGGGTGCTGCCATATTTGCTGTAATACAGAACTAAAACATAGGGTTGCATAATGTTATCTGTAGAGTAAAAAAGAAAACTATACGGTATTTTGCTGTATTTTTGGTTAAGCTGGCACAGGAAAACACAGAAAGATCACTAAAAAAATCGAGACTTTAGCCGCATGATTGTTGAGTATTTAAAAAAGCTGCCCTTTTATGACCACCAGTGGTTCCAATTCGTGCTGTTTGTATTACGCCGTTTTGAAGCAGACCGCTGTCGTGAACAGGCCGGCTCGCTCACCTATACCACACTGTTTGCGGTGGTGCCAATGCTGACGGTTTTTCTGGTCATCATCTCCTCGATTAAAGCTTTAGAACCGGCGCGTCAGCAGTTACAGCAGCTGATTTACAGCAACTTTCTGCCCAAAACCACCATCGCCTTTGATAAGGCCCTGAATGCCTTTACCGATAAATCCAGCAATCTCACCATTATCGGGATTCTGTTCCTGTTCATTACCACTGTACTGATGCTGACCAGTATCGAAACTGCCTTTAACCGGATTTGGCGGGTAAAAGAAACCCGAGGCGGGATTATGGGCTTTATGCGCTACTGGACCATTATTTCGCTGGGGCCGATTTTACTTGGCAGCGCCTTTGTGCTGTCATCTACCGTTGCCTCGATGAATGTACTGAGCAATAACTTTGCCGGTTATGAGGTCAACGGTGCTTTTATTCTGTGGATCATTTCCTTTTCCCTGACCATTGTCGGCTTTTTTATTCTGTACTGGACCATTCCCAACCGCAATGTGCCGATTAAAGCCGCGCTGATTGCCGGCATCTTTAGTGCGGTGGTGTTTGAGGCATTAAAAAACCTGTTCGGCTTTATCATGTCGAATTTCACCAGTTATGAAATTGTCTATGGCGCCTTTGCTGCCGTGCCGATTTTCCTGCTGTGGATTTTTCTGTCGTGGAATATTATTTTGCTGGGCGTGGAAATCAGCTTTGCCCTCACCGCTTTTAATTCCGGCAAAGACCAGAAACGCCATCCGATGATTATGCTGCTGGACCTGCTGGAGCTGTTTTATCAAAAACAGAAAAAAGGCGAAAGCGTGACCGAGCAGGAAGCACTGGAAGTACTGGGCCGCGATGAAATTGGCCGTTTACCGAATTATATCTGGATGCTGGAGCAGCAAAACCTGATTAAACGCACCGATAACGATGAACTGGTGCTGGTACGAAATTTATCGCAGGTCAATTTCTGGAGTTTTTATACCCAGCTGCCTTATCCGCTGCCGCAGCGCAAAGATGTCGGCAATATTCATCCGGATGATGAATGGATGCAGAAACTCGGACCGGCGCTGATTGAAGCCGATGACTATCTGGCAGCCAAGCTGTCGATTCCATTGTCGAAAATTTTTGAAGAAAAATAGAGGTAGCACCTGCTGATCTTTAAGGCCGGGAAATAAGCGCCAGCTAAGCGGAAATTTCGCTGGTGCTTTTCCAGCAGATCAGCGCACCCAGACTGACCAGACTACAGCCGAGCCAGAACACCCAGCCAGGCTGTAGCTGCAACAGCCACATCGAGATCAATGAAGACAGCACCGGAATAAAATAGGTGGCCAGAATTAGCAGCTGAATACGACCAAACTGAATACTCTGGTTCCAGTTATGATAGGCCATCCCAATCAGGGCACCGGCCAGCACAATCCATCCCCATAGCGAAAGGCTTGGCCATTGCCATGGCTCATCCAGTCCTACATGCAGCGCCCACAGCAAACCCGCAGTCACCACAAAAAACAGTGACACTGCATTGCTGCCTTGGGCATAGGCTCGGGTCAGCGCCCCGTAGCAGGGCCATAACAAGGCCGCTAAAAATGCCAGACTATAAGCCAACGGATTTTCCGTCAGTACGCTCCAGAGCTGGGCCAAGTTCCAGATCTCCGGATTGACCACCAGCATCAAGCCCAGTACGGCCAGCAAAAAGCCTGGAATTACCGCCCAGTGATAACGCAGCTGTTTGGCCAGAATCGCCAGCACAATACTCAGCGGCGGCCACAGATAATTGATCATGGCAATCATCAGCACCTGTTCGCGCTGTGTCGATAAAGCAATCGACAGCAGGAACAGAATTTCATAGCTGACAAATAATGCCCCACTCCCCCAGAGATAGATTTTCGGCATCTGGCTAAGTTTGGGCCAACCTTGGTGCAGCAGAATCACCAGCGCACTGACACTATAAATAAGCGCAAGTGCCAGCACCGGACTGAGCTGCTCACTAATCAGCTTGACCACACCTACTAGGCTGGCCCAGATCAGCAGTGAGCTCAAGCCCAGTGCAGTAAAGCGTTGTGATTGGCTCAGCATCAGGCCACGCGCCGCTTGAACCAGCCCTGTGCGCTGACCATAACCACGCCCAGCATCACCAGGATAGCACCCATAATAAAGCTGTGTTCCAGTTGCTCACCCAGCAGCCACACGCCGAACAGCACCCCAAATAATGGGGTTAAAAAAGAAAATACCCCCAAGCGTGAGGCCAGATAGTTTTTCAGTAACCAGAACCAGATTAAATAACTGGCAAAAGAAATCAGAATGGCATGAAACAACAGGCTGCCAATAGCGACCGGACTCCAGTGCACCACCGCCTGTCCGGACCAGTAGGCCAAAGGGAATAGCACGATAAAACCGCCCAGCAGCTGATAGAATAAGGTTTGGGTGGCTGGTGCTTCGGCCAGCGGGGTTAAGCGCACCGCTATGGTAGTGGCCGCCCATAAAATACCGGCACATAAAGCCAGAAAGTCGCCATAGAGCATGGAACTGGTTGCGGCACTGAGCTGACTGTCACGCCCCAAAAAAGTCACCACAATGCCCAGAAAAGCCAGCAGAATACCGCTCCATTGCAGCAGGGAAAGCCGTTCACTGGGCAGCTTCCAGTGCAGACCTAAAGCTACAAAAATTGGCGCGGTATACAGCAGCACCACGGTATGGGAGGCCGAGGTAAAGCGGATGGCTTCAGCCAGCATAAAAAATTCGGCGGCAAATAGCAGCCCGACCAGCAAGCCCGGATACAAATACGTCGGTGTCCATAAATGCACACCTTGAGCCAGCCGGATTAACGGCCAGACCAGCAGCGCAGAAATCCCGGAACGCAGCGCCATTTGCATTAGCGGTGAAATATCAGGCGCGGCAATTTTCAGCACCACCTGCTGCAGTCCCCAGAAAATACACAGCACAAACATTATGCTGGCTGCTCTGGCATCCAGTGCCTGTCGTTGTTTCACCAAAATTCCTTGAAAATTCTCGTTTTTCCCTAGCCTACCTTAATTGAATTGGCAGGCATTTAAAATATGTGCTGCACGCTTTTCCTGCAATTTGCACATAAACAGCTGCCATAAAAAAACGACCCGTGATGGGTCGTCCTGAGTCTGGCCTGTCACGTTTAGTTATCGCTGACAAAGGCAATATCACTGAGTCCGGCTTCACTCGCACGTGACATTACCTGGGCAACGGTATCATAACGGGCATCTTTGTCGGCACGTAATTGTACCGTTGGCTTACGTTCCTGCTCGCCTGCCGCATTTAAACGGTTTTCCAGCTCATCCAGACTGATGATCTGATCATCCCAGGCCACTTCACCCGAAGCATTAATGCTAACGGTAATCGCCTGTGGTGGTGGATCAATAATTTCTGCCGTGGTTTCTGGCAAGGTTAATGGTATTGATGGGTTGGCAACGGTCGCTGTCACCAGGAAGATGATCATCAAGACCAGCATAATGTCGATGAGCGGAATGAGGTTCATCTCATTCATGCCGCTATCGTTGTCTTCACCCAATTGAAATGCCATTAAGCCTGACCTCCCACTAAACCTTGCTGTGCAGTTTTCACTTCAGCCTGAGCGGTCGCAGAATCCTGCTGTAGCATGGTGTCAATTAACAGGTTGTGTGCATGATCTTGCAGCTCATGTGACAAGGTCCGGTTAAAACGGCTACAGATGTTATAGGCAATAACTGCTGGAATCGCGACAGCCAGACCAAAACCGGTCATGATCAGTGCTTCACCGACAGGCGTCGCCACTTGGGCAAGGCCAGCCTGACCGCTTTTACCCACCGCTACCAGCGCGTGGAAAATCCCCCATACGGTACCAAACAGACCGACAAACGGTGCCAGCGATGCAATAGTTCCGAGTACCGATACGCCTTTTTCTGCAGAGGCTTTTTCTGCCGAAATCTGGCGTAACAGCGCCTGCTCTGCCACGGCCTTGCGCTGTTCAAAACTTAAAGGCGCAAATTTGGCTTTCAGGCTGTTCAGCGCTTGAGCGAGTTGAGCATAGGCTTGCTGTTTAAGTTGGCGGGTGCCCATCAGACGCAGCACAAAAATTGTCCAGGTCGCAATCGACATTGCCAGTAACACGAAATACAGTGTTTTGCTGACTGCATCTGCATGTTGCCAATAAACTGAAAAGTTCATACTCGAACTCCTGATTAAAGTTAGCCGTTAGGATTCAATGTCAATTCAAAGGGTTGCTCGGCACGAATTGGATAAGCAACGCCATTTTCCTTGTACGGTTTGAATTTTGCACTACGCACAGCGCTTAAAATCTTTTCATCTAAAGCAGCAATGCCGCTTGAACGGGTGATCCGCGCACTGGTGATTGAGCCTTTTTCATTGGCTTCAATTAAGACCACCACGCTACGGGTTTCACCCTGTAAATCTCGGTTGGTATACGATGGTTTTGGTGAGCGGCTCCACTGCACGCCCGAACCCCCAATGGATACCGATTTGGTTGCTGGCACAGCCGGTGCAGGCGGCGCTACTGGCGCAGGCTGTACCACCTGTTGCGGTGCCGGTTTCACCACTTTGGTTTCAGAAACCGTGGTGGTAACCGTTGGGGTTGGCTGCGGCGTTGGCTCAACCGGTTTGACCACAGGTTTTGGCGCTTCGGCCTTTTTCACCTGCTGGACTTTTTCCACTTTTTTCGGTGGTGGTGGCAATGGTTTTTCAACCACTTTCACTTCTTTGACTTCTGGTGGCTTAGGCTGTGCCGGTTTTGGTTCTGCTTTTGGTTGTGGCGGTAAAGGTTTTGGGGGTTCCTGAATTTTGACAAAGCGGACTTTTAGCGGCTCCTTGTCAATCGGTTTCAGTTCCGGTGATTCCATCTGGCTAACCGCCCACAACACCCCGATATGGCCAATAACCACGGCCACCAGTGCAGACAGCACTTTCTTTTTCATGGGATGAGGAGATTGCATCATGGGAGTAGAAGATGGACTCATTAAACTCAGTTACCTTAAAGAGGTGATAGCCAGTTTCAGATTTGACCTATCAAGCTCATCGGTTAGCACAATTAAAGTACCGCAATGATAAATGAGAAGTGTTTTCATTTGCAACAATTAATTTGGCTATTTTAATGGCTTTTTCAAATAATCAATAAAAAAGGCATACTAAAAGTATGCCTTTAAATCTGGTGATTCACAACAACTTATTGGAATACCACTGTTTTATTGCCATCGACAATAATCCGGTCTTCCAGATGCCATTTCACTGCACGCGCCAGCACGTTACGCTCCACATCCTGACCCAGTTCACGCAGCTGCTCGACAGTAAAATCGTGGCTGACACGCTCCACATCCTGCTCGATAATCGGGCCCTGGTCTAAATCCGCGGTCACATAGTGCGCAGTTGCCCCAATCAGTTTCACGCCTTTGTCATAGGCTTGCTGATACGGGTTGGCGCCAACGAAAGCTGGCAGGAAGGAATGGTGAATATTGATCACTTTCATTTCCCATTTGCTGACAAATTCTTCATCCAGAATCTGCATATAACGTGCCAGCACCAGTACATCATTGCCCTGCATCAATTCATCAATTTTGGCATAGGCTTCGCGTTTATTTTCCTTGTTAACCGGCACCACTTCAAATGGAATACCAAAGTTCTCAACCGCTTCACGTAAAGTTTCGTGATTCGACACCACTTTGGTGATTTCACACGGCAGACCACCACGCGCATGACGCCATAACAGTTCCAGCAAGGCATGATCGACTTTAGACACTAAAATACCGACCTTTTTCACATCGGCCACCAAGGCCAGACGCCATTGCATTTCATAACGCTCGGCCACATTGCTGGCAAAGGTCTGGATCAGGCTTTCACGACGGCTTTGCAGATGATCCAGCTCGAATTCAACGCGCATGAAATAACGCCCGCCCTGAGCTTCAGTCGCGTATTGATCAAGTGCGGTAATATTTGCTCCCTGATGATACAAAAAGCTCGATACAGCCTGCACGATACCTGGCTTATCCTCACAAGTAATCAGTAAACGTGCAGTATTCGCAGTCGTCATATTCATGTTGGTTTATATCACTAATCAGTTAAATTGAAAAAATAAGCCGGCTATTCTAGCGCGTTTCCTTAACATACTAAATAGGGGAATCAGTTTCTGTATTCTTGCTTGAAGATAAGCTGGCAAACAGTTCCGATGAACCCAGGGTCTGTAACAGGCCTTCATAGGTTTGACGGCTTTCACCACGCAAATACGCCCCTTCCAGGAATACCATCTGACGCAGCGCCTGCCAGACCCACTTCTCTTCCAGCGTATTCGAGTCGGTAATATGCCCCGACATATACAGGAAGTTGGTCCAGTTGGTCAGCACAATCCACAGGTTAATAATTAAGGCTTCAATTTCCGAGTCGGTCATTTCCATTAAACCGGCTTCCACGAAAGCTTTATAAATTTTTTGTCCCTGCTGCATCACCTGTCCGGCAAAACGCGGATACATTTTGCGGAAATCTTCGTTATTTTCCACCAGATGATAGACATCCCGATGCAAAAAGCGGTAGTTCCATAACTGGCTGCTAAGGACCTGAAAGTAATGAATCTTATCGTTGGCATCCAGCGGACGGTCATCTGGCAAGGCCAGCATGCTCAGGGTTTCGGCCTGATACTGCTCCATCAGCTCTTTAATAATTTCGTTTTTATTGCGGAAATGATAGTACAAATTACCCGGACTCATGCCCAATTCAGCTGCAATATGATTGGTCGTCACGACACGTTCGCCACGTTCATTAAAAAGTTGCAGGCTTAACTGCAAAATACGTTCTTTGGTTTTCACCGTTTTCGAGTGTGACATCCTAAAGTAACCATTCTTTCAAACTGTTAAGAAACTAACAGATAAAGTAACTTGACTATTTAGAGTAAATACTCTAAAAACTAAATTAATTGATTCAATCGAATGGTAACACGCCATGAACAGTCAAACAAAAACAACTTCGATGACCACTCCCGACAGCACGCCCCATAACCTTGATGCACAACGTTTACATGATGTTCTGGCCTTGCAGAAATACGCCTATCAGCGCTATCCGCTGCCAACTGCCAAAGAACGGATTGACCGTCTGGCACGGTTAAAACGGGTGCTGGTGAAATATCAGGATCAGTTTGCCGAAGCAATTAATGAAGACTATGGTAACCGTTCGATGGACGAGACCAAAATTGGCGAATTACTCACCTGCCTTGAACATATCAAATACTACAGCAAAAACCTTAGCGGCTGGATGAAACCGTCCAAGCGACACGTCGGAATTATTCATCAGCCGGCCAAAGCCTGGGTGCAATACCAGCCTTTGGGTGTGGTCGGCATTATTGCACCGTGGAATTATCCGCTGTTACTGTCGGTCGGTCCGTTAATCTGCGCTTTAGCAGCCGGCAACCACGCCATGATTAAAATTTCCAGTGCCTCGATGCATTTTGGCCGCGTGCTGGAAAATGCCATTGCTGAGGCTTTCCCGCAGGAACTGGTGGCGGTCATTACCGGCGGCGGTGCGATTTCCGATACCTTTAGTCATCTGTCCTTCGATAAAATGATTTTTACCGGTTCGACCAATGTCGGTAAAACCGTGATGGCGGCGGCAGCCGAAAATCTGGTGCCGGTGATTTTAGAGCTGGGCGGTAAATCGCCCGTGCTGGTGCATCCATCAAGTGATATGGCCGATGTTGCCGAGCGGATTGCGGTTGGTAAACTCTGGAATGCCGGACAGACCTGCGTGGCACCGGACTATATGTTCCTGCCTAAAGGCAAAACCGCCGAATTCCTGGGTCATTATGAACAATATATTAAGCAGATGTATCCAAGTCTGCGCGACAATCAGGATTACACCTCCATTATTAATGACAAGCAGTACAACCGGCTGCAGGGCTATTTAGACAATGCCCGTGAACAGGGCGCCCAACTGATTGAAATCAATCCGCAAAATGAACTGCTGGACGATGTACGCAAAGTCGCTCCGACCGTACTGACCGGGGTCACCACCGAAATGAGCATCATGAAAGAGGAAATTTTCGGACCACTGCTGCCCATCATGGAATATGAACAAATTGATGATGTAATCGAGTTTATTAATAGCCGTCCGCGTCCACTTGCATTATACTACTTCGACTTTGATCAGGCGCGTGCCGACTATGTCGCACAGCGTACCCATTCAGGGCATTTCGGACAAAACATGGTACTGACCCATGTCGCACAGGATGACTTACCATTTGGTGGTGTCGGTGCGTCAGGGATGGGCAAATATCATGGTCCCGAAGGATTCTTCAGTTTGTCGCATGAACGCTCGGTGATGTCTAATCCGAAGCTGTATAGCTTGAAATACATCCTGCCGCCGTTCAATAAGCCGATTCACAGACTAATTTCAAAGATGCTTCTTCGCTAAATGATCAAGGCATGAGCTATTAGCATGGCTCGTGCTGCGTTTTCCTGAAAATCGCTTGTCTTTTAAGCGCATTTTTGGTATAAAACGCCCCTTGAATGAATTCATCCGTTTATTTTTGACTGGCCATACAGATTTGCTGTTGGCTAAATCAATGGAGTTACACCATGTCTAAGGTTTGCCAAGTTACCGGCAAGCGTCCAGTCGTTGGTAACAACGTCTCACACGCCAACAACAAAACTAAGCGCCGGTTCGAGCCGAACCTGCACCACCACCGTTTCTGGTTAGAAAGCGAAAAACGTTTTGTACGTCTTCGTTTAACCACTAAAGGTATGCGTATTATCGACAAATTGGGCATTGAAAAGGTTGTTGCTGACCTACGTGCTCAAGGTCAAAAGATCTAAGTAAGGAGTCAGGACAATGCGTGATAAGATTCGCTTAGTTTCTACAGCTGGTACAGGTTATTTCTATACCACGACTAAAAACAAACGTACTATGCCGGAAAAAATGGAAATCAAAAAATTTGATCCAAAAATCCGTCAACACGTAATCTTCAAAGAAGCTAAAATCAAATAATTTTGGCTTTTTGAAAAAAACGACCTCTCTGCAGGTCGTTTTTTTTTGCACTTTTTTTCTTCCAGTTGTTAAAATTTCCTGATCTTTTCAATCTGGCACTCTCTGTGCTTGTCTTTTTTACCCTTAACCTTGGCTTAAGGAGTTGTTAGTGCCGCATGATGTAGAACTTATTATCTTATTGGCTGTCGGCTTTGGACTGGCCTTACTGTTCGGCTATATTGCCGCCCGTTTACGTTTACCGCCCCTGATCGGTTATCTGGTGGCTGGTATCCTGATTAGTCCAAATACGCCCGGCGTGGTCGGTGATATTCACCTGGCCAACCAGCTGGCTGAACTGGGTGTGATGTTCCTGATGTTTGGCGTCGGGATGCATTTCTCGCTCAATGACCTGATGCAAGTCAAACGGATTGCCCTGCCCGGTGCCATCCTGCAGATTACTGTCGCCACTTTACTGGGGATTGGAGTCTCGATGATGTGGGGCTGGAGTTTCGGCTCTGCACTGGTGTTCGGTCTTAGCCTGTCCTGTGCCAGTACGGTAGTTCTACTCAAAGCACTGGGGGATCGCGGCCTGCTAGACTCGGTCAACGGCAAGATTGCCGTGGGCTGGCTGCTGGTCGAAGATCTGGTGATGGTACTGGTGCTGGTACTGTTACCGGCTACTGCGGTCCTGTTGGGTGGACAGGCACTTGCCGGTAGTGCAGCTGATGAAAACATCTGGCTGACACTGGGCATTACCCTGTTAAAAGTCACCGGCTTTATTGCCTTTATGCTGATTGTCGGAAAACGATTGGTACCCTGGATTATGCAGGTGGTGGCGCGTCTAGGTTCCCGTGAACTGTTTACCCTGACTGTGGTCGCGGCGGCCGTGTCAATTGCCTTTGGTGCCTATAAAGTCTTTGGTGTGTCGATGGCACTGGGCGCCTTCTTTGCCGGTATGGTGGTGAAAGAGTCTGACTTTAGCCATCGTGCTGAAGAAGAAACCCTGCCGCTACGGGAGATTTTCTCGATCCTGTTCTTCGTGTCGGTGGGGATGCTGTTTGACCCGCGGATTCTGCTGGAAGAACCGCTGCATGTGCTGGCAGTGGTCGGCATTATCATGATTGGTAAAACCATTGCCGCCATGGCCCTGGTCCTGTTCTTCCGCTACCCGATTAACACTGCATTAACGGTGGGTGCTTCACTGGCGCAGATTGGTGAATTCTCCTTTATTCTGGCCACGCTCGGCGTATCGTTACAGCTGCTGTCTCTAGAAGGTCAAAACCTGATTCTGGCCGGTGCCCTGATTTCCATTACCTTAAACACCTTCCTGTTTTCGGCGATTGAACCGGTACAGCGCTGGATTCGCGAGCGCTCACATCTAGCCCGTTTGCTGGAACGCAGTGGCGACCCGCTGGCGATGTTACCCGATGAAGTTTCACAAGATTACCTGCGTGATCAGGTGGTGATTATTGGCCATGGTGAAGTTGGCCGCCGCATTACCAAAAACCTGATGGCAGAAAATATCAAGGTGGTGATTGCCGAAGAAAACCGTGAGATTGTCGAAAACCTGCGGGAAAAAGGCATTGCTGCGGTATCTGGTGTGGCCACTGAGCCTGGAGTACTGATTCAGGCACATATTCAACATGCCCGTTTACTGGTGATTTCACCGATGGACATTATTGATATTCATAAAATTGTTGATATTGCCACCACTTTGAATCCGCAAATTCAGGTGCTGATCTGCGCGGAAAGCAAAGAAGAAGCCGAAGTCATTCGCCGTGACAATATCGGTGAGGTGTACTTTGCCAAAGAAGAAATGGCCAAGAACATGAGCAATCATATTTTAAACCAGATTGAAATTGCCCATCATCAACCACCCTCACATTAAGCCTCAGGCACAAAAAAGCGCACCTTCAGGTCATTGCTGTCCCACAATTTTTCACAAGAGGAAGCTCATTTGAGCTTCCTCTTGTTTTATGGGTATTTTATCGGGTGAAAATAAAGCTTTTAAAGTTCTTCTTTCAAACAAATTCACTTGAATTATTC